>PFUR01000014.1:0-70712 GCA_002790195.1 Flavobacteriales bacterium CG_4_9_14_3_um_filter_40_17
GTGCAAATATAAAACCCTTTTCTATTGCTTTCCAAATCTTTTTTATACTTTTTTAAAGGTTTTTTTTAAAGGGCTGAAAGCCATCTAAAAGAACTCTATTTCCCTGAAAAAAAACCTCTTTTTTAAAAATGGGACTGCAAAGATACAATGAGAAATGAAATTGAGCAAGTATCTTTATTTCTTTTTGAAGAAAAATTGTTTTATGAGAACAAAATTTTGTTGTAAAAAATTAATTATCAGTTTTAACGAGGTTATTAAAGTTTATTATCTCTTAAGTTAAATCAACTTTATTCTTATTTACAATTATTAAAATGCCTTTCTATATTTTTCATGTTTTCAATTTTAGCTTTGATTATTATATTTGGCTATACCGCCTATTATATTGGCAAAACAATTGGAAAAAAAACTCCCACGCCATCGATACTTAAAAAAATAAAAAAACATTTTTTTAAGTTACGGAAAAAGTTACGTTGGTGGGTAATACCAAAAAACATGGCTAAGTCTTTGATTTTGTCCAAGAGTTGGGAAAAGGTGCGACATCAGTGCATTCATTAAATAGCCTCTACTTCTTAGCAATCACCTGTATTGTTTTCTTGACTATTTCTGCCAATTTTCTCGCTTCGGCCAAATCGGAATGGACAATGGTAACATGGCCCATTTTTCGGAACGGACGAGTTTGTTTTTTGCCGTAAATATGCGGTGTGACTCCGTCGATTTTTAATATTTTATCAATATTTTCATACACCACATTCCCTGAAAAACCTGCTTCGCCTACCAAATTGACCATAACTCCAGCGGCTAAACTTTCCGTGGATCCCAATGGCAGGTTGAGCACCGCGCGCAGATGTTGCTCAAACTGGCTTGTATGGCTGGCTTCTATGCTGTAATGACCACTGTTGTGCGGGCGCGGAGCAACTTCGTTGACCAAAATAACATCCTTGTGTGTCTGAAACAGTTCCACCGCCAACAAACCGATATTTCCAAAAGCTTCTGATACCTGAAGTGCAATTTTTTGTGCCTTTTCAGCTACTTGCGAAGAAATCCGAGCTGGACAAATTACATATTCCACCTGATTGGCATCGGGATGAAATTCCATTTCGACCACCGGATAGGTTTTAACTTCCCCGGAAGCATTGCGCGCAACGATTACCGCCAACTCGTTTTTGAAAGGAACTAAGGTTTCGGCTATGCAAGCCGCATCGTTCAAGCAGTCTAAATCGGAAAGCTGCCGAACCACCTTCACGCCGTTGCCATCGTAGCCGAACTGCGTACTTTTCCAAACAAAAGGAAAGATAATTTTACCAGTTGAAATCGCATTTTTTAAATGGGAACTGCTTTCAAAAATTTCAAATGCTGTAGTCGGGATTTGATGGGTACTATAAAAAAGCTTTTGCAGGGCTTTATTCTGAATAATTTTCAAGACAGCCGGCTGCGGATAAACCAACACGCCTTCTTTTTCAAGCTTCTCAAGTGCTTCGATGTTGACGTGTTCGATTTCGATGGTCAACACATCAGCTTGTTTGCCGAACTGATAAACTGTGTCAAAATCCATCAAATCGCCGACCGAAAAATGGTTGCATCCCACTTTGGCAGGTGCTTCGGGAGAGGGATCCAAGACGGCAGTTTGGATATCCCACTTTTGGGTTTCGTTCAACAACATTTTGCCCAACTGCCCGCCACCAAGTATGCCTAACCGAAAACCGGAAGAAAAATAATCCATCTACTTTTTAATTTTATGCAAAAATACCAAAGCAAACACAATAATCGGTATTCTTGATTGGGAAGCTTCAATCGAGATTCAATTTTGCGTTGCTAATATTTATTATCTTTGTCCGTCACTTCAATTCAAAGCCTTCTATTTATGCGTTTCTTATTGACTTTATTCTTACTTCTTTCCATCGCCTGCCAATCTGATAAAAAAAAATCTGCCACAAAAATTGCACAGGCAAAAAAGGATAGCATTTCTAAAATCACAACCACAAAAATAAATTTTCACAAACCGCAACCACTCCCAAACTCGGTTGACATTATCAATGAATGGCGTGCATTGGACGAATATGACAAATACCTAAACACTTTTTTCGGCAAGAGCAAATGGGAAATAATGCATAATTACGACGTGGTGGTGGAAGCTACCAATACTTTTTTTGAGGGTGAAATTCCCAAAGCAGCCAAAGACAAAAAAATTATCAGCCGGATGCAGGTCATGCGGACATTTGTGATGAAACTGCAAGACGATTTGATTGATGCAGACATCTCAGATTCAGTGTTTAATCAAGATTTAAAGGAAATTCAAACGGCTCACAACGGCTTATATGTTCAATTGAATAAAATGAACCTTTTTCAGCCCAATCCCGAATTGTTAGATACTATTAATTAGGTAATTGTCATTTGGCAAAATTAGAATTTTAATCTGTTATAAATGTTTAGTTATGAATTCAAAAACATTTTTCTTTGCATTACTTTTCGTTAGTTTTCAAGTTCTTTCGGCACAGGAAAGAGCACAAAGTCAAATTGAAATTGTTCTAAACGACTGGCACAAAGCTGCCGGGGAGGCAAATTTTGATGGCTATTTCAGGTTGATGACACCAGATGCGATTTTTATCGGTACAGATGCCACCGAATACTGGGAAGGAGAATCATTCAAAGCTTTTGCTAAACCTTACTTTGATCGTGGAAAAGCGTGGAATTTTACTCCGCTTGAAAGACATATTTATGTGAATGAAAACATGGCTTGGTTCGATGAGTTGTT
The DNA here is from genome assembly GCA_002790195.1 of Flavobacteriales bacterium CG_4_9_14_3_um_filter_40_17. Lineage (GTDB taxonomy): Bacteria > Bacteroidota > Bacteroidia > Flavobacteriales > Flavobacteriaceae > UM-FILTER-40-17. The sequence continues at coordinate 2,753 of PFUR01000014.1, forward strand.
GGAAACCCAAATGGGTATTTGCCGCGGTTCGGGCGTGTTGAAATTGGAAAACTACACTTGGAAAATAGTCCATTATGTACTTTCGATTGCCGTTCCGAACGACCATGTAACCGAATTGACGGCATTAAAAAAAGAATTTGACAGCAAACTTATTAATAAACTTAAAAATTAAAAACCCGGCTTTTGCAAACCGGGCTTCATCTTAAACTGCAATTTCGGGTTGATTTCTAAAAATCAATTCGTTGTTAAAAGAGTCCAGGAGTATCACGCTTTCTGTTCGTATGTTTCCGGAAAGGATTTCTTTGGAAAGTTTGTTGAGAATTTCCCGTTGCATCAATCGTTTTACAGGCCTGGCTCCATACTGCGGGTCAAAACCTTTTCCTGACAGCCAACTGACAGCTTCTTCGGTTGCATCCAACGTGATTTGTTGTTGCATCAGCATCTTGGCAACCATTTTGAGCTGTAATCGGACGATTTGCTTGATGTCTTTTTCCGTTAAAGGGGTGAACATGACAATTTCGTCTATACGATTGATGAACTCCGGTCGGATGGTTTGCTTCAGCAGGTTCAACACTTCTATTTTTGCCACTTCGGCAGCGGTTTCTACTGCACCCTTAAAATTATCAAATTTCTCTTGAATTATTTGGCTTCCCATATTGGAAGTCATGATGATGATGGTGTTTTTAAAATCGGCCAACCGGCCTTTGTTGTCGGTCAACCGGCCTTCATCGAGTACTTGGAGTAAAATATTAAAAGTGTCGGGATGGGCTTTTTCGATTTCGTCAAGCAACACCACAGAATAGGGTTTCTTGCGAACCGCTTCGGTGAGTTGTCCGCCTTCGTCATAGCCTACATAGCCCGGAGGCGCACCCACCAATCGGCTGACAGCATGCCGTTCTTGATATTCGCTCATATCAATACGCGTGATGGCATTGTCGTCATCAAACAAATATTCGGCGAGGGCTTTTGCCAATTCGGTTTTTCCGACTCCTGTCGTTCCGAGAAACAAAAAAGTACCGATGGGCTTTTTAGCATCCTGCAATCCGGCACGGCTTCGGCGAATGGCATCCGAAACCGCCACAATGGCTTCTTCTTGCCCCACTACCCGCTTGTGCAACTCGTCTTCGAGGTGAAGGAGTTTTTCACGATCGCTTTGCAACATTTTGGTTACTGGGATTCCAGTCCACTTGGCGACAACTTCGGCTATGTCTTCTGCCGTTACTTCTTCTTTAATCAAAGAACTTCCAGATTGATTTTCTGCCAATTGTGCTTCAAATTTATCTAACTGCACCTGCGCATCTTTGATTTTTCCGTATCGAAGTTCGGCTACTTTCCCGTAATCGCCGTCACGCTCTGCACGCTCGGCTTCCAACTTGAAACGTTCAATTTCTTCTTTGAAAAGTTGAATCTTATCTACCACTTCTTTTTCACTTTGCCACTTGGCAAAAACTTGATTTCGAGACTCTTTTAAGTTGGCTAAATCCAAATTGAGCACTTTTAGCTTGGCATCGTCTTTTTCTCTTTTGATGGCTTCAATTTCTATTTCGAGTTGCATGATTTTACGGTCAAGCACATCGAGTTCTTCCGGTTTGGAATTAATTTCCATCCGCAATTTGGAAGCTGCCTCATCCATCAAATCGATGGCTTTGTCGGGTAAAAACCGGTTGGTGATGTATCGGTTGGATAAGGAAACCGCTGCGATAATGGCTTCGTCTTTGATGCGGACTTTGTGGTGGGTTTCATATTTTTCTTTGATGCCTCTCAGGATAGAAATGGCACTTTCGGTATCGGGCTCTTCCACCATGATTTTTTGAAACCTACGCTCAAGTGCCTTGTCTTTTTCAAAATATTTTTGGTACTCATTGTTGGTAGTCGCACCGATAGCCCGGAGTTCACCGCGTGCCAAAGCTGGTTTGAGTATGTTGGCGGCATCCATCGCCCCTTCGCCGCCACCGGCTCCTACCAAGGTGTGTATCTCATCGATAAACAAAATCACGCTTCCATCGGAGTTGGTGACTTCTTTAATAACGGCTTTGAGGCGTTCCTCAAACTCACCTTTGTACTTGGCTCCGGCGATGAGTGCACCCATATCGAGTGAAAAAATAGTTTTGTTTTTCAAGTTTTCAGGTACATCTCCTTGTATAATACGATGTGCCAAGCCTTCGGCTATGGCCGTTTTACCCACGCCCGGCTCACCAACCAAAATCGGATTGTTTTTGGTTCGGCGCGACAATATTTGCAACACACGCCGGATTTCTTCATCACGACCGATGACAGGGTCTAACTTGCCATCGTTGGCTAATTGATTGAGATTTTTTGCGTATTTATTCAGTGAATTATAGGTTTCTTCCGCGCTTGCGGTGGTTACGCGTTCGCCTTTTCGAAGTTGCGCAATCGCTTCTTTTAAATCCTTCTCGTTGATGCCTTGGTCTTTGAAAATTTGAGCAATTTTACTTTTAGATTTGAGCAATGCCAAAAGTAGATGCTCTATAGAGACAAACTCATCATTCATTATTTTGGCTAAATTAGAAGCTTCAACAAGCGTTGAGGAAGTTTCTCTTGAAAGCATTTGCTGACCGCCCGAAACTTTGGCAAACCCTTTGAGTGTGGCATTGAGCAGTTGCTCGATAAGGCCGGTATTTACATTTAGTTTCTTAAACAGAAAAGGCAGTACGGATTGATCAATTAGTATGAGAGCCTTGAACAAATGTTCGTTTTCTATTTGTTGATGTTCCATTTCTTGCGCGATTTGTTGCGCAGTCTGCAAGGCTTCTTGCGATTTTATGGTAAATTTATCTAAGTTCATTTTCATTATATTTAGTAACTTTGCAGAAGACGATTCGCAAAGTTCGTTCCCAAATGAAATAGCAGACAGTTTGTCGTTTAAAAACCTGATTTATAAGCCAATTTGACATAAACAAAAGTCGAAAATCACTGAAAGAAAATAAGGTGTATATCGTCAAAACACTAAAACTAAAACAATGGAACAAAGACCTCCATTTCCTCCTTTTACTGAAGCAACTGCCAAACAAAAAATACAAGCTGCCGAAGATGCGTGGAATTCCAAAAATCCGGAGAAAGTGAGTTTGGCTTATACGCCAGATACCGAATGGCGAAACCGGACGGAATTCATAAACGGACGTGAAGCCATCAGGCAATTTTTGACACGAAAATGGGAAATGGAATTGGATTATAAATTAAAAAAAGAATATTGGTCGCATCACGAAAACCGCATTGCAGTTAGGTTTGAATACGAATACAGAAACAAAAACAACCATTGGTTTCGGGCTTACGGGAATGAAAATTGGGAATTTGACGAAAACGGGTTGATGAAAAAAAGATACGCGAGCATCAACGATTTACCGATTCAAGAATCGGAAAGAAAATTTAAGTAATTTACAAAAAAAAGCCATGGGATTTTTAGAAAATTTTTTCGGAGGATCTAAATCCAACTCGAATCAGGACGCAGTTTTGATTCCTTGGATTCAACTCACAGAAACACAACAATTGGATGAAATCGATCAATTGTCTGAAAATAAATCAGTCGTAATTTTCAAACACAGCACCCGTTGCGGTATCAGCCGGTCGGTATTGAGACGATTTGAGTCCGAATTCGACTCGGAAGTGGAAAACACTAAATACTATTTCTTAGACTTGCTGGCTTACAGAGACTTATCTAAAGAAATCGCCATCAGGTATCATGCCGTACACGAATCGCCACAACTCTTAATCATCCAAAAAGGGAAAGTAATTTACAACGTTTCGCACCATGATATCCAAATTTCGGGGCTTAAATCGGTGATTTAAGATTGGTATAAAATGTAAACCTTGCTTTAGGTTTTAATCAAAACAATTTTTTCATTTCCCTTTTTAACAATTTCGTAGAAATAGGATTTGATTCTATCGTAATTCTCAGTGCTATATTCAGATGTTTTAAAATAGTATTGTAAAATTAAGTTTAACTTATTGTCTTCCTTTACAACTTTATAAGATAATTCGAATAAGCTGTTTTTAATTTCATTTTCTTGTGGAATATAATCGATTTGATAGCCTTCCGGGATTGTGATAATTGAATTGTAAACTCGTATAATCGGATAAGTCATATCTACCGGATAGGTTCGCGTATTTTGTTTTAGCGGATTCGATTCGAGAGGCTCTCGAAGGAATGGTGAGACATAAATTTTATCGTTTATTTTTTCAATAGCTGTTTTAATATTGTACTTCAGCACATAGGGTTCGGTAATTTTTTCAGCGTTAGATACCGAGATAGAAGCCTCATCGATTGTATAGCCTTCTTCATTGATGAATTCCTTGATTTTATCTGTATTTTCCCCAATTTCATTTCGAATGTTGAGTGCATCATATTCTGTATATGATTTCACTATTTTAGACTCAACAACATCATCTTTGATTTCAACTAAAATATTTGATTGTGCCTTTGATGGAATCAAACTTTTCAGTTGCATCCATTGCGGCTCTCGGTTTTTAACAATTAGTCCCTTGTCATTTATTGCTTTGGCAGGGATTCTATCGTTTGCACAATTTATTTCAGTTGCATCTGTGAGGACTATCTTTCCGTCTATATCTGCCAAAACAACCACATAGTTAAAAAAATGATTGTACGGATAGTCGTATTTTATTTTCCCGTGGTTACGTGTACTCAAAATAACAGGGTTTGCATCGATTCCGGAACTTCTCAGTAATCCTGTCAAAAAAAGATTAATATCGGCAGTGTTGCCTATTTTGTCTTTTACAAAATCGTTTGGGTTTTTTGTTGCATATTTAACACTATCCTCATTCCACTTAAAATTTTCTTTCACGTAATTGACTATGTAGTTAAATTTTTTGGGGTTGGTCATTTGTGAGAGCTCCACCTGATTGAGTAATTTTTTTTCCAGTTTTTGGCTTTTATCTATGTATTTTCCAAAATCTGAATGGCTAATCAATCCCTTCAACATACTCGGCCAAGTGGTGAGAATTTTCTCTACATTTCCGTTGAGGTGGTTGACTTGAGACAATTGAAAATCTAATTTGATGATATAGTCTTGGCGCGTTGTGATAAACTCTTCATCTTTCAATGCGGGTAAATCCTTCATGCCATAAATATGAATCATGTCACGGAAACTAACATGACCAAATCTACGGTCAAATCCTTTGTCTTCATAAGATTCCAAAACATCAAACTTGTTGGCACCTTGCAACAACCATGAATAGGAATAAAAAGGAATTATTTTTACTTTGTATTGACTGAAAACGACCGGAATTTTCCATTGAAATTCCCAGTCTCTGAGGTTAAATACATATTGAGAAATCAATCTATATTTGATTTCTATGATTGAGCCTACTCTCACATCCGGCATGGCAATTTTCTTAAGTATCCACGATTCATTGATTTTTTCATCATGTGCATCAGAGAGTTTTACCGCAGTTTTATCTAATTTTCCATCAACCGGATTGTAGGTGTAACCTTCAAAATCATATATTTTTTCATAAATATTGCCTTCACGATAGTAGGGAATTTCAAATTCGGCGTATTTCAGTCCCGCTTCCGAAAGAATTTTGATTCGAGTGCTTCGCTCGTACACAACTTCAAATCCGTTTTTTCTGTTGATGCAAATAAAGATTCGCCCATGTCAAATAAAACAACTGCTTCGGCCGATGAATCCTTGGTGTATTGAGTTAAGTTTACCTCTGCATTTCCTAATTTCCCGAATTCCTTTGAAAATTCTTGCCCTTTGGATGATAACGAGATTACTAAAATAAAATAGAGGATTAGTTTTGATTTCATGTCTGTATTGTTATTGATATTATTAGACTTAATAATTGCCAAAATTATCACCATACACAATCTTTACTGTTTCTTCTGAACTAATTGTATTTTATTGTTCATTTCCAAATTTTTAACTTGGTTGACAAATGCATAAAATTGCGCATAATTCTCGATTGTGTAAACTCCTTCCTTCAAATAATATGATTTAACTACTTTGATTAAATCTGAGGAAACCACATATTCCGTATGGTACGTACCGATGCTTGTCTCAATATTCACATTATCAAGGCAATGCGAGAGTTCGTAGTTTTTCGGAATCTCATAAGTCAGTGTGTCCACGTTAAACTTGGGAAAATCAATTTGGATAGGGTTTTTTCTTTCTTCCGGTTTTTCCATGGAAGGGATGGCAAAAGAGAGAACGTTTATAACGATGTCACCTCCATATTGGTTGAAAGTATTGGTGGAACGAGCCGTATAATCCAATTGGATGAACAACGAGTCACGCGGCGAATTCTGAATTTTGTATTCCATCAATTCAAACCCTTTTTCCACGAAATAATCTCTTATGAAAGTGCGATTTATGTTTTCGTTGTATTGCTTCCCAACCATAGCTAAATCTTCAAAATTTTTACCGCGATAGGCGTTGCTGAAGTTTACCAAAGTACGTCCTTCCGAATTTTTAAAATCAATTTTTCTGACCTCCAAAATATCGTTTTTGGAAAGAGCCGGTGTCCGGACGAATCGGCTGTTATCTTTATCGACTACAAATACTTCCCTGTTTTGCGTAAAAGTACCCAGATGATTGAATTGCCAAATCGCTTGTACAATCTAACCAAAGCGTGTCTTTTTCAACAGGAACAAGTAAGATGACGTGATTGAACTGCTGCGAAGGGATTTCTTTGTCTATCTGCCTGATCTGATTTCCCGCAAAAACCTTAGTATAGTAGGACGCGACATTCGCATAGTCTAATACTGACTTAAAATAGTTGGTAAGTGCCTTGCAATCTCCATATTTGTTTTGAGCAACGTAAGAGGATGGATGTGGTTTGAGCCCGCCCGTTTCAATTGATACATTGATGTATCGGGTTTCATCTTGCAAATAGTGATAGAGCCTGCGAATTTTTTCTTTGGTTTACGTAACACCTTCCAACAACTTACTTATTTTCACTTTTTCACTTTCAGGCAAATCATCAAGGCCTTCGAGCAAGCTGTATTGCCAATTGCCATAATCCACCGACGATTTTAAACTTCCGGATTTTTCAAAATAAAAATCTTTGGGGAGGATTTTCACAATTGGTAACTGTTCATTAATGGCAGTTGACAATCTTTCTACCTAAGTTTTCCCATCATAGGCAGCGTGCCAAGTATAAATGTTTTTATCAGGGGAAAGCATGTCTGTTTTTGGTGGATTGATCAGATTTTCGGTTACCGTAAATTTATAATTTTTCGGAACTTCGAGCCTGAGTAAAGCTTCCTTTGTCGGGGTTGTAAGACCGAGTACAGGCTGCCAATATTCGATGTTCAAAAATTGAGATTCTTGTTCCTGATAAGTATAGGTCAAAGTGTATGGATAAACGTTGTGCTTGAGAGAAAATTCTTTCACCATATCGTCTTCATAAAAAGAGAAACTCTGCCTCGTGCTCCTTTCTTTTATATCGCTCCTGTTTAATTTTTTGACGAGATTGCCAAATCTGTCTTTAATAGATGCCTCAATGTTTGACACCTTGGTCAAGCCTAACAAGTATATCCTCACATCGGTAAACTCTTCTCCGCTTCGGTTGTTTATTGTTATTTCGTAGGTATGCGTTTTTGTCAATTTGCCATTCTTTACCACCACCTCTGTTCGTTGAAATACGAGTTCTGCATCGGCATCTTGTGCAGTTGTGATGCTTGTAAACAAAAGAAGAATAAATATAATACTTAAAGATTTCAACAGGTAAAAGTTGATTATAAAATTTTTGGAATATAAATCAAGCATCCAACAACAAAAGCACAGATAGCCACAATAAAAACAGCTCCGGCTGCCACATCTTTGATTAGCCCGATTTTCTCGTGATAATCAGGGTGTATGAAATCAGATATTTTTTCTAAAGCCGTGTTCAATCCTTCAGAACCCATCACCATTCCGATGGCTAATGTTTGTAAGGCCCATTCGGTTGCTGTGATGTTGAAAACGAATCCCATAATCGTTACGGTAATCGCGGCTACAAACTGAACCATGGCCGCGTGTTCTGTTGTAATCAACACCCAAGCACCTTTGAAAGCATAGTAAAAACTGAACAACCTTCCGGTGATGAAACTCTGATTTTTTTGCATGATTTATTTAAGGGAGTTTAAGGCCGCCGCGTAATCCGGCTCGTCCACAATCTCCGGGACTTGTTGGGTATAAACCACTTTTCCGGTTGCATCAATAACTACAACAGCCCTTGAATGAAGACCTTTGAGTGGGCCATCCACAATCTCCAAACCGTACGTTTTCCCGAAAGAACCTGTATTAAAATCGGACAATGTCTGCACATTCTGAATTCCTTCCGCACCGCAAAATCGGGATTGTGCAAAAGGTAAATCTCTCGAAATACAAAGCACTTTGGTATTGCTCAGTTTTGCGGCCGATTCATTAAATTTCCTGACCGATGTTGCGCATGTCCCGGTATCGATGCTCGGGAAAATATTGAGCACGAGGTTTGACCCCGCAAAATCTTTAAGCGAAACAGTTGATAAATCATTTTTAACTAATTCAAAATCATTTGGTTTTGAACCATTTTTAGGAAGTTCTCCCAAGGTGTGAATAGGATTTCCTTTGAGTGTGATAGTTGCCATACTTGTGATTGTTTAATTTTTACTGCAAATTACAAATAAACTGCCAATCTGTTGCAGATTGGCAGTTTATCTATTCAAAAAAATATTATTGGTCTTAAGTTCACAAAACTTTATTCACAAAATTGACGGCCGCTTCTCGTTCCGGCACAGCGAATCTTTTCTTTTTTAAAGTTTCGATATCATTTCATAATCGTCAAGGATTTTAATTCAAGTCAAAACGGTCAAGGTTCATTACTTTTACCCAAGTTTTAACAAAATCGCGAACAAATTTTTCTTTGTTATCGTCTTGTGCATACACTTCGGCATAAGATCTTAGAACAGAATTAGACCCAAAGACCAAATCGACTCTAGTTGCCGTCCATTTTGTGGCTCCTGATTTTTTATCGACGATATTGTATAAGTTTTCCCCAACGGGTTTCCAATTGTACCTCATATCAGTAAGATTTACAAAGAAATCATTGCTTAAAACACCTTCATTATCGGTAAAAACACCCTGTTTTGTTCCGCCATAGTTGGTGCCAAGTACACGCATCCCACCAATCAAAACCGTCATCTCCGGTGCTGTTAGCCCTAATAACTGCGCTTTGTCTAACATTAATTCTTCGGGTTTAACGGCATATTCCTTTTTCATGAAGTTTCTAAAAGCATCATTTGTCGGTTCCAAAACTGCAAATGATTCAGCATCAGTCATTTCTTGTGATGCGTCACCTCTTCCTGCATGAAAGGGAACTTTCACATTAAATCCGCCTTCTTGAGCCGATTTTTCTACAGCTGCACTTCCGCCTAGGACAATTAAATCCGCTAAACTTACTTTTTTACTTAGACCCGCTTGGATTTCGATTAGCTTTTTCAACACTTTTTGAAGCCTTTCTGGTTCATTTCCAACCCATTCTTTTTGCGGAGCTAATCTAATTCTCGCACCATTGGCTCCACCTCTAAAGTCTGAACCTCTAAACGTTCTCGCACTATCCCAAGCAGTACTGATTAATTCTGCCCCGGTTAAACCACTACTTAACAAGGTGGTTTTTAACTCATCAATTTCCGCACCGGATAGGGTGTAATTAACTTTAGGGATAGGGTCTTGCCAAATTAAATCTTCTTTTGGGCTATCGGATCCTAAATACCGTTCTTTCGGGCCTAAATCACGATGTGTTAATTTAAACCATGCCCTTGCAAATACTTCTTCAAAATACTTTGGATCTTTGTAAAAACGTTCTGAAATTTTTCTATAAACGGGATCCATTTTCATCGCCATGTCGGCATCTGTCATAATCGGATTGTTTCTTTTTGAAGGATTATGGGCATCGATAGGCTTATCATCTTCTTTGATATTGACAGGTTCCCATTGCCAAGCTCCAGCCGGGCTTTTCTTTAATTCCCAATCGTATGTTAGCAATAAATGGAAATATTCATAATCCCAACGGGTAGGATGGGTAGTAAATGAACCTTCTAATCCACTTGTAACTGCATCTCCGGCATTACCATTTCCTTTGGGGTTATGCCATCCAAGGCCCTGCTCGTGTATTTCACCCGCTTCCGGCTCTCTTCCTAATTTTGAAACGTCTCCATTTCCGTGCGCTTTTCCAACAGTGTGCCCACCGGCAGTCAACGCGACTGTTTCCTCATCGTTCATAGCCATCCGTTTGAAGGTTGTACGAACATCAATAGCGGTTTTTAGTGGGTCAGGATTTCCGTCAACACCTTCGGGGTTTACATAAATTAATCCCATTTGAACCGCAGCCAACGGATTGTCTAAAGATTCGCGGTTTTTATCGTCGTTATATCGATTTTTTGTTGCGTCCAACCATTCTTTTTCAGCTCCCCAATACACGTCTTTTTCAGGATGCCAGATGTCTTCACGTCCGCCGGCAAATCCGAAAGTTTTGAATCCCATGGATTCGTAGGCCATGTTTCCTGCTAAAATTATTAAATCTGCCCATGATATTTTATTCCCATATTTCTTTTTAATAGGCCATAAAAGCCTTCTAGCTTTATCTAAATTTCCATTATCCGGCCAACTGTTAAGAGGTGCAAATCGCTGGTTTCCAGTCCCAGCTCCTCCACGGCCATCTGAAATCCTATACGTTCCTGCAGAATGCCAAGCCATGCGGATCATCAATCCGCCATAGTGCCCCCAATCGGCTGGCCACCATTCTTGACTATCGGTCATAAAGGATTTTAAGTCTTTTTTCAGCGCTTCTAAATCCAATTTTTTAAATTCTTCAGCATAATTGAAATCGACACCCAATGGGTTTGATTTAGTATCGTGCTGATGCAGTATATCTAAGTTTAATGATTTTGGCCACCAATCTTGGTTGTTTGTACCGGGTTTCACAATGTCCTCTTTTTGATTAAATGGGCACTTGCTAAGGTCGTTTGAATGTTCCATGAATATTTATTTTGTTGTTATAATACTTAATTTATCAACTTTTTTCGATAGATAAATCAGGTAAAATTACAAATAAAAAAACCACTAACTGATTTAAGTAATGGTTAAATTTTATTTAAAAATAGATTTTGCTTATAGCTTCCCTATTTTTTAATATTAGAAACTAATAGTTTAATCTTGATATTAAAAAGAGCAAAAGTCAACGTCATAAACGGACTGATGATGTTGAAAAACGCATAAGGCAGATAGGACAACGTATCCACACCCAACACTCCGCTTTGATAAGCTCCACAAGTATTCCAAGGAACCAAAACAGAAGTTACCGTACCGGAATCTTCCAACGTTCTACTCAAATTTTCGGGTGCAAGGCCTTTATCCTTGTAGGCTTTGGCAAACATCCTGCCCGGGACAACGATGGACAAATATTGATCGGAAGCGGTCACGTTTAAAGCGATACAACTCGCGACGGTACTGGCAAAAAGCCCGAAAACCGTATGAAACATTCTCAAAAGAGAATCAGTGATGCGAGCCAACGCGCCTATAGCCTCCATCACACCGCCAAAAACCATCGCGCAGATTACGAGCCAAATAGTTCCCAACATTCCTTTCATGCCGCCGGCAGTAAAAAGGTCATTGAGTTCTTGATTGGAAGTTGCAATATTGGTTTCTATTGTTATGGCATTCATCACGCCGCTGTATGCAGTTTTAAAATCAAACAGACTGCCTTCAGCTACTTTCACCACCAAATCGGGCTGAAAAATCAAAGCGAAAACTCCTCCTAAAAGTGTGCCAACCAACAGCGCTATCAGTGGTTGGGTTTTTCGGACTATCATAAAAATAACAATAGCAGGTACTAAAAAAAGCCAAGGAGAAACATAAAACACCTCATTGATAGAAGTAAGAATTGACTTCGTATCGGGTGTTCCTGTTGTATCTAAATTGAAACCGATAAGCAGAAAGATAACAAGCGTCAATATCATACTCGGGACTGTCGTTATCGCCATGTAGCGAATATGTGTAAAAAGATCGGTTCCGGCCATGGCGGGAGCCAAATTGGTGGTATCACTTAATGGTGACATCTTATCACCAAAATAGGCACCTGAAATCACGGCTCCTGCTGTCATGCCCATAGGAATTCCTAAAGCATTTCCAATGCCAACCAAGGCTATCCCAACGGTGGCAGAAGTTGTCCAACTACTCCCCGTCGCAATTGAAATAATAGCACAGATTATCACACAGGCAAACAAGAATATGGTTGGGTTGAGAATTTGCAAACCGTAATAGATCATCGAGGGAATGATGCCACTCACCAACCAAGTCCCGGACAAAGCTCCTACCATCAAGAGAATCAATATTGCTCCGGAGGTAGATTTTAGATTTTTCGCTACTTCCTCCAGCATGCTGTCATAGGAAACTTTGTTACGAAATCCGACGATGGCTGCAACGGCTCCACCCAACAACAGAATAAACTGGTTAGAACCATTTAGTGCATCATCCTTGTAAACAGCCAATACATTATATGCCAACATACCCACCAAAGCAACCACCGGAATCAAAGCTTCCCAGATACTTAATTGCGGATTGTCTATAATAGAATTTTCTTTTTCGGAAGCCGGTTTATTTTTAGACATACGTTTTGCATTAATTTGTTTCCGTAATGTTACGAATTTGACAAATATTGTGCAACTGCAATTTTTTTTGAGTTTTTAAGCTCTTATTTTCAATTCCCACGCCCAAGCAGAAGCCAAGGCTTCTTCCAAAGAAGACTTGGCCTTCCAACGCAACTCTTTGTTAGCTAAAGCAGTATTTGCATAGGCTGCCACAACATCTCCTGTCCTTCGGGAAACAATTTTGTAATTGAGTTTTTGTCCGCTTACTTTTTCAAATGTTTGGATTACCTCCAACACGGAACTTCCCTTTCCTGTCCCGATGTTGAATATTTCAAAATTTTCTTTGTTAGACTGATTCAGAAGCCGTTCAAGGGCTGCAATATGCGCTTTTGCCAAATCGACTACATGAATATAATCGCGTATGGCCGTCCCGTCGGGTGTGGGATAATCGTTGCCAAAAACGGAAAGCTCTGCTCGAAGGCCGATGGCTGTTTGCGTAATAAACGGTACGAGATTCTGTGGAATGCCTAAAGGCAGTTCACCGATAATTGCGGTCGGATGTGCTCCGATGGGATTGAAATAGCGCAGAGCAATGGCTTTCAGTTTCGTCGCACGAACAGTGTCTCTGATGATAATTTCTCCCACTTGCTTGGTGAAGCCGTAGGGCGATTCGGCCGGTTTGACAGGTGCTTTCTCCGTCACCGGAAGTTCATCTGCCTGACCGTAAACGGTACAAGAGGAACTGAAAATAAACGGACGAATATTACGCACGGTAAGTTCCTGCAGCAGATACACCAAAGCATTGAGATTGTTTTCGTAATACGCCAAAGGTTTTTCGACACTCTCTCCTACTGCTTTGAATGCAGAAAAGTGAATCACGCCGTCAACCTGATAATTGTCAAAAAATTGGTTGAGCGCCTGTTTGTCTCGCATGTCCACCTTGACAAACTCAGGGCGGACACCGGTAATTTGCTCAATGCCGTCAAGCACATCGAGGCTCGAATTGGACAAATCGTCGAGGATGACAACCTGATAGCCTTCGTTGATTAATTCAACGGCCGTGTGCGACCCGATGTAGCCGAGTCCGCCTGTGATGAGGATTTTTTTACTCATTTTTACAAGTTCTTTATTTTGTAGTGAATATCCGAAATATTTTTTAAAAGTAAGGCACTTTTTTCGGGTGTGATATCTCTTTGCGGTTCAGCCAGCATTTCGTAGCCTACCATAAATTTTTTTACCGTAGCAGAGCGCAACAAAGGCGGATAAAAATGCATGTGAAAGTGCCATTCGGGATGGAGCAAACCGTCGGTTGGAGACTGATGAATACCGGCTGAATACGGGAACGTAGTTTCAAAAATGTTGTCAAATTTTATTGTAGTTATTTTTAAAATCTCTGCAAAAGACTGTATTTCTTCTCGGATCATCTCGGCAATATTTCCAAAATGACGTTTGCTGACAATCAATATTTCAAAAGGCCAAACCGCCCAAAACGGCACCAAAAGCACAAAATGTTCGTTTTCAAAAACAATACGTTCTTTTGCAATGAGTTCTTCTTTCAAATAGTCAGACAGGAGACTTTTATTAGATTTATTAAAGTAATGGGATAAGTTTTCTTGTGTTTTCCTTACTTGCGTCGGTATGGAAGACTGTGCCCAAATCTGTCCGTGTGGATGCGGGTTACTACAACCCATGATGCTGCCTTTGTTTTCAAAAATCTGAACATAATTCACAAAATCATAAGCTCCAAGTTCTTTGTACTGTGCAATCCATGTATGTATTATGTTTTGGATTTCATCCAATGGCATTTCGGGAATGGTTTTGTTGTGTTCAGGTGAGAAACAGACCACTCTGTTGATACCGCGCTCGGGTTTTGATTTGAAAAAAGGAGAAGCATCGGTTTGGTCACTCGTCATTTCTTCGTTCAAAAGTGCCGGAAAATCATTGTCGAAGACGTAGCTTTTTCGATAATTAGGATTTTGAGTTCCATTCGAGCGTTGATTGCCTGGACAGAGGTAACAATTTTCGTCGTAGCCGGAAAGTACGGTTGCATTGATTTTTTCTTGTTGCCCTTGCCAAGGACGTTTGGCGCGGTGTGGCGATACCAAGACCCATTCGTCTAAAAGTGGATTGTATCGTCTGTGTGGATGTTCTTCTCTGTTAAAGGATTTCATGTTTTTTAAGATTATGACGAAGTGGCTATTTGTTCAACTTGTATGCAGCTTGTTCCATTGGACAAATTCACTTGATAGCTGTGGAGTGGGATGTTAAATTCTTTTTCATAAGCTATTTTTATTTTAGTTTTGAACGCTGTTTCGCAGTCTTTTCTTATCAAATTGATGGTACAACCACCGAAACCGCCACCCATCATTCTGGCACCCAAAACGCCGGATTCGTCAAAAGTATGTGCAACCAAAAAATTTAATTCCGAGCAACTTACCTCATATAATTCATTTAATCCTTTGTGAGATTTGTATAACAACTTGCCAAGTTTATCATAATCCCGCTTTTTTAAAGCATCAAACGCCTGCGGCACTCTGTTGATTTCCTGAATTACGTAGAGGCAACGTTTAAAAATGGTTTTTTCCAGTTCATTTTCTATTTGATACAGTTGATTTTCCGTGCAATTGCGGAAAGTATTCACCTGAGGAAAATGTTTTTTGATGGCGGCCAATCCTTGCGCACATTCTTCCCTGCGGTTGTTATAAGACGAATCGAGTAGCGTGTGTTTGACACCACTATTTAAAAGTACTAGACTGTATTCATCGAGCTGCAAGCGGTGGTATTCCGTTTCCAAAGTATGGCAGTTGAGTTTGAGGATGTGGTTTTTTTGGCCAAAGATATTGGCAAATTGATCCATAATCCCGCATTTGACACCTGCAAAATTATTTTCAGCTTGCTGTCCTATTTTGACGATTTCAAGTTTTGTCAGTTTTAAATCAAACAACACATTCAGGGCAAAACCAAAGCCACATTCCAAAGCCGCAGATGAGGATAATCCTGACCCCATTGGAATATTGCTGCTGAAAACAAGATTAAAATTTTCTATCCGAAGTGTTCTTTTTTTTAATTCATCAAGAACTCCATAGAAATACCCAATCCAACCATCCTTTTCCTTCGGGCTGTTGTCATGCAATCGAAAAGATAGGCGTTCGCCTAAGTCTTTTGCAATGATGGATGATACATCTGTATTGGATTTTGAAATGGCAAAACAGACGATTTTGTCTATAGTCCCCAACAAAACCGAACCATCGTTATAGTCAATGTGTTCACCTATAAGGTTTATCCGGCCGGGAGATAAAATATGGTAAGATGAAGCTTGGTTGAATTTTTCTTTGAAAAATGTACTCGTTTCTCGGATGAGGCGTTTATTCATTTGATAAATATTATATAGACTCAAATCTATTTTAAATTTTATTTATAAAATCTTGGTATCTGTTTAGATTGGCTTTAATTCATCTTTAAGACCGGTGAAATTTATATCACTCCAGATGACAGAGACTTAGTTCAAATAGTGAAAAATGCAAAAAGTAAGCATCTAAAAATTGGCAATGAAATAGGAATTATTTCTTACAATGA
This sequence comes from Flavobacteriales bacterium CG_4_9_14_3_um_filter_40_17, assembly GCA_002790195.1. Classification (GTDB taxonomy): domain Bacteria; phylum Bacteroidota; class Bacteroidia; order Flavobacteriales; family Flavobacteriaceae; genus UM-FILTER-40-17. Next base: position 18,918 of record PFUR01000014.1, read on the forward strand.
TTCGACCTTAAAAGAAGTCGTGGATAATGGAATTACTACCATTTCAACAGACTTTATTAAAATGGGGCAGACATTAGCAAATATGATATTAAACAGAAGTAAAAGGCTTGTTGAAAATAGTTGCTCCCTTATAATTAGAAACTCTCTCTAAGCTTACATATCAAAAATCCGCGCTCCTTCTCTCAGATTTAGACCCCGGTTTACGATGGGAAACCCCTGCGTGATTAATTTTCAAAAAACATGAAACATTTCTAAACCTACACGTACAAAATCGTCCATAGAAATTAAATGATGATTATTCATGAGACTCATTTCCCCTCAATCCACTTCCGCGCATTGACAAAGGCTTCTAACCATGGCGAAACCTCATCATTTCTATCTTTAGGGTAATACGCCCAATTCCACGGGAAAGTAGATCGTTCTATGTGTGGCATCATCACCAAATGCCTGCCGGTTTTGTCGCACAGCATAGCCGTGTTGTAGTCCGAACCGTTCGGATTGGACGGATAAGCATCATATCCGTATTTGGCTACAATGTGATAATTTTCTTCTGCCAAGGGCAAGTTAAATTTGCCTTCGCCATGCGAAACCCATACGCCCAAAGTGCTTCCGGCTAAGGTTTTAAGCATCACCGAATGATTTTCTTGCACTTTCACTGAAGTGAAAATACTCTCGTGTTTGTGCGAATCGTTGTGTAGCATTTTGCCGTGAACTTCCAGCTCCGGATGAATCAACTCCAACTCCATAAACAGTTGGCAACCGTTGCAGATACCCACCGAAAGCGTGTCTTCGCGTGCAAAGAAATTTTTGAGTGCCGTGTTGGCTTTTTCGTTGTATAAAAATGCGCCTGCCCAACCTTTGGCGGAACCCAACACATCGGAATTGGAAAATCCGCCCACCGCTCCGATAAACTGGATATCTTCCAAAGTCTCCCGGCCCGAAATTAAATCGGTCATGTGAACATCTTTCACATCAAAACCCGCCAAAAACATAGCGTTGGCCATTTCCCGCTCGCTGTTGCTACCTTTCTCGCGGATGATGGCTGCTTTTGGTTTTTTTACTTCTCGTGCTGACTCTTTTACTTCTGTAATTTCGTGCGTAGCTTTTTTTTCTTCTGTCACTTCGAGCGCAGTCGAGAAGCCTCCCGCGTCTTCAAACCTTATTAAATCACCCGTAAATTGCTTCGGAAATTCATAAACCAACTTTTGATTTTTATAATTTTCAAACCGCTCAGCCGCTTTGTTGTTTTGGGTTTGGTGACGATCTAACAAGTAGGAGGTTTCAAACCAAAGGTCCCTGAATTGCGGAGTATCGAATACATGCCCGTCGATGGATAAAATTTCCCGAGAATCAACCGTTCCGATTTTGAAGAATTCGATTTTTTCATTCTTGAGTTTGGCTTCAAAAACCACATCATTTTTCGCTTGCACCACAATGCCAATGTTTTCTGAAAATAGTATTTTAATCAAATCTTTTTCTTGAAAATTTTTGAAACTGATTTGCGCTCCCAAATGTGTGTCCGCAAAACACATTTCCAACAAAGTCGTGATGAGCCCACCACTGCCGATGTCGTGACCGGCTACAATTTGTTTCTCCTTAATCAACTGTTGTATGGTCTCGAAAGCCTTTTTGAAAAATGCCGCATCGCGGATATTTGGCGTTTCTTCGCCTACCTTGTTTTGGGTTTGAGCAAAAGACGAACCGCCCAATTTAAAATCGTCTTGTGAAAAATTAATGTAATAAACCGACCCGCTGTTTCTTTGGAAAATCGGTTCCACCACGTTTTGAATATCGGAACAATGCCCGGCAGCGGAAATAATCACCGTTCCCGGCGCGATGACATCGCTATCCGGGTATTTTTGTTTCATCGACAGTGAATCTTTCCCTGTGGGAATATTGATGCCCAACGCAATGGCAAAATCCGAGCAAGCCTGCACAGCTTCATACAAACGTGCATCTTCACCTTCGTTGCGGCATGGCCACATCCAATTGGCGGATAGCGACACGCTCTTGATTCCGTTTTCGAGCGGAGCCCAAAGAATATTGGTCAAAGCCTCACCTATGCTGTTTCGGCTCCCGGCGGCGGCATCAATCAACGCAGACACGGGCGAATGGCCGATAGACGTGGCGATGCCGTTTTTGCCTTTATAATCCAATGCCATCACGCCAAGGTTGTTCAGCGGCAGTTGCAGCGGTCCGGCGCACTGCTGTTTCGCCACGCGTCCGCCCACACATCGATCGACTTTGTTGGTCAGCCAATCTTTGCAGGCTACGGCTTCGAGTCTTAAAACATTTTTAACTTGGTCAAAAATATTTGTGCCATTTACTAAAAACCCTACTTCAGTTCGATTTTCTAAATCACTGTATTTTCTATCTACCGTTTGGTCGTGCATAAAAGTTTTAGGCGAACTGCCGAACATTTCAGACAATGCCAAATCCATGGGTTTTACGTCTTTTGATTTGGATTGAAACACAAACCGATAATCGCCGGTCACTTCGCCTACGATATAAAAAGGCGAACGTTCCCGCTCGGCGATTCTTTTGAGGGTTTCCGTGTCTTTTTTGGCAATAACCAAGCCCATGCGTTCCTGCGATTCGTTCCCAATGATTTCTTTGGCAGAAAGTGTTGGGTCTCCGACGGGAAGCTTGTCTAAATCAACGATTCCACCAGTATCTTCCACCAATTCCGACAAACAGTTAAGGTGTCCGCCTGCGCCGTGGTCATGAATGGAAATAATGGGGTTCACATCGCTTTCTACCATACCGCGAACGGCATTGGCCACACGTTTTTGCATCTCCGGATTGGAACGCTGCACGGCGTTGAGTTCGATACCGCTGTGAAATTCGCCCGTATCGGCTGAGGAAACTGCCGCACCACCCATCCCGATACGGTAGTTGTCACCACCGAGCAAGACAATATCATCGGTTGGTTTGGGTGCGTGTTTTTGTGCCTGATCGGCTTTGCCGTAACCCACGCCGCCGGCCATCATAATCACTTTGTCGAAACCGAGTTTGCGGTTGTGTTCTTCGTGTTCGAATGTAAACAAAGAACCCACAATCAGCGGTTGACCAAATTTATTGCCAAAATCGGACGCACCGTTGGAAGCTTTGATGAGAATATCCAAAGGGGTTTGGTAGAGCCATTTTCTGGCAGGCATGCCGTTTTCCCATGGCCTGTCATTATTGAGTCGCGAATAGGCAGTCATATAAACCGCTGTTCCCGCAAGCGGAATCGAGCCTTGACCACCTGCCAAACGGTCGCGGATTTCACCGCCCGAACCGGTTGCCGCACCATTAAAGGGTTCAACTGTAGTAGGAAAGTTATGGGTTTCTGCCTTCAACGAAAGTACCGAATCGAAATCTTTTTCTTGGTAAAAATCGGGTTTGTCGGCCGATTTTGGAGCGAACTGCGTCACTTTAGGTCCCTTCACAAAGGCCACATTGTCTTTATAAGCAGAAACAATATCGTTGGGGTTTGCTTCGGAAGTTTTTTTGATGAGTTTGAAAAGAGAACTCGGTTTTTTTTGACCGTCAATCACGAAAGTACCGTTGAAAATTTTGTGGCGGCAGTGCTCAGAATTCACTTGCGAAAATCCGAAGACCTCAGAATCTGTCAGTTTTCTGCCCAATTTCAACGAAAGTTTTTCTAAATAATCCACTTCGTCATCGTTCAATGCCAAACCTTCCTTTTGGTTGTAAGCCGCGATGTTTTCAATTTCTAAAACCGATTCGGGTTGCAGGTGAATATCGAAAATATCTTGATTGAGTTGGGTGTATTTCTGAAAGAGCATCGGGTCGAAACCTTGTAAGGTTTCATCTACTTTTTCGAAAGCTTCGATTCTGATGATTTCTTCAATGGCCATGTTTTGGGTAATTTCTACCGCGTTTGTACTCCAAGGAGTTACCATGGCAGCCCGAGGTCCTACAAAAAAGGCATCAATAGATATTTGAGAATTTTCTTCATTTTCAGCGGTCATCAGTTTGCCGTTGAAAAGCCAGGCTAATTTCGAAAAATCGGCACTTGAAAGAGGAGAAAAAGTTTGTACGGCATAAACCGTACGGTTTTGATTTTCAAAAAAATAAATCATTGATAAAAACTTACGGAAATACGCCATCAAAAGTACGTATTTCCGCAGAAAGTTTTTGAGAAGAATTTTAGTTTATCACAATTTTTCGGGTAGCGTACTTATTTCCTTCAAAAGTGATTTTAGCTAAATAAACACCTTTAGAAAGATTGTTCAACGAAATGGGTTGATTTTCTTTGGGTGCTTTTACTTCTTTGACCAATTGTCCCAATAGATTGTAAACACTCAACTTTTCAACAATATGATCAGATTGAATGAAAACTGTACCTTGATTGGTTGGATTGGGATAGATTCTAAAATTATTTTGAATAATACCTGTTACAGATAAAGTAGTTATGGTATGTGTGCCTAAATCACCAAAAGTGTCTGTTGCAAAAACATCCCATTCACCGGTTTTATTAAAAGTGGTGTTGGGTGAGGTGATGGTTGGTTTTCTGCGCAGGGTTTCATTGACGGAAAAGTTTGCCGATCCACCATTGAATGTCCCAATAATATCAATCAAAATACCATTTTTAAACAAACCAACAGGGTCATTCCCGTTAAAATCAAGCGGTGCTCCAGCTCTAGATTCATCGGCCAAAGCCAATAGTGGTGCACTTGATGAACTATTTACAACCACCAAAACGGCTCCGTCTGCTAAAGTAGGAGTTGTGAATGAATAGGATCCGCCCCAAGCATTGACACCATTCACTTGTTTTTGAATCGTATAAACCGATAAATCTACCGCAGCACCTGTGAAATTTGCGATTTCTAATGCTTTATTATTAGAAGAACCTTCTACGTACTCGGAGAAAAACAGTTCAGAAGCACCACCTCCGGAGGCGGCGGCAGTAGTAACTTGCAATCCTGTACTTGGGACGGATGTGTTGGTTGCGGCATCAAAAGCTGTAACCGTAAAAGTGTAGGTAGTAGAAGGTAATAAATCTACTACGGACATACTTAAGAAAGTTGTAAAGCCCAGTGATACGCCATCTTGGAAAACCTCATAACCCGCAACGCCTGTATCGTCTGTGGAAGCGTTCCAACTTACCGTCGCACTTGACGAAGTAATATTAGAAACTGATAAGCCCATGGGAACAGAGGGTGGAGTGGTGTCAGGTGTTCCGGCAAGTGTGGTGACTTGCAAAGCAGTACTTTGGGTTGAAGAATTATTTGCCGCGTCTTTGGCAGCGACTGTAAAAGAATACAATGTAGAGGGAGTCAGGCCGGAAGCAGTAAATGTTAAACTTCCTGTTGTTCCGATAGATACACCATTTCTAAAAACTTCGTAAGCGGTGACGGCCACGTCATCAGTAGATGCGTTCCAAGTCAGTGCCACACTTGAAGTGGTGATGTTGGAAGCTGCCAATCCGGTTGGTACAGAAGGCGCTGTTGTATCGGGAGTACCGGTAAAAATGCCCCATCGGTCTTCTGCAGGCGTACCACCCCAAATGAGGGTAGCCAAGAAGGGTTCATCTATAAACGGATTGCGGTTGCCTTGTCCATAGGTGTTTGCAGCATTTTCCAAATAATTGTTTCGGTTGTCTTCTACTAGTGAAACTGGGTCTTCTGCGTTCCACTGAAGCAACAAATCGACCATATTGGGGTCAACGGAGTTGGTTGATCCAAGGGTTACTCCGGTCGGCTTTGTTTGGTTGCCATATCGGATATACATGTACATCATCATACGGGCAACATCGCCTTTCCACTCATCTCCGGGATACCATCCACCATTTGAAGGTCCTGCATTTCCCATACCATCAGCGTAAGGTGTGTTGTTGCGCTGTCCGTTAAATTGTACATCAGAAGCACGCACATGATGGATGTCCGTTCCAGGTCCCGGACTGGTAGTAAACCCGCCCAAAGATTGGGGATATGTATGCTCACGATTCCATTGGCCGACTCCACCTCCGTTGTTGTTTTTGTCGCGGGTTCGGTCATTGATAACACTTGCATCGGCATCGTTATAGCCGTAAATCAGTAAAACTTTAGATTGCGTAGGATCGTCGGGGTCAAGGTCAACAATGCGGTCTGCTTCCCACACGCCGGGTGTGTAAGATAAAACTTTGGTGTGTGTGTTGATGACTTTGATTGCCAATGCATCGCGAAGCGGAATCCCGGTTAGGGTGAGATTTACGTCGTTGTAATAGGCTTGCTGGGCGCTAAGAAAAAAAGAAAAAAAGAATAAGAACGAGAGTAATCGTAATTTCATATAAATAAAGCTAAAAGTTAAAAATTTGGTCTGCGAATATATAATTTTATCTAAAAAAATAAAATCAAAATTGCTTTAATTTTTTTCAAACCAACTGGGAGTATCCGTCGAATTAACTATTTTCGATTGAGCCGCGCCATATAAAACCCATCAAAACCTTCGGAAGGAAATATTTTTTTATCCATTTCCAAAACAAATGATTTTCCAGCCTCCGATTGAAGAAAATTATCAACTTGAGCGCGATTTTCCGATGGAAGAACGGAACAAGTGGCATAGACCAATTTACCTCCCGGCTTGACCATTCGAGCATAATTGTTTAAAATTTCAGTTTGTGTTTTTAGGATGTTATCGATAAACTCCGGTTGCAGTTTCCATTTGGCATCGGGGTTTCTGCGCAGCACGCCCAAGCCACTGCAAGGCGCATCAATCAACACGCGATCGAGTTTTTCTTCCAATTTTTTAATCACTTTGGTCGAATCGATGACACGCGTTTCGATGTTGTGAGCACCGCCTCGTTTGGCGCGACGTTTGAGTTCAATCAACTTTTTTTCATAGATATCCATGGCGATAACTTGCCCTTTGTTTTCCATCAGAGAAGCTAAATGTAAAGCTTTGCCTCCGGCTCCTGCGCAAGTATCGGCTATTCGCATACCCGGTTCAATTTCGAGAAAACGCGCCACCAATTGAGAGGAGGCATCCTGTACTTCAAAAAAACCGTTTTTGAAAGCTTCCGTTTGGAAAACATTCGTGCGCTCTTTCAGTTTTAAAGCATCCGGATAACCCTCTATAAAATCTGTTTCAATTTCGGATTGGTGTAAAAGGGCTTTCAATTCTTTTTTGTTGGTTTTTAAAGTGTTCACCCTTAAAATTACATCAGCGGGTTGGTTGAGTGCCGCTATTTCTCTTGTCCAAACCGTTTCTCCCAACTCTCTTTCGCCCAATTCATCGAGCCAATCAGGAATGGATTCTTTAAATTTTCTGATTTTGGAAAGTTCATCAAACCGCCCTTTGATACGCCTGACCGGTGTTTCTTCAAAATATTTCCAATCGGGCAGTTTGATTCCCCGCAAGATAGCCCAAACGGCAAAAATCCGCCAAAGTTTATCTCTGTCATAAGGTGCTTTTACTTCGGCTATTTCTGCATATAATCTTTTCCAACGGACAATTTCGTAAGTGGTTTCAGCCACAAATCCGCGGTCTCGCGCTCCCCAACGTTTGTCCCTTTTGAGCAAACGCTCAACCACTTTGTCTGCATATTCTCCTTGGTTAAAAATAAAATCCAACCCGTCAATTAAAGCAAAAACCAGATTTCTATGAAGCCTCATTTATTTGTATTTTGGCAAAGATATTATTTAAAGTTGATACGCGTTGTCATATAAATTTTTCCCACTATGAAATCACACTTTGCCGGATTTTTTCTTTTCCTTTCTATTCTTGCTTGTAACAAAAAAGAATACAAAAAAACATCCGTTGTCGAATTAAAAATTGAAACCATTTACGAAGACACAATTAGTATTCGTGCGATTGAAGTTTGGAATGACACAACACTTTGGTTTGCTTCCGACCAAGGAAAATTTGGTGCTTTGATTGGAAGCACACCAAAAATAGCCCAATTGAGGTACAACGATAGTTTACTGGTCATACGCTCGATTGCAAAAACCAACAATTCTATTTTTTTATTAAGTTCGGGAAATCCGGCTGTCTTGTACAAAACTTATTTTGATGGCAACGAGGTTTCGCTAATGTCTGATGTGTATGTGGAAGAGGGAAAAAAAGTATTCTACAATTCAATAGTTTTTTGGGATGACTTGAATGGTATCGCGATTGGCGACCCAACCGAAAATTGCCTTTCCGTTTTGTTGACCTCCAACAGTGGCCTTACTTGGAGAAAAATTTCATGCGAAAATTTACCAAAAACAGTAGATAGCGAAGCTGCATTTGCGGCAAGTAACACTTCGGTTTCCGTATTTGGAAGTCATGCTTGGATAGGCAGTGGCGGTAAAAAAGCAAGGGTATTTCATACGCCAGATTTTGGAAAAACGTGGGAAGTTTTTGATACACCAATAATCTCTGGAAAAAGTATGACCGGAATTTACAGCATCGCATTTGATGATGAAAAAAACGGAATCATTTTTGGTGGCGATTGGAATGCCAAACAAAAAAATATGGGCAACAAAGCTGTCACAAAAGACGGCGGCAAAACATGGCAGTTGGTGAGCGAAGGAAGAAATCCGGGCTATCGGTCGTGTGTACAATATCTCCCCGATAGCAAAGGGCAGGAATTGGTTGCCATCGGGAGTGAAGGAATCGATTATTCGGCAGATGGCGGCAAAACATGGAAAAACTTGAGTCCGGAAGGTTTTTATACCATCCGGTTTGCCAACGATTCACTAGCTTTTGCAGCAGGAAAAGGACGGATTTCAAGATTAATTTTCAAAAGAGAATGATATAAAACCTGGGTTTGATTAATTCAAAATGCGTCAGTTTGAGTGATTTCGATGAGGTACGAATCGGAATTGTATCGAAAACCAACATTTCGTATCCATTATAAAAATAATCCAACAAAAATTTAAAGTATTTTATTCATTCTATTTTTTTAGTTAATATATTAAACAACCGTTAAAATATTGTTATATATTTTAAATGAATGCAACATTTCTTGAATTTAAGCGTATATACAGTTGACAAGATCGAAGCGTTTGCTTCAAAAAGAATAATAAAGAAATTTGTTATTTGAATTAGCAAAAAAATCCCGTCTCTCGCGGGATTTTTTATTTGGCTAAAATCTTATCTTCTACAGGCTGTAAGAAAATTCTTTTATCATCAAAAAGTGCATCCCAACTCCCTTTATTTCATAGGGTTCGCCTATCACGGTACAATTTTGTTTTAAATAAAAGTTTTTGGCAATCTCGCGTGCATTAAACCAAAGTATGTTTGTTTTGTTTTCTTTCAATTGTTTTTCTCCAGCCGTGAAAAGCATTTCGCCAAATCCGTTTTTTTGAAATTCGGGCAGGACAGCCATTCCTCTGAGTTGGGACTGATTGCCTAAAAAAAGTTTGTGCTTATTTTTTAGAAAAGAGGCTACTCCGACCAATCGATTTTCAAGATACAAGCCTAAATGTAAAGATTCAGGAAGTAAATCCCCTTCGAAATAACAAGTTTCGATGGTTTTCCCCTGTCGTAAAACGGGATGCCTTACCTCGTATGTTTCGACTGATGAAATGTTTTTTAAGATGGCTTTTCTATTTTTTTTCTGGTACATTGTTGTTTAGGTTTAAAAAAACCTTTCTATTTTTTTGTATAAATTTTTAATTAATGACTGTGCCTAGTTACTTTCCGATACAAAAATTGGCAAAAATATTTCCAAGTAACTCATCGTTAGATACTTGACCTGTTATTTCCCCCAAATGATACAATGCCTGCCGAATATCTATAGCCATCAAATCGGATGACAACCCGGATTGCAAACCATGCTTTACTTTCTGAGTTTCCTCCAAAGCTTTCAACAGTGCATCGTAATGTCGCACATTGGTCACGATGGCTTCGTTGTTGCGCAAAACACCTGTATTCACAAAAGAAAGCAAGCTGCTTTTTAGTTCCTCTATCCCTGTTTTATTTTTAGCAGAAATGGTTTCAAGCTTCAGGTTTAAGGTTTTTAGTTGTTCCCGAATTAATTTGATGTCAGCCTCTTCGATAAGATCTACTTTATTGATGGTTATCACGAGGGGTTTCAGTGGATATTTGTTTTTAACTTTTTCAATTTCATTGATGTAATCAGTACTTTGAATTTTAAACTTTAGACCATCGAACAAATAAACAACTACCTGTGCCTGCTCGATTTTTTCAAAAGTGCGTTTGATACCCAACCCCTCAATATGATCAGCTGTTTCGCGAATGCCTGCGGTGTCGATAAACCGAAAACCGATGCCGTCAATTACCAATTCATCTTCAATGGTATCTCGGGTGGTGCCGGCAATCTCTGAAACAATGGCGCGTTCTTCGTTGAGCAAGGCATTAAGCAAAGTTGATTTACCGACATTCGGCTCACCAACAATCGCAACGGGAATGCCGTTTTTGATGACGTTCCCCACAGCAAAAGAATCAATCAAACGCTTGAGGATATGCTCTATTCTATTCAGCAACTCTTTGAACTGTGAGCGATCTGCAAATTCGACATCTTCCTCGGCAAAGTCGAGCTCGAGTTCGATAAGTGAGGCGAAATTGAGCAACTCTTCCCGCAATTTGGCTATTTCATTGCTAAACCCGCCGCGCATTTGCCGAATGGCTATTTGGTGGCTTGCTTCGTTGTCTGAGGCAATCAAATCGGCGACTGCCTCGGCCTGACTCAAATCCATTTTGCCGTTTAAGAAGGCTCTCAGGGTGAATTCGCCGGCTTGTGCCATGCGGCATCCTTGCCTGATTAATAACTGAATGATTTGCTGTTGAATAAAAACAGAACCGTGGCAAGATATTTCCACCACATCCTCGCCAGTATAAGAATATGGGTTCCTAAAAATGGAGAGCAACACTTGATCCAATACTTTTTCACCATCAACTACATCCCCCAAATAAATGGTATGCGATTTTTGCTTAGTTAGGTCTTTTCCGGAAACCGATAGAAACACCTTAGACGCTATCGAAATGGAATCTATACCCGATAAGCGAATCACGGCAATGGCACCAGCACCAGAAGGAGTGGCCAAAGCGACAATGGTTTCTTGTTGCATACAAATGTTTTATGCAAAATTAAGGAATTTTACCCCATCAAAGCTAACTGTAATTTTGTCATTTACAACCTCCCGAATTGACTTTATGTCATTAAATACCAGCACTATAAAGTCAAAATGTCGCGTTTTACCCATTGGAATGCAAATTGATTATCTAATCAATAAAATGTCTAACCTTTAAATCATAAACACCATGACACTCGTAAAAACAAACAACGACTTTTGGTTTCCATCTGTTATCGATGAATTTTTGAAACCAGACTTTTTTGGCGGTAAACTTTCCATGGGCTTAGAAATCCCTGCCGTCAACATCAAAGAGACAGATCGTAACTTTGCCTTGGAATTGGCAGCTCCCGGTAAGAAAAAAGATGATTTTGTCATCGAAGTTGACGACAATATCTTGACGATTTCTTCCGAAGAAAAAATTGAAAATGTAGAAGAAAACAAAGAAGAACGCTACACCCGAAAAGAATTTGGCTTCTCTTCATTCAAACGCTCTTTTACTTTGCCTGATTCAGTCGATGAAGCGCACATCAAAGCTGTTTACAAAGAAGGTATTTTGACTTTGACTTTGCCCAAACGCAAGGAAGCACTTCCAAAACCCAAAAAAATGATTGAGATAGCCTAAACTGCTTTGTATCGTTCTCAAAAATCGAAACCTCACAGCCACGAAGTTGTGAGGTTTTCTTTTTGAGATGATTTGATTTTATAATTTAAATGAACCAAGTCCGTGATTTAATATTTTTTTATAAGAAATAAAAGAACTTATATTAATGATATACAACACTTTAAACGTTAGGCATGTTAGCATTTCCACCCTGATGGAATCGAATCTGCATATCCTAACACAGCATCAAAAACATTACATTACTCAAAGAGTAGCATATAAAATCGCCCAGTCTATTATGCAAAATATGCACCCTGACACTTGCCAATCGATCGGTTTAAAATTTGGCAGCCAACTACAAATTTTTCAGGAATTTCAATTTGAACCCGGCTAATTTTTCGTTTTTTGAAATGAATATTTGCAAATCTGCCATTTAGTAAACTTAAATTTGATTAACTTGCCGTGTTATTTAACCTTAAACAATTAACATAAAAATACTGCACATGTATCAATCTCGAATTATAGGGCTTGGCCATTACGTACCCGAAAATATAGTAACTAATGACGAATTGTCAAAATTGATGGACACCAATGATGCTTGGATTCAGGAACGCACCGGAATTAAAGAGCGACGTTGGGTGAAGCCGGGATCAGGCGAGACAACTTCAACCATGGGAACTGAAGCAGCAAAAATAGCCATCGAACGCGCCGGCATCGACAAAGACGAGATTGATTTCATTATTTTCGCAACTCTCAGCCCGGATTACTACTTCCCCGGACCGGGCGTCATGGTGCAGGAAGCCTTAGATATCAAAACCATAGGTGCACTCGATGTCCGTAACCAGTGTTCCGGATTTCTATACGCACTTTCAGTAGCCGATCAATTTATCAAAACCGGCATGTACAAAAAAATATTGGTTATCGGCTCTGAACTTCATTCGCGTGGCCTTGACAAAACCACACGCGGACGAGGTGTTTCTGTCATTTTCGGCGACGGTGCTGGAGCGGTGGTTTTGAGCAGGTCAGAAGATGCTAAAAAAGGTATTTTATCTACCCATTTACATTCGCAGGGAGAGCATGCCAAAGAGCTTTCGCTCGTTGCGCCTGGTATGGGGAAACGTTGGGTAAGCGATATATTGCGAGAAAACGACCCGAATGATGAATCTTATTTTCCTTATATGAACGGGCAGTTTGTATTCAAAAATGCGATTGTGCGTTTTGTGGAAGTCATCAACGAAGGGCTTCAAAAGAACAATCTCACCAAAGAAGACATTAACTTATTAATCCCGCATCAAGCCAATTTGCGGATTTCACAGTTTGTGCAACACAAATTCGGCTTGCGTGACGATCAGGTTTACAACAACATTGTTCGATATGGCAACACTACTGCTGCATCCATTCCAATTGCGCTTACTGAAGCATGGCAAGAAGGAAAAATTAAAGAAGGGAATTTGGTCGTGTTGGCAGCTTTCGGAAGTGGATTCACTTGGGGAAGTGCGATTATCCGATGGTAAAAACAGTTGTGGTAGTTAGCTGAGTTTGTCCAAATGCTGAGTTTTATTGAATTATATCGGGCTGATAAATAATAGTGGGGAGGCCTGAAAAAAGAATTGGTTTGTTGTGAATCATTTTTCAAATAAATTATTAATTTTATATTGAAATACAGCATGCTAACTCCAAAAACTATTCACCATGAAATCAACATTAATTCCTATCTTCGGCCTTCTTCTCTTATTTCTGATGAGTTTTATTTCCATCCGGCCGCCTCAATCGACTAAAACAAGCTTGGAAGGGCCTTGGAAATTGAAAAGTATACATATCTATGAAGACAACCATATCATAGACACCATCGTTTCCAGCGAAGAATATAAACAAATAAAAATCTACAGCGAAGGAAAAGTAATGTGGACGCGTTATGTACCCAAAGACTCAGCCGAATGGTTTGGCTACGGCTCCTTCAAGGTGATAGGTGAAACGTTGGAAGAAACGTTGGAATACGGTTCTTCTTCCATGATGAAAATCATTGATACCATGCGGGTTTTTAAATTCAAATTAGAAATCTCGAATGACCACTACAGCCAGATTTCGGTAGATGCAAACGGGCAATACTCGCAGGCTGAAAATTATGAAAGAATCAAAGAATAGACAAATCAATTCATCTCTCTGATTTTTAAATTTCTGAATGCAACTTCATTTCCATGATCCTGCAAACCGATTTTCCCGCTTTTTATTTTTGCAAAAGCCGGCCAGTCTCTAAACTTGGATCGAGCTACCATCACATCCCATTCTTCGCCTTGCAATGGGAATGAAATTGCCTCTTTGCCGTTGATGCTGAGTTTCCCCAAGTTTACCTTGTGATTGATTTCCAAAACATATAAATTCCATTCTCCCGCGGGTTTGACCAATCCTTCAGGTGCGGCAATCATGTCGTATAAAGCGCCCGCTTTGTGGGTCGTGCCATTTTTTGCATCGGGATGCCGCTCATCGTCCAAAAGTTGAATCTCCGCACCGGTTTCGTATGCTTCCGGATATTTGGGGTCTTCCTGCACACCCCAAAACAAACCGCTGTTGCCGCCTTCGGATATTTTCCATTCAAGCGACAGCACAAAATCGGTATAAACTTTGTCGGTAACGATGTTGTTGCCTCGAGCCGATTCGGGTGTTGGCCTGAAAACCATCGTACCGTCTTCAATATGCCATTCAGGTGAAACCCCCTCTTTAAGATACAGGTGCCAACCGTCAAAAGATTTTCCGTCAAAAAGAGATGTCCAAGATTGCTCGCTTTCGGTTGTTTTCATATCGGTGGCTTTAGTAATTTCGGTTTCTTTATCTGCTTTTTTGGAGTTTTGGCAAGCGGTAAAAGTTGTCAAAAGTGCCAGAATGAGAATTGGGTTTTTCATATTGGGTTTATTATTAGCGATTAACTACCATAAGGCGTTAGACTTATTTGTTATTTATTATTCGATCAGTTTTTAGTTTTGAATGCTTAGTTTTTAGTTTTTTTAAAGTCAAATTGAAAAACTCAAATCTTATTCATTTACAAAATTTATAATCATTCAAAACTCAAAACCAAAGACTAAAAACTAAAAATTCAAAATTCATCAATCGTTACTTTCAAATCCCCAAAATCTTTTTCAGTTTTTCTTTGTCGATTTCTGCTCCGGCAAAGTCGTCAAAGGCTCTTTGGGTTGCTTCGATGATGTGGCTTTTGATAAACGGTGCGCCTTCGCGCGCACCTTGCTCCGGACTTTTGATGCAGCACTCCCACTCCATCACTGCCCAAACATCGCAACCGTATTGCGTAAGTTTAGAGAAAATGGTTTTAAAATCGATTTGGCCGTCTCCTGGCGAACGGTAGCGTCCGGCGCGGTCGCCCCAGTTGTTGTATCCGCCGAAAGCGCCTTTTTTTCCCGTCGGGTTAAATTCCGAATCTTTGACGTGAAAGGCCTTGATAAATTGATGATAATGGTCGATGTATTCGATGTAATCCAATTGTTGCAACACAAAATGGCTCGGATCATACAAAATATTTACCCGTTTGTGATTGCCTGTGGCTTTCAAAAACCGCTCGAAGGTATCGCCATCGTGTATGTCTTCGCCAGGATGCACTTCATAGCACACATCCACGCCGTTTTGGTCATACACATCGAGAATAGGTTTCCAACGTTTGGCCAATTCTTCGAAACCCAACTCGACCAATCCCGGCGGGCGTTGTGGCCACGGATGCCAAGTATGCCAAAGCAACGCTCCCGAAAATGTAGCATGTACATTGAGCCCCAATCTTCTGCTGGCAACGGCCGCTTTTTTGACGGCTTCGATGGCCCATTCGGTGCGCGCTTTCGGGTTTCCTTTCAACGCGTCGGGGGCAAAATTGTCAAACATAATGTCGTAGGCAGGATGCACCGCCACCAATTGGCCTTGTAGATGTGTGGAGAGCTCGGTAATTTCCAATCCATACGAGTTGATTTTCCCTTTGAGTTCATCGCAGTAGGCCTGACTTTCGGCAGCCTTGTCCAAATCGATGAGAAATTTTTCCCAAGTCGGGATTTGTATGCCTTTGTAGCCTAAATCCGCAGCCCATTTGCACATTCCATCCAACGAATTGAAAGGTGCTTTGTTTTCTACAAATTGAGCCAAAAATACGGCGGGTCCTTTGATGGTTTTCATCTTTTTGTATTCGTTATATGTTACTGGTTTCTGGTTTCTTGATGTTTGTTAATAAATTCACCATCGAATCATCAAATCATCGAATCATCAAACATTTCTAATCTAATTGAACCCAAACATTTCCATTTCGGTGCGATTCGACAGCTTTTTCGATAAAATCCATGCCGCGTGCGCCATCAATGATGGTTGGAAATTCACCTGAATTATAAGACTCACCGCGAATGGCTTTGGCTATGCCTTTATAGATGTTGCCCATTGAATCGAAAATACCTTCCGGATGCCCGGGTGGTAGCTTGGTCCCTTCCAAAGACAGTTTGGAGTTGTAAGTATGGCCAGGTTTTAATATTTTTAGTGGGTGCCCGTCTTCCAATAAATACAAATAATTCGGATTCTCTTGTTCCCATTTCAAACCGGCTTTTTTGCCATAGACTTGTACGGTGAAATTGTTTTCTTCACCCGTCGCGATTTGGCTCGCCCGAATGACCCCTTTTACATTGTCAGAAAAACGAATCAAGATAGTGCCATCTATATCCATGCGGTTGTCTTCATACAGATAATTCAAATCTGCCAAAATCGAATTGACATGTAGTCCGGTCACAAACTCTATCATATCGAAAGCGTGGGTGCCGATGTCACCAACACAACAACTGATACCCGATTTTTCGGGATTCAAACGCCAAGTATTTGCCCGTTTTTCTTTGTCGTGTATAATCGGATTGATCCAACCTTGGTAGTATTGAACATCCACTTTCTGTATTTCACCCAGCTCGCCGTTGAGAATCATTTCGCGCATTTGCCGTACCATCGGGTAACCGGTATAGGTATAAGTAACCGCAAAAACGGCTTTTGTCTTGGCAAGTGTTTGTTTGAGAATTTTGGCTTCCTCATAGGTCGTGGTCATCGGTTTTTCGCAAATGACGTTAAAACCGTTTTCCAATAGTTTTTTTGCCATGGGAAAATGCAAAAAGTTCGGGGTCAGAATGGACACTACCTGTATCCGCTCGCTTGCTGGCATGGCTGTTTCTTTCTCAATCAACGTATCAAAATCTTTGTAAACCCGGTGGGTTGGAATCCCTATTCGTTCAGCAAAACCGATGTTTTGATCAAAATCAGGGTTAAAAACGCCGCCCACCAATTCGAAACTGTCGTACATAGAAGAAGCCACACGGTGCAAAACGCCAATCAGAGAATCTCCACCGCCGCCCAGTATTCCTAATCTTATTTTAGAACTCATAATATATAATTTGAAAATGAAACAATTTGAAAATTTGAAAATGTAATTATTCGTTGATTCGATAAATTTAAAAAACTAAGGCTTATATTCAATTTTTTCGTTTTTGAAAAATAAGGCGAATAGAACAAACACGCCGATGGCAAAATAGGCCGGGAATGTCCAAATGGCCTTCCAAAGATGCGTGTCGTCAGGTCTCAAATATTCATCTGTGATTTTTCCGGCTACCCAAAAACCTATAAGCATCCCTACGCCGTAAGTGGCCAAGGTAATCAATCCTTGTGCTGAGCTTTTGTATTTAGCGCCGGCTTTGGTATCCGTATAAATCTGGCCTGAAACAAAAAAGAAGTCATAACATATACCGTGCAATGCTATCCCGATTAACAACATAAAAGTCAATTCCCCGGCATCGCCATTGGCAAACAAAAGATAGCGGACTGCCCAGGCGGCCATCCCGACCAAAATGGTATTTTTGAATCCAAATTTGGTAAAAAACAAAGGAAGCAACAGCATAAATAGTATTTCGGAAACCTGACCGACAGCCATTTTTGCGGTTGGATTTGTCATCCCGATTTCAGATAGAAAGGGATTCGTATTTTGATAATAAAAAGCCAGCGGAATACAAATTAATATGGATGCCAAGAAGAAAATAAAGAAGTTTTTATCCTTTAAAAGTTTTAAAGCATCTAACCCTAAGATTTCCGAAAGACTTACTTTTTCTTCCCGATTGGCTTGAGGTGGCGTTTTAGGCAACGTAAAACTAAAAATTCCCAGCATAGCTGATGCAGCACCGACCATCATAAAGGTATTGCTCAAAAGGCCTTCTGCTCTGCCAGCTTCACTGTCCCAACCGGTAAAGCTGATGACAATACCTGCTATAACCCAACCGGCAGTGCCAAACACGCGCACAAAAGAGAACTCTTTGGATGGGTCTTTCATCTGTCTGAAAGAAATAGAATTGACCAACGCCAAAGTGGGCATGTACAAAATCATATAACCCAAGACGTAAGGGTAGAAAATGGAAAAATCAGAAGCTTGTGCCATCAAAAACATGAGCCCTGCGCCCAGAATATGAAGAATCCCCAAAATTTTCTCGGCATTAAAATAACGATCGGCTATCAGGCCTATTATAAAAGGGGCAATGATAGCTCCCCAGGATTGTGTTGAAAAAGCCATGGCCGATTCGGCTCCTGAAGCATTGAGATTGGCATTCAAAAAAGTACCGAGCGTGACAAACCAACCACCCCAAATGAAAAATTCGAGAAACATCATCAGAGAAAGTTGAATGCGCGTTTTTAAGTTCATAGTTTAAAGTTTAAGTTGGTTTTGGTTATTTGTGATTTGGTATTTGTTGTTTGTTTATTTAACTATTGATTTCTTTTGCCGTTTTAATTAATAATTTTTTGGTAGCCAAAATGCCTTCTTCTTCCTGCATCCGATCTCCTTCGTATTCTGTGCCGATAAAACCCTCGAAACCGGAATGTTTTACAATTTTAAGCATTTTTTTAAAATCGATGAGGGTTTCGTTGCCGGCAATATCAAAATCAAAGGATTTTGCGCTCACACCTTTGGCATAAGGCATCATCTGACTCACACCCAAATAACGATCATACTCTTCGATACAATTACCTTCCCAGACATCGCCGGTGTCTCTTTTTAAGCAAAAATTCCCAAAATCGGGCAAAATACCGCAATGTGGGTTGTTGGCCATTTTCATCACTCCAGTAATCAGCACACCATTGGAAGAAAACCCTCCATGATTTTCAACGATGACATTAACATTCAGCGGCTTGCCATAGTCTGCCAATTTAAGTAAAGACTCCACCGATTTGTCTTTCCAAACCTCTTCCCTCTCATCACCAAACAAATTGACACGAATGGAATGGCAACCCAATTCATGTGCCGCATCCATCCATTTCTTGTGGTTATCGATTGCCTGAAGTTGTAGTTTGGAATCTGCCGATGACAATGCGCCTTCGTTGTCAATCATGATAAGTACATTCTGCATACCATAATCCTTGGCTTTTTGGTTGAGTGTGCCCACTAATTTCTTCATGGCGTTCAACGAGTTTGAATCGTTTTGAAAAAATTCGCCATAGAGCTGATTTACATATTCAAGCCCTTCAAAACCGTATTGATGAGCCTTGATGGCAAAATCTGTCGGATCCATTTTCTTTTCTAAAATAGCCTTATGCAATGACCATTGTGCCAAAGACAGTTTGAAGAATAAACCTTCATTTGGAGATTCACCTGCTGCTTGCAATCCTTCTTCCGGCTTGTTTTCCTTGTTGCCAAGGCAAGAAGCTAAGCCCAAAGCAGATAATGCCAAACCAGCTCGGGCACTGTTTCTTAAAAAATTTCTTCTGTCCATAAACTGTCTGTTATGAAATTAACTACACCCATTTGAAACAAACTATTTTTTCTTTTTTTGAATTCATAAAAGTATAAATTATCTCATTACAACTTTACGAAATCGTTTGAAGAATATCCTAAAATTTTGTTATTATTTGTAATTCTTTGAATCGCATATAAAATTATTCTACTTTTATGGCTCAATTATCATCTTTCACACAAGTTACTTACGAATATGTTAAACCTAAGCATATCTAAAAGCTCTTATGACGCAATCGTTATAGGGACTGGCATCAGCGGCGGTTGGGCAGCGAAAGAATTGTGCGAACTAGGTTTGAAAACTTTGGTACTCGAAAGAGGCCGGATGGTTCGTCATATCAAAGATTATCCGACCATGTACAAAGATAAGTGGGATTTTAAAATTAGAGGCGGGCGAGCCACCCAAGAGGAACTCAAAGATTATGCAAAACTAAAACGCACCGGTTTCGCCACTAGTGAAGAACACCGACATTTTTTTGTAAAAGATTCGGAACATCCTTATAATGAAGCCAAAAGGTTTGATTGGGTCAGAGGATATCAGGTAGGGGGTAAATCATTGGTATGGGGAAGGTGTTCTTATCGGCTGAGTGATTTGGATTTTGAAGCAAATCTCAAACAAGGCATTGCTGTCGATTGGCCCATACGTTACAAAGACATCGACCCTTGGTACACTTATGTAGAAGGTTTTGCGGGAATTTGTGGCGAAAATTTAGGCCTTCCGCAGTTGCCCGATGGCAATCTACTCCCACCCATTCCGCTCAATTGTTTGGAAGATCATTTGAGACAGTCCGTTTACAAAGAAATGGACGGCCGAGTTGTGATGCCTCAAAGGATTGCACATCTGACCGGAGATAAAAAGTTTGACGGACGAACCAATTGTCAATTTCGTGACCGTTGTATGCGTGGTTGTCCGTTTGGCGGTTATTTCAGCAGCAATTCTTCTACCCTTCCTGCGGCTGAAAAAACAGGGAATATGACTATCCGGCCACATTCTATTGTTCACGAAATCGTGTATGATGCAAATAAAAAAAGAGCGACAGGTGTAAAAATTATTGATGCTGAAACCAAAGAGGAAATTGAATTCAATGCCAAAGTCATTTTTTGTTGTGCTTCTGCCATGGCTTCTGCTTCTATTCTTTTGCAATCCAAATCAGACCGGTTTCCAAACGGCTTGGGCAACGACAGCGGCGAGCTCGGGCACAACATCATGGATCATCATTTCAACGCAGGTGCTTCCGGTATCTATGAAGGATTTGAAGATAAATATTACAAGGGGCGAAAGCCTTCGGGTTTCTATATTCCAAGATTCAGAAATCTGGACGAAAAATCAAAACAAAAAGATTTTATACGCGGATATGGCTATGAAGGGGGAGCAGGCCGGTCAGATTGGAAAGAAAGTGTCGCAGAGATTAGTTATGGAAAAAATCTAACCCAAAGTATCCTTGAACCCGGTGTTTGGCAAATTGGCATGACTGCCTTTGGCGAAACGTTGCCCAATCACGATAACAAAATGTATCTCGATTACGACAAGACCGATAATTGGGGGCTGCCAACCATTACTTTTGACGCGCAATTCGGAGAGAATGAACTCGCCATGCGCAAAGACATGATTGCCCAAGCGGTCGAAATGCTCGAAAAAGCAGGTGTAAAAAATATTGAAACGGAAGACAATTTGGGTGCACCAGGCTTGGGTATTCACGAAATGGGGACTGCCCGTATGGGCCGAAATCCCAAAACATCAGTTTTGAATGGCAACAACCAAGTCCATACCGTACCCAACGTCTATGTCACCGATGGTGCGTGCATGACTTCCACTGCTTGTCAAAATCCATCCTTAACTTATATGGCATTAACAGCCAGAGCAGCCCATCATGCCGTAGAACAATTAAAAAAAATGAATCTATAACACTAACCAATTTGTCTAATCAATTTAAAAACGTCACGTATGCTTAATTACATTCCGGAACAAGCCGAATTTGATGCCATCGTCGTAGGTACAGGTATCAGCGGCGGTTGGGCCGCAAAAGAACTCTGTGAAAAGGGGTTGAAAACATTGGTTCTCGAAAGAGGCCGCATGGTTCGACACATCGAAGATTACCCGACCATGTACAAAGATCCTTGGGATTTCAAGACCAAAGGGCAACTTACTCAGGAAGAACTGAAAGATTACGAAAAACAAAACCGGACAGGTTATACCACAGATGAAGCCCATCGCCATTTCTTTGTGAAAGATACCGAACATCCTTACAACGAAGTCAAACGTTTTGACTGGATGCGAGGCTATCACGTAGGCGGTCGATCTATTATGTGGGGCCGTCAAAGCTATCGGTTGAGTGACATCGATTTCGAAGCTAACAAAAAAGAAGGCATCGCTGTCGATTGGCCGGTGCGTTATAAAGACATCGCCCCTTGGTATGATTATGTGGAAGATTACGTCGGGGTGAGTGGTGAAAATTTAGGCCTTCCTCAACTTCCCGACGGAAAATTCCTGCCTCCAATGGAATTGAATTGTGTGGAAACGCATCTCAAAGGAAAAATCGCTGAAAATTTTGATGACCGTGTGCTAACCATCGGACGAACAGCTCACATCACCGGGACTAAAACTTTTGAGGGGCGGACTAACTGTCAATATAGGAATCGTTGCATGCGCGGTTGCCCGTTCGGTGGCTATTTTAGCAGCAACTCCTCTACCCTTCCTGCGGCAGAACGCACCGGAAATATGACTTTGCGCCCGTTTTCCATCGTACACGAAGTCATCTATGACGAGAAAACAAAACGTGCTACCGGTGTTCGGGTGATCGATGCGGAAACCAACGAAACCATGGAATTTAAAGCCAAAATCATTTTCCTTTGTGCCTCTACCATCGCTTCAACCGGTATTTTGCTCAACTCCAAATCCAATCGTTTCCCCAACGGTATGGGCAACGACAGCGGCGAATTGGGTCACAACTTGATGGATCACCATTTCAAAGCCGGTGCAACAGGACGGTATGAAGGTTTTGAAGATCAATACTACAAGGGTAGAAGAGCCAACGGTATTTACATCCCGCGATTTAGGAATGTTGATGAAAAATCGAAACAAAAAGATTTCTTGCGCGGATACGGATATCAAGGCGGTGGTGGCAGAAACGGATTTGCCGATACCATAGCCGAATTCAGCTATGGTAAAAACCTGACCGAAAGCATACTTGAACCCGGTAATTGGAGCATGGGCTTGATGGGATTCGGAGAAACCCTTCCGTATCACGAAAACAAAATGTTTCTCGACTACGAAAACAAAGATAAATGGGATTTGCCAACCGTTACTTTCGATGCAGAGTTTAAACAAAATGAACTCAACATGCGAAAAGATATGATCGCTCAAGGTATTGCCATGTTAGAAGCCGGTGGGTTTAAAGACATCAAACCCATGGACGATATCGGAGCTCCCGGATTGGGCATTCACGAAATGGGAACAGCCCGTATGGGCCGCGACCCGAAAACATCGGTGCTGAACGGTAACAACCAAATTCACGCTGTGCCGAACGTTTTTGTTACTGACGGTTCATTTATGACTTCCGCCGCCTGTCACAATCCATCATTGGGATACATGGCTTTCACAGCGCGTGCTGTTGATTTTGCCGTCAAAGAATTAAATAAACAAAACATTTAAAAATAAATATCATGGACAGAAGAAGCGCCATTAAGAACATATCGCTGGGAGTTGGCTATACCTTAGCCGCCCCTGCTTTTTTTAGCTTGCTCCAAAGCTGTAAATCCGAGCCCAATTGGGTAGCCGCCTATATGGAACCCATACAAGGTAAAGTTATCTATAAATTAGCCGAGCTCATGCTGCCACCACTCGAAGATAAAAAAATCCCCGGTGCCATCGATGTCAACGTTCCGCAATTTATTGACTTGTTTTACGGCGAAGTATTTAACCCAAAAGCAAAGGGCGAATTTGACCTTGGTTATCAAGCTTTTGCAAAAAAATATGCCGATGCGCATCCGGGCAACGAAATCACCAAAGCTGAAGCAGAAGAATTAGATTCCTTGGTGAAACCTTATTTCAACATCACTTTGGAACAGCGCAAAGCGTTAGAAGAAAAGTTGGCCGAGGGTTACAACGACTCAGACGTGCCATATGCCTATGACACAGACACCGCCATCTCAAACTTCTTAATCGGACTGAGAAATATGACTATTTACGGCTATCGCAGCAGTGAGAAAGTGGGTAAAGAAGTGTTGAGTTATGACCCAATTCCGGGTGTTTACAATGGTTGCATCCCGCTTTCAGAGGTGGGAAGGCCTTGGTCTTTATAATTTCAAAAATTTACATACCCAAAATACAAAAATCCCCGTTTTACGCGGGGATTTTTTTCAAACCAAATTCAAACCTCAAATCAATTCTGTTGCTTTTTGTAGCGCCTTCCCATCATCATGTGCTTTCCGAATTTTTTGTGTTGGGTTTTCCATTGCTCGTATTGTTTTTCGTTCAAAATGGATTTCATTTCTTTTTGAAAAACAATTTGACTATCCAACCTGCCTACTTGCAGTTGATATCTCTCAGCATCCGTAAGTTGTTTGCCGGATTCTTTGTTTTTATTCGCTGCTTCAAAAGATTGGTTCCTTTGTTCGTTTTGTTTGAGCAGCAAGTTGTTAACTAATTTTTGTTGACTTTCGGTCAAGTCTAAATGCAAGGTCATCCGTTTGGTTTGCAAATTGGCACGCTCTGACGGGGTCAATTTGGCAAAATGTGCCCGCTTTTGATATTGCGATTGCCTGTTAGTTGCAACATCAGATTGTTTTTCGGTTTGCGCATTTCCAAAAATGAAAACGGACAATAGCAATGGGAAAATTAATTTTTTCATGGTTTTTAAAATTTTTATTGTTTGCATCTATGACTAACTGATTTTATAAAAGTTTAAATCTTATCCTCAGAATTAGTTATAAAAGATTTATTATACAAATAATAAAGGACTGTTTTACAAAATTATAAGTTGAATAATCTGCGCGTTAAAACAAAAACCAACTCCCTCAGATTTATCAAAAACCCCATCTTAAGAAAAAATTGATTTAAACATTTGAATATTAATTCATAATACCTTAATTTTGCAAACCTTTTTGCAACAGGAGAATAAAAAGGGCGAACCATAAGAAAAATTATTTAAAAACCTCTTCCGACAAGGGCTGCTCAGTTCTCCGCCCAAACCGGAATACAAATTTAATAATCAGCAAATGGCTGAAGAAACTCAATCTCAAACGCAACCGGAAGCGGTAAATCCCGGAGAATTTTTGGCGAACTTCAATTGGAAAAAATATGAAGACGGCATCGACGAAGTAAAAGAAGATCAACTAAAAGAGTTTGAAAAACTTGTCGAAAAAACATTTATCTCAACAGACGGCGAAGACATCGTAGAAGGCGTAGTTGTTCATTTGACCGACCGCGAAGCCATTATCGACATCAATGCCAAATCGGAAGGAGTCATCTCGCTTAACGAGTTCAGATACAATCCCGGACTAAAAGTTGGCGACAAAGTGGAAGTCCTGATCGACACCCGCGAAGACAAAACCGGCCAATTGATTCTTTCTCACAGAAAAGCCAGGACTATTAAGTCATGGGAACGTGTCAATACAGCCCACGACAGTGGCGAAATAGTAACCGGCTTTGTCAAATGCCGCACCAAAGGCGGTATGATAGTCGATGTTTTCGGAATCGAAGCTTTCTTGCCCGGCTCACAAATCGATGTGAAACCCATCCGTGACTACGATATTTATGTGGGTAAGAACATGGAATTTAAAGTCGTGAAAATCAACCACGAATTCAAAAACGTAGTGGTTTCACACAAAGCATTGATCGAAGCAGATATCGAAGTTCAGAAAAAAGAAATCATCGGCCAGCTCGAAAAAGGCCAAGTTCTTGAAGGTGTCGTTAAAAACATAACTTCTTACGGCGTGTTCATCGACCTTGGTGGCGTGGACGGTTTGATTCATATCACCGACTTGTCTTGGAGCAGAATTAACCACCCGAATGAAGTGGTCGAACTTGATCAAAAAATCAATGTGGTTATTCTTGATTTTGACGACAACAAATCACGCATCCAATTAGGTTTAAAACAACTTCAGTCTCACCCGTGGGACACCCTCGATCCAAACCTCAAAGTTGGCGACAAAGTGAAAGGCAAAGTTGTGGTGATCGCTGACTACGGTGCATTCATCGAAGCTAAAGAAGGTGTAGAAGGATTAATCCACGTATCTGAAATGTCTTGGTCCACACACTTGCGCTCTGCACAAGATTTCGTAAAAGTAGGCGACGAAGTAGAAGCTGTTATCCTCACACTCGACCGCGAAGACCGCAAAATGTCGTTGGGAATTAAACAATTGACACCAGACCCTTGGACAGACATTACTGCTAAATATCCCGTTGGTTCTAAACACAAAGGAATCGTGCGCAACTTTACCAACTTCGGCGTGTTCGTTGAATTGGAAGAAGGCATCGATGGGCTTATTTACATTTCCGATTTGTCTTGGACCAAAAAAATCAAGCATCCATCCGAATTTTTAGCTCTCGGCGACAAGATTGACGTGGTAGTTCTCGAATTAGATGTGGAAGGACGCAAACTCAGTTTGGGACACAAACAAACCACTGTGAATCCTTGGGACAAATACGAAACTGAATTTGCAGTCGGTACTACCCACACAGGCACCATTGATGAGTTAGTGGACAAAGGCGCAACCGTCAACTTCAATGAAGACATCGTTGCATTCATTCCTGCCCGACACCTTGAAAAAGAAGACGGCAAAAAACTCAAAAAAGGCGATGAAGCCGAATTTAAAATCATTGAATTTAACAAAGAATTCAAACGCGTAGTCGCTTCACATACTGCTCTTTTCCGTGAAGAAGAAGAGAAAATCGTTAAAGCAGCCGCTGCAAAAGCTTCGACTTCTGAAAAAACCACTTTGGGTGATTTGGAAGCCTTGGCCGATCTCAAAGAAAAAATGGATAGCAAAAAGTAATTCATTTTTTATAAATCAAACTGAAAAGCCGTCTCAATATTAAATTTGAGGCGGTTTTTTTTGCTTAATTTCTTTGATAAAAGTTTGATTTTTTAAATAAAGCCAGTTTACCCTTCAAACAAACCTAAACTTATACCCAAAAAACCTTTATCCCAAACCCCGATTATGGTATAAAAAAAAGGTTGTATGCTTATCGGACTAACAACTATCTAAGATACAAATGAGGAGTTGTTTCGGGATTAAATCATCAAACGAATAAGGACAAAGCATTGTTTGTTTTTTTGTTATATTATTTAATCATCTGCACATCAATAACTAAAAAAATTAAGCCAAAACAAGGTATAAATAAAAACCGATGCTATTCTTTGATTTAAAAATATATAGACTTTAGATTGTGGACTTTAGAGGGATTTGTGTTTTAAAAACTCAAACTATCTACTTTTTTATAACTTTGTGTGCGTTGAATACTAACTTATACCTGAAAAATCTCATGAGTTTTTTTAAGAAAATATTTTCATCCGAAAAAAAAGAAAACCTAAACAAAGGTTTGGAGAAGACAAGAACCGGGTTTTTCGGCAAACTCACCAAAGTGGTTGCAGGAAAGTCGAAAGTAGATGAAACTGTTTTAGACGAGTTGGAAGAAGCACTCATTTCAGCCGATGTGGGTGTTGCCACAACCCTAAAGATTATTGACCGGATAGAAAAACGCGTTTCCAAAGACAAATATCTCGGGACGAATGAGCTAAATGCTATTTTGCGTGAAGAAATCGCTTCCTTGTTGTCTGAAACCAACCGAGGCGAAGATTCGGAACTTACCATACCAAGTAGCATCAAGCCTTATGTGGTAATGGTCGTGGGTGTAAATGGCGTGGGAAAAACCACATCTATCGGAAAATTGGCTAATCAATACAAAAAACAAGGGAAAACGGTGATGCTCGGAGCTGCCGATACCTTTCGAGCTGCCGCCATCGATCAACTTCAGATTTGGGCTGACCGTTCCGGTGTGCCGATTGTGAAACAAAAAATGGGTTCGGATCCATCTTCTGTCGTTTTTGAAACGCTCCAACAAGCAGTCAAGGAAAACATCGAAGTCGTTTTGATTGATACAGCAGGAAGGCTGCACAACAAAATAAACCTGATGAACGAACTTTCAAAAGTGAAGCGTGTCATGCAGAAAATAGTTCCCGATGCGCCTCACGAGGTGTTGCTTATTTTGGATGGCTCAACGGGCCAAAACGCATTTGAACAAGCCAAACAATTTACTGCTGCTACTGAAGTCACCGCCTTGGCAATAACCAAGCTTGACGGCACGGCAAAAGGCGGCGTAGTCATCGGTATTTCCGACCAATTTCAAGTCCCAGTGCGTTTTATCGGTATCGGTGAAGGCATCAACGACCTTCAAGTGTTTAATAAATTTGAGTTTGTCGATTCGTTTTTTAAGTCTGATAAACCTTGATTTCTTTCGTTTATAAATTATCAAATAAATTGAATATAAACTAAAACCGCGCGCTCAGCCGCAAACTCGCCACTCTACCAGTCTGAAAATTCGGAATCCCGATAAACCGGTTGGAAGAAGTATCTCGCACGAAAGTCGAAGTATTGGCGTTTTTGGTATCAAACATATTGAACAATTCAACACCGAAAGTAAGTTCTTTGAATGGTGCCAACCAGTGCCCTTTTGGATAGCGGTTGTTTCCATCCGTAAACACGTATGAAACACCAATATCCGCGCGTTTGTAGTCGCGCAACCGGTTTTGAAAATTTCTTGGGTCGGCTCCTGCAGGCGAACCGGTCGGAAGCCCGGTGTTGTAAACCAAGTTGAGATACATCTTCAGGTTGGGCATGTTGGGCACATAATCCTGAAACAAAGCCGCAAACTTAAACCGTTGGTCGGTAGGCCTAGAAATAGAACCTTGATTGTTGGTATTTTCTTCCGTTTTGAGCAAGCCGAGCGAAAACCAAGATTCTGTTCCAGGCACAAACTCGCCGTTTAAGCGAACATCTAAACCATAAGCGTAGGCATCAGTGTTGTTGTCTGCCCGGAAACGGGTCCGCACGTTTTCGATGGTAAAGGCGTTGACATCGGTCATGTCTTTGTAATAAACCTCCGACACCAATTTAAACGGCCTATCCCACATCAAAAAGCTGAAATCGTTACCCAATACGATGCTCAGCGCCTGCTGCGCATCCACATCAGGCTGAACCACGCCTTGCAGGTTTCTCAATTCCCGATAGAACGGTGGTTGGTGATACAAACCGGCGGAAAGCCGGAAAACCATGTCGGAAATCCAATTGGGTTTGATAGAAAACTGCGCGCGCGGACTGATGACAATATTATTGCTGTTTTCGATGCCGTCGCCACTCACATTCCAATAATGAAACCGTGCGCCGACATTGTAAAACACCTCCGAATATCTCCAAAATGTGCGCTTGCTCCACTGCCCAAACCCGGAAATACGATCTATTTGGGTGTCGTTTTTAGCTTTTACCCGCTGAAAAGAAACCAACGGAGCCGTGAATGGATCATCGGGTTGGTTGTTGGCAAATTCGAGACGAAACGGGCGGACAGAAAATCCGGCGGAATCGATGATTTCAAATTCGTCCAATTTATCTCGGATATCCTCAACTGTGTATTTGATGCCCCAATCGAACTGGTTGTTGACAACGGTATAAGTTCCTTTGTGCTCAAAATTGGAAATCAAAGCATCAAGCTCGTTGCGTGCATGCGTGAGTTGCGAACCAACCGCAGTCCCGAAACCAACCTCTCCCAAATTGGGAGAACCGATATTGGTATTAACTTCACCTATTAAGAAGGAAGCTTCAATGTCAAAAAACTCTTCTTCGATGGCGTGATAAGCGGAAGCGATGAATTTTAAAGTCAAGTTATCGTTGGCTTTATAGGTAGCTTTAAAAGCTCCGAATTGAGTTTGGTATTGGTCTTGTTCTTTTCCTTCAAACAAGACCACCAAAGCACGCGGGTCGGTGATTGTCCCAAAATTGGTTTGACGGCGTTTGGGTCTAAAATCATAATCATTTTGAGAAACCACACCGAGAAAATCGACTTGTAATTTTCGGTTAAATTGATAAGTTAAAAAAGTTTGAAAATCGATAAACCGCGGATTGAAATTGGAGTCCGTGTCTTGGCTGTCCACCAACAAACTGTTGTCACGCAGCCGAAATCCCGCGATGCCCGACAATTTTTGATTTCTGGAAACCCCTTGCACAAAGGCAGTTGCGCCAAGAAAACTCAAATCGACACCGGCACCGAATTGGGTCGGTGTCCGATAAGTAATATCGAGTACGGATGACATTTTATCACCATATTTGGCTTGGAAACCTCCGGCAGAGAAATACACACTTTCGGTCAGGTCTGTATTGACAAAACTCAAACCCTCCTGCTGGCCCGAACGAATGAGCAACGGACGATATACTTCCACTTCATTGACATAGACCAAATTCTCTTCAAAACTTCCGCCACGCACCGAAAATTGGGTACTCAGATCGTTGTTTGAATTGACACCCGGCAAGGTTTTGAGTATGTTTTCAATTCCGGCATTGGCTCCGGGAATTTTTCGGATGATGTTGGGTGAAATGCTGACAACCCCAGAAACGCGGTCGCGGGTTTCGGCCGTAATTACGACTTCCGACATCTGTTCAACATTAGTTTTCATCACCGGATTGTATTCAAAACTCTCGTTGGTTTTCAATTTGAAAACCAAGGTCACCGGTTTGTGGGAAACGTGGCTGAATGTTATCCTTAATTCTTTTTCGGCGTCGATGGTTAAAACATAAAATCCGGTTGCATCTGTTTGCGTACCGACACCTTGAAAACTGATATTGACTCCTTCAATCGGCTTGTTATTTTCGTCTAAAACAATTCCTTTGAGTATTGCTTTTTGAGAAAAGCAAAAAAAACCTGTTACTAGAAACAGCGTTAAAATGTAAAAGTTTATTTTCAAAACCTAAAAATTATTTGACTGATTTGGTTTGGTTTATTTTTTTCTAAAAAACTCCGTTTCAAAAATAGTGTTATTTCCAACATGGTCGGTAGCTATAACTTTTAAAATGTGTTTAGCCTGTGGCATTTCTTCTAAAATATTATCTTCAAAATCGAAAGTAAGCATGTTGTCTTTGTATTCATATTCGGTCAAAATCCATTTGCCATCGAGGGTGGCTTTAAACCCGGACAGCTCAGATTGCGAATCGGAAACATGTAGTTTTAAATACCTGAAATTAGTGAGCCATTGCCCCTTTTTAAAATTAATTGGATAAATTTTAGGAGGTGTCGTGTCTTTTTTCAAGGTATAAGTCCCCAAGTATTTGACACTTGCTGTCAGCGAATTTGCGACTCGCTTGGTTTTCACCTGATAATACCTGCCTTTATCAAACTCGGCAATATACATTTTGTCAACTGCTTCTTTAGGAAATCCGGAAACATCAAAAGTCAGATCAAATGGTTTGTGAACGGGAATGCTTGCGCTAGCAATTTGTGCGGTGATGCTATCCTTCATTTTAAATTCAAAGTTAAAATCTTCGTAAAAAGACCATTTGTCAAAATGCACAGAAACTTTCCCGGATTTGAAATCGAAAGGTTGATTGGCTTTTACCAGCTGGGTTGAGGGCACTTTTCCTACGGTATCTGTTGTCTGTTGTGAAACACCAACCAAAGGTATCTCAACAATAGTTTCGTTTTGGCAGGCATCGGTCACAATCAATCTGACCTGGTAATTTGTCGTATCATTTATTTCGATGATGCCATCTTGTTTTTTATCATTGTAAATACTCAAAAAATTGTAAGGTGCTTTGTAAACTCTTTGGATGCGTTGCCCGGTTCGTTTGTAATAGGCATAATCTATTAGCGAATTCAGGTATCTGCTCTCCAAAAAAGAAAAAGTTTCGAGCTGGTAACCAAAGTTTTTCAAGCCGTTGACGTAACTTTCTACTTTGTAAATCCCGTTACGATTGGCGGTCAAATCCAAACGGTCATAAGCCGAAAAACCTACATAAACAGAACCGCTTACTTTCACCGAATTGGTTTTGACATATCCTTGCCTTTGTGTTTGCAAGGTCAATTGGCTCATTTTCTTGCTTCCGTTGACGGTCGAATTTTCATTAGCAGGATAAATAAAAACTTGTTCGATTATCGGAGGTTTGCTGTCTTTGATTTCTAATCCGAAGAGAGACGGGTTGATGGGTTTTTCGCTTTTGGTATCGCGTATTTCGAAATGAAGATGCGGGCCTCCCGACCCCCCTGTGTTTCCGCTATAGGCAATAAGTTGCCCTTTGGTAAGAGGGAAAACCGCAGCATTGGGAAACAATTCGATGGCGTACGATTCCTTTTGGTATTGATTTTTTTTGACCCAAGCTTCAATCTCTGGAGAAAACTCGCTCAAATGGCCATAAACAGTCGTATAGCCGTTTGGGTGTGTCACATAAATTGCTTTTCCATAACCAACCCACTCAACTTTGATGCGAGACACATATCCATCGCCAGTTGCAAACACCGAAAGCCCGGTTTGCCCCTGTGTTTTGATGTCTAATCCCGAATGAAAATGATTGGAACGAAGCTCACCAAAAGAACCTGCAATCAACAGCGGAGTGTCTAATGGCGAACGAAAAAAATCTTTGGAATATTGGGCTTGTGAATGACTTTTATAGGGGTAAATGACTGTGAAAAGAAATAGAAAAACAAAGCGGTAGCCGGACATCTGTATAAATTTTATTTTGATTGCCTAAATCTAAAGGAAAGCCTTGATTAAAAAAAGTTAAATTTTAACAAAATAACGAAGGAGCCATCGTAATGTTTCAACAACTGAAATTAATTTGGGTTACCAAAATAAAAATGCATCCTTTTAATTCTCAATCTGATTTCTAAAATAGAGTTGCTACCCAAAAGACTCAACCACAAATGTTGTGAAATTAATTATCGAACAACGATTTTTGTTTTTTTGTAATTACTACTTGAGCTTATAACCCATAAAAAGATTTTATTTACAGCACAAACGAATATAATTAACTGATTTTAAGATGTATGAACAGTAAACTAAAATTTATATTTTAAAATCAATCTTCTAATATAAGGTTAATCAACAAAAACGAATAATCCACCCACAGAAATAATGGCTGAACTACTTTTATTCTTCAAATATTTTATAGAAAAAGTTTTCTGTATTTTAATCTGAAATAAAACACGCCTAATCAAATAAAAAATCCGAAACCTTTTGGATTCCGGACTTTTTCAAATCATTGAAAAACAAATTATTTTGGGTCTAAGATGTTGTTGATTCTTTCAATTGCATCCAAATAATGATAACGCGTCATGCTGTCTGCTGAAGCCACATTGCGCAATTGATTCCGCAGTTGGGTCAATTGTGCACGAACCACAGGCCGGATATCCGATTGGCTGACTTCAACTGATGTCCGGCTGACAAAACGCCTGATATTTACCGGAAGATTCGGTTGCTCTTTAGTCATCAAATACGCCATTCTTTCTAAATAGGCGCGTTGAAGATTGCGCCGGTAGGTGTCAGTTGCGGCACCGGTTGAGAGTTCTTTCCAAATTCCTGTACGCAAATCATTGAACAAATCTAACAAGGTGAATGCATTATTGCCATTGCGTGTTTCATTTTCAATTAATCGTTGCATTTTACCAAAATCAAAGAGTTCATTGAGAATCCGAACTTGAGTGTTTCTTAATCTTTCGACACTTCCGGCCGATTCAAACTTATCGAAAAGGGATTGATCAATCAACCATTTGGGAGTTTCAAACAATTGTTTGTTGATAAAACTTAAAGCTTCTTTTTGTTTTTTCTTTTCGACATGGGTATAGACTGCGCCAGACTGATCATAGGTTTTATAGTATTCGTAAACGCCTCCCACATTGCCAGAAACGTGACCCATGTAGCGGTTATATTGACCCAATACTTGGCCATAAAGTGTCTCGAGGTCTTCATAGTTTTTTCCGTCTTCGGCAGTCCATTTGATGAGATTGGGAACGATGCGTTTTAAATTTGCAATACCGTACATACTTGCTTTAACGGCATCGTCACCCAAATCTTCGGTCTGCGAACTCGGATCGATGACACCCCCACTTTGTTGACGGCCAAATCGGTATTTGGGATCACCTTGATGTTTTAAAATCCAACTATCTAAAGTAGATTTTTCATCCGTTGCCGATTTATCGAGTATCGGTCTGTAACCCCACTCGATGGCATATTTATCATAAATCCCGATGTTTGGCATAAGTGCGACGCCTACATCACCTGGTTGAGCTATATAATTGAACCGCGCGTAGTCCATGATGGATGGAGCCGTACCGTATTTTTTCGTGAAAACCGCACTTCTCAAAGAGTCAACAGGATAGGCGGGGCTGCTTCCCATGTTGTGAGGTAAACCGAGCGTATGCCCTACTTCATGCGAAGAAACAAAGCGGATCAATCTTCCCATGACTTCATCTTTGAAAGCCACACTTTGTGCATCCGGATTGATGGCGGCGGTTTGAACAAAAAACCAATTTCGGAGCAAGGTCATCACGTTGTGATACCAATTGATATCCGATTCGAGAATTTCTCCGGATCGCGGATCGCTCACATGCGGACCGTTCGCATTGGGTATTGGAGAGGCCAAATAACGGACAACCGAATAACGGACATCTTCAGGTGACCAATCGGGGTCTTCTTCTTTTGTCGGTGGATCTTTGGCGATGATAGCATTCTTGAAACCGGCGGCTTCAAAGGCGACTTGCCAGTCTTCGATGCCTTGTTTGATATATTTTCGCCATTGGTCAGGAGTAGCACGATCAATGTAGTAAACAATTTGCTTTTTAGGTTCTACCAATTCACCTTGTTTGAATTTTTCTATGTCTTCGTCTTTCACTTCCAATCGCCATCTGTCTAAAAAACGAATGGTTTTGCTCTCTTGAGCCGGCAGCCCATAATCGACTTCCGAACGGGCAAACCAACCCACTCTTTGATCGAAGTACCTTCTTTTCATCGGAACTTTGGGAAGCATAATCATCGAATTGTTCATTTCTACTGAAATTGTTCCTGTGCTTTGATTGGACGGTGGATTGCTTGCAGCATACGTTTTCACATGGCGGGCTTCTATGTTCTGCGGATAACTGTGGATGTGCTCGATAAAGGATTTACCATCATCTAAACGAGAAATTTTATATTCTTTTCGATACCCGTCAGGCAAACCAAGTGCTTGGACGTCCTTTTCAAATAACGGAGAAACTTCAATAACCACTTTGGTGGAATCTTTGCTGAATGCTTGAATCGGGAAAGTGTAGAGAACGGGTTCAAAATTAGAGTTAACTACTGCCTCGTGAATCGGTAAAGAATCTGCAGCAACATTTTCGTGCCCAACAACCCTCAAAACAACCATTTTTGCCTTTTTCTCCCAACGAAGAGATTGGGTATTGGTTTTGCCACCACCAAAACCTATGCCATCAGCAGTTTTGGCAATCCGAGTTACCATGAGCATTTCCCTGCCAAAAAGTGAGTCAGGTATTTCATAATAATATTTGTCATCGACAAAATGAACATCGAAAAGTCCTTTGTCTGTTTTGGCATCTTTGGTAATAACTTCCCCGTAGGGTTTAATACCGTTTTTCGGTTTAGGTTTAGGAGCAGAAGTGGTTGTTTCTGCTACATTTTTCTTTTTCTTCTTGGTTTGTGCTTTCGCGCTTGAAAAGCAAAGAAACACTACTAAAAATAAGGAAAAAAACATTCGTAAGTTTAATTTCATCTGTAATAAGGTTATCATGTTAGATAATTAGGTAATAATATGTTGTAAATATAAAATTTAAAAATCATAGCCATTCAATCATTTTTTGTTAAATAATTCATAATTATGAATTTAGCATCCCCTCGGGAGATTTGGAAAAACTGAAAATGAATTAAATTTGATTGTTCAATCAAACGAATAAAAGAATCGTTTTAAAATTCAAATATATACATATCAAACATTTACAATAAAATTACAACAAATAACCCCTAACTGGATTATATCACTCCTAATTTGTATTTTTGTCGGGAAGAATGTTTGACCAATGGCTAAAAGAAAAGAAACCCCAACAGAAAAAAATTCAACAGAAAAACCCAAACGTTTTGTCTTTTCAACAAAGTACCGGATTATATTGGGTGTGTTTCTAATGCTTTTAAGTTTAGGGCTCTTCATTGCCTTTTCTTCATTTCTGATACATTGGAAGGAAGACCAAAGTACACTTTGGCAACTTAACAACCGAAACGAACCCTCCGAGAATCTGTTGAGTAAGTTTGGTGCCATTGCCGGACATGCTTTTATTTACAAAGGCTTCGGCATTGCCTCCTATATTTTGACTTTGCTTCTTTTTATGACGGGCACTTATTTCTTCTTGGATATATCTATCAAAAAACTTTGGAACAGATGGTTTTGGGGAATCATCAATGTCATTTGGATTTCGATTGCGTTTGGTTTTTTGACCGATAAATTCCCATTGCTCGGCGGGGTGGTCGGCAGTGAGCTCAACACTTATTTACAGGTTTATTTGGGAAAAACCGGATTGATTTTGTTGTTGTCTTTCGTCTTTGTTTCTTATTTGGTTCTCCGATTTGACTGGAATCCCAAAATCACCTTGGAAAAGGTAACGCAAAAAACAGTCGCGAAAGAAATGATGAAAAATGAAAACATTTACCTCCCTGTTGAAGAAAACCTTACAGCCGGCCTCACGGGGGATGACAAGCCCAAAAATATTTTTGACTGGACTCCAAAAGAACTAAAACCTACAATTGCCAATCATTCAGAACCAACTGTTCAACCCGATTTGGAAAATGGTTTTGAGGTAACTATTGGCTCTGATGAAGAGCCTATTGCGAATGAAAGTGAAATCGAGTTGACAACAACTTATGTAGAAACTGAAAAAACGCTTTCAGAAAATCTGTCCGAAAAGCTATTGAAAGATTTTGGTGCTTTCGACCCTACTTTGGAGTTGCCTAACTACAAATTCCCATCGCTCGAATTGTTGAAAGACCACAGTGATGGTGGCGGAATTACCATCGACCAAGAGGAATTGGAAGAAAACAAAAACCGTATTGTCGATACGCTCAAAAATTACAAAATAGAAATCTCACAGATAAAAGCGACCATCGGACCGACCGTAACGCTTTACGAAATTGTGCCCGAAGCGGGTGTCCGTATTTCAAAAATAAAAAACCTCGAAGACGACATTGCTTTGTCGCTTTCTGCTTTGGGTATCCGGATTATTGCGCCAATGCCCGGAAAAGGGACTATCGGTATTGAAGTCCCAAATAACAAACCGACCATCGTATCCATGCGCTCGGTGATTGCTTCACAAAAATTTCAAAAAGCAGAAATGGAGCTCCCGATGGCTCTTGGAAAAACCATTTCAAACGAAACCTTCGTGGTCGATTTAGCAAAAATGCCGCATTTGCTTTTAGCGGGTGCAACCGGTCAGGGAAAATCGGTTGGGCTCAATGCAATTCTGACTTCGCTGATTTACAAGAAACATCCGGCAGAGATTAAATTTATATTGGTCGATCCTAAAAAAGTGGAACTTACCCTTTTTGCCAAAATAGAAAGGCATTATTTGGCTAAATTGCCCAATACCGAAGAAGCCATCATCACGGACAACACCAAGGTAATCCACACGCTCAATTCGCTTTGCATCGAGATGGACGCACGCTATGAGTTGTTGAAAGATGCTTCCGTAAGAAACATCAAAGAATACAACGCCAAATTCAAACAAAGAAAGCTCAATCCGGAACACGGGCACAAATTCTTGCCCTATCTGGTGCTTATCATCGATGAGTTTGCCGATTTGATTATGACCACCGGAAAAGAAGTCGAACTGCCGATTGCCCGCCTAGCACAATTGGCACGCGCCATTGGCATCCATTTGATTATAGCCACACAAAGGCCATCGGTAAACGTCATTACTGGTATTATAAAAGCGAACTTCCCCGCCAGAATTGCCTTCCGGGTAACTTCCCGCATCGATTCGCGTACCATTTTAGACAGTCAAGGTGCCGACCAGCTCATCGGTCGCGGTGACATGCTCTTTACCCAAGGAAATGATTTAGTCCGGCTTCAGTGTGCTTTTGTTGATACACCCGAAGTGGAAAAGATTACGGACTTTATCGGGTCGCAAAAAGGCTATGCCGAAGCTTATCAATTACCGGAATACGTCGGAGAGGAATCTGGCATAGGTATTGATGTGGATATGAGCGATCGCGACACCCTATTTCGGGAAGCGGCAGAGGTGATTGTAACTGCGCAGCAAGGGTCAGCTTCCTTGCTTCAGCGCAAACTCAAATTGGGTTATAACCGGGCAGGCAGGCTTATCGACCAACTGGAAGCTGCCGGGATTGTAGGAGCTTTTGAGGGAAGTAAAGCACGTCAGGTTTTATTTACAGATATGGCTTCATTAGAGAGGCATTTGAATAATATTGAAAAAACTTAATTATAAAAATTTGAAACATGTACAAAATAGTAAAAATGATGGTGATTGGTTTGTTTTTGGCCTTAACTTTTACAACGAAAGCCCAGAATGATGCGAAAGCAAAAAATCTTTTGGACGAGGTTTCAAAGAAAATGAAAAGCTATGAGAATCTTTTTATTGATTTTAAATATATGCTCAACAACCGTTCAGAAAATATTCATCAAGAAACCCGAGGCGATGTAACACTTGCACAGGAAAAATATCTGTTGAACCTGATGGGGATATCGAAGATTTTTGATGGTAAAAAGAGCTTCACCATTGTCCCTGAAGACGAAGAAATCACCATTTCTTCTGCCGTTGACGATGATAACAACACCATCACACCATCAAAATTGTTGACCTTTTACAAAGTTGGATATACTTTCAAATGGGATAATGAACAAAACCTGAAAGGCAGAAAAATTCAGTACATCAAACTAATCCCTTCCGACCCAAAATCAGAAATAAAAGATATACTGTTGGGCATAGACATTCAAACCAAACACATCTATAATTTGATTGAAACCGGGAAAAATGGTACGCAAACCACCCTCACAATCAATTCTTTGAAAGTGAATCAACCTTTATCAAAAAACACTTTTTCTTTTGACTCATCAAAATATCCAAATTACTACATCAATAAAATTGATTAAGTTTTGAAAATCCTTGATCGCTATATACTCAAAAGTTATCTCATCACTTTTACCAGTGTATTCCTTATCTTGATGTTTATTTTTATACTCCAAACTATTTGGCTGTATATCAGCGAATTGGCAGGAAAAGATTTAGACATCGTGGTGGTTATGAAATTCATTTTTTATTTCCTGCCCAAGCTGATTCCGTTGGTTTTGCCTTTATCTATTCTTTTGGCCTCCATCATGACATTTGGCAGCTTTGCCGAAAACTATGAGTTTGCTGCCATGAAGTCGGGCGGAATCTCTTTGCAACGAGCCATGAGAAGTTTGATTGTTTTCATTTTCATGCTCAGTATTGCTACTTTCTTCTTTGCGAATAACCTGATTCCGTGGTCGGAATTCAAGTCGTATAATCTTCGGCAAAACATAGCACGTGTAAAACCGGCAATGGTTATCGTGGAAGGGCAATTCAACCAAGTGGGCGATATGAACATCAAGATTGATGAAAAATATGGCGATTACGATCAATATTTAAAAAATGTGGTCATCCACAAACGATTGGAAGGGCAAAACGGGAATTATACCACTATACTTGCCAAAAAAGGGGAACTTATCGGAAGTGAGGACTCAAATATTCTGCAATTGGTATTGCTGGACGGCAATTATTACGATGATGTACAGACCAAAGATTACAACCGAAAACGGCTCATGCCCCATGCGAAGAGTAGTTTCGAAAAATATACCATCAATATTGATTTGTCCGGATTAAATGATGTTGACATGAGGAAAGAAGACTATTCGAATACCTACAAAATGCTGAAGGTAAACACGCTCAAAAAAAGTATCGATTCGATTTCGGTCGCATTCAACCAAGAAAAGAACTTTTATAAAGGCAACCTGCTTTCTCGTTCCGGATTCGATCAAATCAAGGAATTTCAATTTAAAAGTAAAGATTCAACCTCCGAAAAATCAAAGAATCTCATGTTGAGTTTGAAAACTACCCAAAATAAAATTGATGTATTAGATTTGGCACTTTCAAATGTTATAGCGAACAAAGGATCCCTAGAAGCTAAAAAAATTGAACGCAAATTCAAGAAAAAAACCTTGAATAAATTTGAATTGGAATTGCACAAAAAATTCGCCATTGCCTTTGCTTGCATCGTGTTGTTTTTTGTCGGTGCGCCTTTGGGAGCAATCATTCGAAAAGGCGGGCTCGGATTGCCTATGGTGATAGCAATATGTCTATTCATCACTTTTCATTTTGTCGGTATATTTGGTGAAAACAGTTCAGAGGAAGACGGGCTATCTCCTTGGCTGGGTGCTTGGCTCCCTTCGATTATTATGTTCCCCTTGGGCTTTTTGTTGACCAAAAGAGCAACCTCAGATAAAGGCTTGTTCAGTATGGACAACTTCATCGAAGGCATCAAAGCATTCTTCAGAAAACTCATCATATTTAAAAAGAAAATTTCAGATAAAAGAAAACCATGACGCACATAGAACAATTGACCATGCTCAACACTATTGAAGAAGCCGTAGAAGACATTAAAAAAGGAAAAGTAATCATTGTAGTAGATGATGAAGACCGCGAGAATGAAGGTGATTTTGTGGCTGCAGCCCAATTAGTCAGCCCCGAATTGATAAACTTTATGGCCAAACATGGCCGGGGGCTAATCTGCACGCCACTTAGCGAAAGCCGTTGCAAAGAATTAGAATTAGAGCTCATGGTCGGTAAAAATACCGATCCACTCGACACCGCGTTTACGGTTTCAGTAGATTTGCGAGGTAACGGTGTATCCACTGGGATTTCTGCATCTGATCGTGCCAAAACTGTTTTTGCACTGACTGATCCCCTCACAAAACCAGAT
Organism: Flavobacteriales bacterium CG_4_9_14_3_um_filter_40_17; assembly: GCA_002790195.1. Lineage (GTDB taxonomy): Bacteria > Bacteroidota > Bacteroidia > Flavobacteriales > Flavobacteriaceae > UM-FILTER-40-17. Next base: position 59,292 of record PFUR01000014.1, read on the forward strand.
GATTTACGAAGACCCGGGCATATTTTCCCGCTTCGCGCCAAAGAAGGAGGTGTACTTCGAAGGACAGGCCACACCGAAGCTGCCATCGATTTTGCCCGTTTGGCCGGCTTGCAGCCTGCGGGGGTAATAGTCGAGATTATGAACGAAGATGGAACGATGGCAAGACTGCCTCATCTGCTTGAAGTTGCGAAAAAATTCAATCTGAAAATTGTTTCAATCGAAGATTTGATCGCTTACCGCATGCGGCACGATTCGCTCATCAAAAAAGTAGAAGATTTTGAGTTGAAAACTAATTTTGGGTATTTCAGGCTTCGTGCCTACCTGCAAACCACCAATAATCAAATACATTTTGCACTCACCAAAGGAAATTGGACAAAGACTGAACACATAATGATTCGAGTCAATTCATCTCATTCAAACCACGATGTTTTAGGATTGCTTTTTAATCAATCAGGGCAAAACTTGGACAAGGTCTTCCGGTTGATTAATCAAGCAGAGAAAGGTGCTATAGTTTTTATCAGCAAAGACCTTCAATCAACGGATATTTTGGGGAAATTGCAAGAATTAAAAAATCTGCAATTGACCGGCAATCAAATTTCAAACGCTCTTAAAATGGATGACAAAGATTTTGGTATTGGAGCACAAATTTTACACGATCTCAACATACATAAAATCAAACTCATATCTAATTCAAAAGAGAAAAAACGCGTCGGGATGATTGGTTACGGATTAGAAATTGTGGAATATGTGGGGTATTGAATTAAAGAATGAATATTCCTCACTACCCAAAATTAAGCAAGAAAAAAGCCGATAGAAAGATTAATTTCCACCGGCAATAATATAAGGTATAAAATTTCTTTTAAGAAATTTTTGTAAGTCCTATGACCAACTTAGATTTTAAGTTTCCAGCTTTATTGCTGTGAATGATGTTTCTCTTCGCGAGCTTGTCAATCAAAGAGACGACGGTTGGTAGCAATATTTGAACTTCCTTTTGATCTTCAATTCCACGAAGTTTTTTAATCAAATTACGCACAGTTTTGTGTTGGTATTTGTTTCTCAAACGTTTGGTTTCCGTGCTTCTGATGTTTTTTAGTGACGATTTGTGATTTGCCATTTTTAAAATATTTTCTTTAATTCAATAAAAAGTAGTCCGTAGGGGAATCGAACCCCTGTTACCAGGATGAAAACCTGGCGTCCTAACCCCTAGACGAACGGACCGTATAACCGCCGGAGTAATATTCTTCAAAATTATGTAATGAACTTGTAGTCCGTAGGGGAATCGAACCCCTGTTACCAGGATGAAAACCTGGCGTCCTAACCCCTAGACGAACGGACCGTTTTTTAAATGCGGTTGCAAAAATACAATTATTTTTTAATGCCACAACACCGGTTTTTTATTTTTTTGTTGGAATTATCAATATGCTTTTGCAAACAGTACGCGCTGTGTGGAAGGCTTTCCTGAATAGATGCAAATACCTGATTCTAAAGTATTATCAATAGGAACACACCGAATCGTTGCTTTTGTTTCTTCCTTTATTCTTTCTTCCGTTTCGGGTGTGCCATCCCAATGCGCGGACAAAAATCCGCCTTTGGTTTCCAAGAGATTTTTGAAATCGGCATAAGTATCAACCAGGGTGATGTGGTTATTTCTGTAATTTAACGCCCGTTCATACAAGTTTTTCTGAATCGAATCTAAGGTTTTTTGAATCACATCCAAAACATGGTCAAGCGGAATGGTTTGTTTGGCCAAGGTGTCGCGCCGAGAAAGTTCGACCGTCTTTTTTTCCAAATCATTTGGGCCGATAACTAAGCGAATAGGGACTCCTTTCAACTCATATTCGTTAAACTTCCATCCGGGTTTATAGGTATCTCGATTGTCAAAATTAACGCTGATGTTGTTTTTGTTAAGCAAGGTTTTGATTTGATTAGCAACTTCAGCAATCGCATTTTTTTGTTCTTCGTTTCTGTAAATCGGAACGATTACAACTTGTTCGGGAGCAAGTTTAGGTGGTAATACCAAACCATTGTCATCGCTGTGTGTCATGATAAGTGCCCCCATCAAGCGAGTAGAAACACCCCAAGAAGTTGCCCACACATAATCTTGCTTTCCTTCTTTGTTGGCAAATTTCACATCGAAAGCCTTGGCAAAATTCTGCCCGAGAAAATGAGAGGTTCCCGCTTGCAAGGCTTTGCCGTCTTGCATCAAAGCCTCGATACAATAAGTTTCTAGCGCTCCAGCAAAACGTTCAGATGCTGTTTTGGTGCCTTTGATGACTGGTATAGCCATAAAACTTTCGGCAAAATTAGCATACACATTCATCATTTTCTCAGCTTCTTCGATGGCTTCGGCTTTGGTTTCATGTGCCGTATGACCCTCTTGCCAAAGAAATTCTGAAGTACGTAGAAACAAACGAGTCCTCATTTCCCATCGCACTACGTTCGCCCACTGATTAATCAGCAGTGGTAAATCCCGGTAGGATTGAATCCATTTTCTATAGGTATCCCAAATAATCGTTTCTGAAGTAGGCCTTACGATAAGTTCTTCTTCGAGTTTGGCAGTTTCGTCCACAACAATTCCACTACCGTCTTCCGCATTTTTCAATCTATAATGAGTCACTACCGCGCATTCTTTGGCAAATCCATCCACATGGCTGGCTTCTTTTGAAAAATAGGATTTGGGTATAAATAGCGGGAAATAAGCATTTTTGTGACCGGTTTCTTTAAACATCTTATCCAATTGAGCCTGCATCTTTTCCCAGATTGCATAACCATAAGGCTTGATAACCATACATCCCCGTACGCCTGAATTCTCGGCCAAGTCAGCTTTTGTAACTAATTCATTATACCACTTCGAATAGTCTTCTTCACGAGAAGTCAAGTTTTTACCCATAATTATTGTTTTGGCACAAATATTGTGTAAATGATTACTAAAAATAGTTCGCCAAAATTAGCTATTTTTGTATTGAGTAACAATTAAAATACGCTGTCATGAAAACTTATTTAAATACTTCGGCACTTAAATCAAATTTTTGGTTATCCATCACGGCCGTGCTTAGTTTAGTCTCTTGTGGCACGTATGAATACGCAGGTATTTCGGATGGTGTCTATGGTGAACAAGTAACATACAAAGGCTCAGAAAACACTTATCCTGCTCAAAAAGGACGTGAAATTAGGCAAGAAGAAGATGGTTTCGGCCAAGGGACTTTTTATAAAAACTATTTTAGTGAAAAAAACGAACAATATAAAACCATTATAGCAGAAGCCAATCCGGAAGTTTTTACAGATATTGAAGGCTATTCAAGTACTCGAATTGGTGAAAATGACACCCTTTACTTTGCTGAAGAGAGGAATTACAGTCAAGGATTTGGCGGCTGGGGCGATGAGAGCCAAGATGTTACCATCAATTACTACAACAATTATTATCCATCCTATGGTTACGGCTACCCTTTTTACGGTTACGGCTACGGCTATCCGTATTATGGTTATAGGCATTACGGCTACGGAGGTTATGGCTACGGAGGTTATGGCTACGGAGGTTACGGCTACGGAGGTTATGGCTACGGAGGTTATGGCTACGGAGGTTATGGTTACGGAGGTTATGGTTACGGCTATCCGTATTATGGCGGATATGGTGGTTATTATGGCTCTGGTTTTGGCTTGGGATTCGGTTTTGGTGGATTTGGTTTTGGATACAGTCATTACAATTCCCCATATTACTTCGGTGGATACGGATATGGCCACCATTCTGGCGTATCGAGGAATACCGGACGCAGAGGAAGTGTTGCAAACAATTCAAACAATCGAACTTCATCCGAATTCAACAATTCTTCATCAAACAGGAGAGGTTCGGTAGCAACAATAGAACGTTCAAATTCCGGTACGAGAAATTTCAGAAATACCGATTATTACAGGAATAGGGTTTCAGCGGACGGCAACAATAACTCAAATATTCGTTCGAGAAATTCTTCAAACGCATCACGCACATCTTCGGGCACAACAAGTAATTTTAGGAATACAGCCTATTATTCAAGTAGGGTGAACAGCAACACACGAAGCGATGTTTCCGGAAATGTGAATCGGAATAATTACCGAAGTGGGTCATCCGCTCGCCAAAACAACGGCAATTCGCGCTCTAATTCCAACTACAGAAGTTCAAATTCTGGAAGCAACAATCGTTCTTACAACTCCAGCCGATCTTCTTCGGGTAACAATTCTTCTTACCGTTCATCCGGAAGTGGTAGCGGCAGCCGAAGTAGTGGAATGTCATCAGGCGGAAGAAGCGGTGGTGGCGGAAGTGTCCGGTCAAGTGGAGGCAGGGGAAATAATTAGTGATTCCTCTAAGCTTTTTTACATTTTATAATTTAAACTTACGGATATGAAACGAATAATTACAACAATTTTCGCAGTCTTTTCTTTGTCCTTAATGAACGCACAGGAAATCACCGATGCATTGCGATTTTCGATGGACAAACTAAACGGGACTGCCCGGTTTAGAGCCATGAGCGGTGCGTTTGGCGCAGTTGGTGGCGATTTGTCAGCCATCAATGTAAACCCTGCCGGTTCGGCTATATTCAGTGCAAGCCAGGGAACGCTTTCACTTGCCAATTACAATGTGGACAACGATGCCAATTTCTTTGGAAACTCTACCAATGAATCCGAAAATACTTTCGATTTGAATCAACTCGGAACGGTCTTTGTTTTCAACGAAAAAAGCGGAAGGAGTGAATGGACCCGGCTTGCTTTTGCAATCAATTATGAAAACGCGTCCAACTTCGATGATAATATTTTTATAGCCGGTACCAACACCAATAATTCCATTGACAACTATTTTTTGAACTTTGCCGAAGGTGTGCCACTCGATTTACTAACCTTGCGAGATGGTGAAATCATCGATGAATTGTATCGATTTTTGGGGGAAAATGAAGGTTTTGGCGCGCAACAAGCCCTTTTGGGTTTTCAATCGTTCGTGATAGACCCTTTAAATCCGGATGATCCAAACAACACTTCATACTTCAGCAACGTGGGCAACGGGCCTGTGGAACAAGAATATTCTTTTGTTTCTGACGGATACAACGGAAAATTTACACTCAATTTCGCAGCTGAATACCAAAAGAAACTCTATTTTGGCGTAAACCTTAATATACATTCTATCGATTATACACAATCCACTTTTCTGTTTGAAACAGCTCAAAATCCAGATTCATTCATCAATGCGATTGCCTTTCAAAACACTTTGAGAACGGATGGAGAAGGCTTTTCGTTTAATCTGGGAACCATTTACAAAGCAAATGACTTCATCAGGCTGGGTGTTTCTTATGAATCCCCAACATGGTATGACCTCAGAGACCGTTTGGTACAATCTGTCAGAACTTTAAGAACAGAAGGTGATACGCAAATTACCGAAAACGTGAGTCCGGATATTGTTAACTTTTTTCCGGATTACCGATTGAAAACCCCTGGAAAACTAACCGGAAGCTTGGCTTTAATTTTTGGAGAACAAGGACTTATCAGTTTAGATTATAGCTATAAAGACTATTCGGAAACTGAATTCAGACCTAAAAACGACGCCTTTTTTTCCGCTCAAAACCGCGCCATCGATGATTTGCTTACCGATACTTCCGAGTTTAGATTAGGAGGCGAATACCGCATCGAAAATTTGAGCCTGAGAGCCGGGTATCGATTCGAAGACAGCCCTTACAAGGACGGAGAAACCTTGGGCGATCTAAACGCCTATTCATTGGGGGCAGGATATAATTTTGGATTGTTTCGCATCGACTTGGCTTTCGATCAATCAAGCCGGGATGCAAAACGCCAACTTTTCAGCACCGGACTCACGGACAGCGCCAAAATGGACATCACCAACACCAATGTGATTCTTTCTTTGGGGATGAATTTTTGAAAAAAATAAGCATTTTATCAGATAATTGCATAAAATAAATCCGGACTTATTTAGAATTTTTTGTCTAACGGTTTAAAAATTCATCACTTTTTATTTGATAAATTTTCAAACTCTCGTCTAATTGTTTTTTCAATCCTTAATTACTCCTAATTGCATATCTTTGCAATAAAATTGCCATTATTTTATAATAAAAAAATATGAAAATTGAACCCATAGATGAGATTGGGGAAAACCACGTAGCCACATCAGCCGAAAATCCCCTTAGAAAAGATGCCTTTCTTCTTTCTGACAAACAAAAAATTGAAATAATCCGCGATGATGTTTTTCATATTTTAGAAACATTAGGAATGGATCTCAATGACGATAGCCTGAAAGGAACCCCCAACCGAGTTGCCAAAATGTTTGTTAACGAGCTTTTTAGTGGATTAGACCCAAAAAATATCCCAAGTCTTTCCACTTTCAAAAATCCCTACAAATACGGTGAAATGCTCGTAGAAAAAAACATCACAGTCTATTCGACCTGTGAACACCATTTACTTCCAATCATTGGGAGAGCCCACGTCGCATACATCTCTAATGGAAGCGTGATTGGCCTATCAAAAATGAACCGGATTGTAGATTATTTGGCTAAAAGGCCACAAGTTCAGGAACGCCTTACCATGCAAGTTGTCCAAGCACTTCAAAAAGCACTCAAAACGCAAGACGTAGCCTGCGTGATAGATGCCAAACACCTTTGTGTGAATTCCAGAGGAATCCGAGACATCGAAAGCAGCACCGTGACGGCTGAATTTGGCGGTAAGTTCAAAGAAGAACAAACGAGAAAAGAATTTCTAAACTACATTTCGTTAGAAACTAAAATTTAGTGCTTATTTGAATTTAAAATGAAATGGCAAAGGAAATAAACCAATTACTCAAGATATACAATTCACTTTCTGGTTCAAAAGAAATTTTTAAACCTGTATTAGAAGACCATGTGGGCATGTATGTCTGCGGGCCTACGGTTTACAACAATGTACATTTGGGTAATTGCCGGACTTTTGTTTCTTTTGACTTGGTTTACAGATATTTAAAGCATCTTGGATACAAAGTCCGCTATGTTCGGAATATCACCGATGCCGGTCATTTAGAAAATGATGCCGATGAAGGAGAAGACCGCATTGCCAAAAAAGCACGGCTCGAATCGCTCGAACCCATGGAGATTGTGCAACGTTACACCATAGATTTTCACGAAACTTTGGCTAAATTTAACAATCTTCCTCCCAACATAGAGCCAACTGCGACCGGCCACATCATAGAACAAATAGAAATCATCAAGAAAATCATACAAAACGGCTGCGCCTATGAAGTGAATGGATCGGTGTATTTTGATGTATTAAAATTCAATGAAAACCATCATTATGGCAAATTGAGCGGTAGGCAAATTGAAGAAATGATAGCCAATACACGCGAGTTGGCCGGGCAATCTGAAAAGAAAAACCCACAGGATTTTGCCCTTTGGAAAAAAGCTGAACCCAAACATATCATGCGTTGGCCTTCGCCTTGGAGCGTGGGTTTTCCCGGATGGCATTTGGAATGTACAGCTATGAGTACCAAATATTTGGGATATACATTCGATATTCACGGCGGTGGGATGGATTTGAAATTTCCCCATCACGAATGTGAAATTGCACAGTCTGAAGCCAGTACCGGAAAAGAGCCAGTAAATTATTGGATGCACGCCAATATGTTGACGCTCAATGGAAAAAAGATGGCAAAATCGACCGGAAACAACGTCCTCCCCAATGAAATTTTTACCGGAAGCAACGAAGTTCTCAGCAAGTCTTTTCAACCCTCTGTTGTCCGGTTTTTTATGCTGATGTCACACTACAGGAGTATCCTCGATTTTTCAAATGACGCACTCTTGGCAGCAGAAAAAGGATTTATGCGATTGATGAATGCCTATCATCTTTTAAAAAAAATTGATTCTTCAAAAGATTCTTCTTTTGATGTGCAGGCTTGGAAACAAAATTGTTATGATGCAATGAATGACGATTTTAACAGCCCAATCCTGATTGCTCAGCTATTTGAAGCCGTTAAAGTTATTCACCAACTCAATGAGGGCTTTGCCCGGTTGGATTCCGTAGATTTGGAAACCTTCAAAAATTCCATGCATGCCTTTCTTTTTGATGTTCTCGGACTGGAAGATATCACCCCAAATAATCAAGGTGAGAAACTCACAAAAACGGTAGAATTACTCATCGGGCTTCGTACAGAGGCACGATTGAATAAAGATTTCCAAACTTCCGATAAAATAAGGAATCAATTGTCTGACATCGGAATTCAACTGAAAGACGGAAAAGACGGAACTGCATTTTCTATTGAATAAAATCAAAAAACAGTAAATTGTCTCTTAAAAAAATACTGATTACTCCATTTATCCTGCTGATAAGATTTTATCAAGTAGCCATTTCTCCATACACCCCATCGGTCTGCCGCTTCGCACCGACTTGCTCGCATTACACGGTAGAAGCTCTTCAAAAACACGGTTTGTTTCGCGGAAGTTATCTAGCCATCAAACGAATCTTCAGTTGTCATCCGTTTGGCGGTTCGGGCTATGATCCTGTCCCGGAAAAGAAAAAATAAAAAAAGCTACCTTTTACAGTAGCTTTTCCCTTCTTTCTCAAAGCAAAGTTATCCCATCATGTGCTCAGGATATTAAAATTTGTAAACAGCGGCCAGTACAAAAGAGACTAGATTGGGTTTGAGCCCGCTTCTGTCTGCATTAATGAAAACATCTTCGGATGCGGTGTCAATCCTAAACTCCGGGATGATGGTCAATCCGCCGATGGTGTAGTTTCCGGACAAAGTGACTTCGTAAACGTTGGCTTCCCCACCGGCATCGTAGGCACCAATAGCGCCAACACCTCCGTTGAATTCCTTAAAATATTCGCCGCGCACACCCAATTTAAAGGCTTCAGTCACTTTGTATTGTAAGTAGAGAGCGGTGCCATAAAAATCGGTACTTGGCCCGTCTATCTCCGAAATCCCCGCCGGATTAAATACTTGCCCGGAGTCGGTTGTATTGTAGGTAGCATTAAGCCCTAAATACCAATTGGCTGTCACATCCCAACCTGCTGTCAAATCAACTTGAAAAGTTTCGCCGGCAGAGGTGTCTCCAATTATATCCGCATCAGGGTCGAGCAATCCGTCTTGGTCACCAATTAGAAAATTCAAATAAGCTTTCCATGAATCTTTGACGTAACTCAGTTGCGCACCATAAGTATAACTTGCATCGGGGTTGAACTCCGTATAGTCGGTAGGGTTCATCACGGCGAGCATCACAGAAAATGCGTCGGTTACCGCATAATCTGCTTTTAAACCGGTATGAGAGAAAGGACCATAAGAAAACATGTAAGAAGTTGAGTAGTTGAAATTTCCCGTCGGAGAAATAACTTCATAACCAAGGAAGGTATTAAAATTACCAAAGGTGAATTTCAATTTATCGGTAGCTTTGTAATACACATACAATTGATTGACAATACTACTGTTGCCATCCGATAAAAAAACAGCATCTTCACCGCGCGGGCCAAAGACTAAGTCGGCCACAAAGCCTACTTTTTCACCTTCATAACCCGCGATGAGGTTGACCATACCGAGCGCAAAACCCGGGTCGTTGGCAAAAGAAGTGTTGGGTGCACTCGGGTCTGAAGCTCTGTTAGAACTTCCGATGTTTTGACGGAAGTAGGTATCAACCGAGCCGGAGAACGTAAAAGGTAATGTAATGGTTGTTTCTTGGGCAAGCACGGTTGCCGATGAAAAAATCATGATGCCGAATATGATTTTTTTTACGAAATTTGTAGTTAGAAAGTTTTTCATAATAAATAGATTGCGTTAAACAAATACTTGTTTTTTTCAGAATTCGAGTTTTTAAATGAGTAGTCTTGAAAATGGAAACTTTGAGGAGCATGTTCCCGCATGCTCCTATTTTGCTTTAAAATATTTATTGATTATAAGCACTGATGCCGTGTTCGTGTTCATCCAAACCATCAATTTCTTCTTTGGCAGAGACTCTTAAGCCGATGGTTTTCTTCAAAATAAACAACACTATAAAAGAAATAGCCAAAGCCCATGCCGCGATGGCTGCAACACCGATGGCTTGTACGACCAACAGATGAAAGCCACCACCGTAAACGAGCCCGCCTTCTTTGGCAAATACACCTACGAGGAGTGTTCCAAGCCCGCCGCAAACGCCATGAACAGATATTGCTCCGACAGGGTCGTCAATTTTGAGTTTTTTATCGATAAATTCGATGGCATAAACAACGATTATTCCGCAAATCAATCCGATGGCTAAGGCACCTTCAGGGCTTACCGCGGCTGTTCCGGCTGTGATTCCAACTAAGCCACCCAAAATCCCATTGAGCGTCATGGAGATATCGGGTTTGCCAAACTGCAACCACGTCACGGCCAAAGCGGCCAGCCCACCGGCAGCGGCGGCTATATTGGTCGTGATGATAATCCCGGCAACTGCATTGGCGCTGTCACCGGAAAAAGCCAATTGAGAACCTCCGTTGAACCCGAACCAACCCAACCAAAGAATGAAAACACCCAACGCGCCGTAAAGCAAATTGTGTCCGGGTATTGCTGCGGATTTACCGTTGATATATTTACCAATCCTAGGCCCCACCAACGCGGCGGCAACTATAGCAGCACACCCGCCGACCATGTGGACTACGGACGACCCTGCAAAATCTATAAAACCAAGATCGGTTAACCAACCATCTCCTTGCCATACCCAATGACCGGATACCGGATAGATAAGAACGGTCATTAATAAAGAAAAAATCAAATAAGTAGAAAACTTAGTCCTCTCGGCTATGGCACCTGAAACGATGGTAGCGGCCGTGGCACAGAAGACGGTTTGAAAAAACAAACTGTGCATTTCATCTATCTTGTCAAAAAACAAACTCGGGTTGCCGATTATGTTTGAAATGTCATCTCCATACATAATCGTATAGCCTATCAACCAAAATCCGAGTGTACCGATGATCAAATCCATGATGTTTTTCATGATGATGTTGACCGTATTTTTAGATCGGGTAAAACCCGTTTCAACCAAGGTAAAACCTGCTTGCATGAAGAAAACCAATATCCCTGCAATCAGTATCCATAATATATCTAATGCTGTATTCGTATCCATAATATTCTTTTTTAGAGCGTTTTTAAATTCCGTTATTTGAGAGAAATTTCGTCTCTTTCCCCAGTTCTAATCCGATAGGCTTCGGACACATCAGACACAAAGACTTTTCCATCACCGACTTCTCCGGTATAAGCAGTCTTCAGTATAACCTGAACCGTTCTTTCCAAAAAAGCATCAGACACGACGATAGATAAAAACCTGCGTTGAATGTCTGATGTGCTGTAACTGATGCCCCGATACACGTGGCCTTCTTTCTCATTGCCCACGCCGGTAACATCCCAATAACTAAAAAAATTCACTTCAATCTGATGGAGCGCATTTTTGACTTCACCAAATTTCGATT
>PFUR01000014.1:70728-71156 GCA_002790195.1 Flavobacteriales bacterium CG_4_9_14_3_um_filter_40_17
TGATGGAGCGCATTTTTGACTTCACCAAATTTCGATTTTCTGATAATGGCTTCGATTTTTTTCATAATTATTTATGGTTTTGTTTCCGTCAAAAGTATTTTAAAAAACTATACCCCCAAATTTTTTGGGGGTATAGCCTGTATTTTTATTAAAAAAATAAAATATACCCTATAAAAAATATAGGTATATTCTAAAAAGTATAAATATTTAAGATTTTAATAACTTTGAAGATAAGTTAAAATAGCTTAGAGGTTAAAATACCACCATATACACTTGAAATACAGAAGAAGAAGGTTAAAAAAGTGTATAAAAAGAAAGGAAAAAAGTTTTTTGAGATTAAAAACTGCATATTTTCAAAGGCAAAACCGGAAAAGGTGGTGAATCCACCACAGAAACCGACAGCTAAAAGGAATATCAACACTTGGTTT
>PFUR01000018.1 GCA_002790195.1 Flavobacteriales bacterium CG_4_9_14_3_um_filter_40_17
AGTCCCGCCTTTAAAACCTAAACAGGCAGCCAACTCAATGTCTGCATAAATGTCTTTCAGTATTTGCACCAAATAAAATCGATGTTTATTGATGTCCATGTTGCTCGAATAGATGCGTTACGTGCTTCGTCAGCGTTTTGGTTTCGTAGATTGGTAGTAAGGCTAAAACCATGTCTTGGCTAAGCGAGGCTATATTGTCAAAATGATAGTTTTTTTCAAGATAGAGCATGTCTAAAAAAGCACGTTCCGGGCTTGCCATGCTGATGTTTTGTTGCCTTATCACACCCGCAGGATTGGCTAAAATACGACCTTTTATTTTTCGATATCGATACGATTGATTCTCTATCTCTATTTCCCGGCTCAGATAACTCACGGCTGTCAATTGCGAATCATACTGAAAAACTACGCCTGCCTTCTGTAAAACATAATCTAATGAAATATAGGAGGGTGAATAGAGAATACAGATTAGTTCTTCCTTAGAATAGTTTGGCTTTGCATAAATTCCTTTCCTGATATTGAGAAGTTTACCGTTTTTAACCTGATAGTTGAGTTTTTTGCTCAACGACAACACGTCCGAATCTCCGGTTATCAACGCCACATCCCGCAAACGAAACACCGTTTCCTTGGCTTTGTAAAGCGAAAGAATCAAACTGTCTTTTGTTTTTTGTGAACTGAACATACCGAATATTCGTATTTTTAGTTTATAAAGTTATTAATAAAGCATTAGCCAAAAGGCATTAGGGTTATTCGTTATTGGTTATACGTTATTCAAAAGTTTTTAGTTTTCAGTGCTTAGTTATTTTATGACTCAACTTTCAAGATTTCGTAATTCATCATTTATCACTGAAAACTAAGAACTCAACACTAAAAACTCCTCAACAAGGCATGCGCGTTATTTGTTATAAGTTATGCGTTGTTCAATTTTTTAGGCAGCCGGCCTTATTCAATAGTTTCAATAAATTGTTTAGCTGTCAGGATTGGTAATTTTGAATTTTTAAAATCTTTCAGATTCCTCGTTATAATCAAGTCCTGTCCGTTTTCAATAGCTGTAAAATATTGAAGTCCATCTTCAAAATCTGAGAAAGTCTCGTCATTTAAGGTCAATCCTATAATTTTATCATCTAGTTGCAAAATTTTCACAATCAATCTTAGTTTTCTTAAAATTGATTTTGCTTTGTTTGAATCCATCTGTCTCAATAACGCATAACTTGTATTAGCAATCGTTAAAGATGATACGGATAATTCAATTTGCTTTTTGTCGGCAAGTGAAAATAGGGATGCAGCTTCTTCAAAAAAAGGTTCTCTGCGTGATAACAAATCAATCACAATGTTGGTATCGACAAATATCTTTTTCATTTATATTTTCCTTCCAGATAATCACGATACTCTTTTTTGTAATCAAAGTCATCAGGTAAATCAATCACACCACTTAAACTCTCAACAAGAGGGGTAATCGAAATCTTTTTATCCATTTCCTTTTGTCTCGTTATGCAATCAAGATAAGACTCAATCATCTTTGAAAGACTAATCTTGTGACTGCGAGCATAAATCTTAGCTCTCTCGATAACATTATCATTTAATCTCAATGTCAATTTAGTTTCCATAATCCCTGAATTAAAATTACGTACAAATATAATTATTCAATACGTCATTTACAAAATTTCGTTTTCTATGCTTGTTGCCAACTATGCCAGTTTTTAGTGTTAAGTGTTATTAATGGGAGCATCCTTTAGTTCAAAAAACGGTTTCGACTGCGCTCAACCTGACTAGGATTTTTAAAAATTTGACAAGAACTAATTGACCAACCTATTAATAAGTTAAAAAAGTCAAGACTAAGAACCCATCAAATCAAAAATCGTTCCCCTCTACAAGCTCGGAATGACAATTCTTCAATCGTTAATTACTTTTAAGCCAATAGCCAAAAGGCATTAAAGTTATTCGTTATAGGTTATTCGTTGTTCAAAAAAAACTTAAAACTCAAAACTAAACACTTAAAATTAATCAAATCATTGAATCATCAAATCATCGTCAATTTTAGTTTTCAGCAAATTTCATCAGCGGTTTTATGTTTCTCTTGTCAGTCTCCTTTAAAGCTTTTATATATTCCTTTCTTTTTTCGTCCGCTTTAACCATATTTGATTGATGCCAACTGAAAGTTTCTTTTCCAAAAACGGATTCTATAATGATATCGGCCATCATTCTTGAATGCCTGCCATTTCCATTTACAAAGCAGTGGATTGCTACTATTCTATGTTTAAATCTGATGGCAATTTCTTCAGGCGGATATGTTTTGTTGTCTATCCAATATTTCGTGTCATCCATCAGATTTTTTAATTCTATTTGGATTTGAGTCCATTTTACACCGATATTTTTATCCGTTTTTCTATATTCTCCTGCCCATTTCCAAACATCACCATACATCCTTTTGTGCAAGTCTTTTATGAATTTTTCTGTTAATATTTTTTCCGGTTTTAAACGGGTATGAATTGTCCACTCTACTGCCTTTTCAATATTGAGTTGCTCAAACTCATCCAGTTCTTCTTGTGTGGTAATTGACTTTATCTTGATGCCTTTCTTTTGTTCTTCATCTAAAGGCGTTTGCCCATCTTTATAATGCAATTCTAGTCCCATAATGACCTTCTCATCTCTCGTTTTATTTCATCGGCTAATTCTTTTATGGATTCGTTAATTTTCTCATCTCCTATTCCTTGGTCTTCTAACTTCATGTTTTGATCTGTTCTTAACGCTATTTTCCGAGCCAATTTTTCAGCCTTTATGTTCACTAAATTGTCAATGGTTCCGTTTTTGGGGACAAATCCATAAACGAACTTCAATTCCAATGCCTCTCCTACTTCTTTTAATGAATTGATTGATATCGAACCTCTTGACTCACTTTCTTCAATGCCTTTCACGCCTTGCCTTGTGATTTTAAGCCTAGCTCCAAGTTGGGCCATCGTCATATTGAGAGCAGTGCGAATTGTATGAATCCATCCTTTATTCGGAACTAAAACCAGTTCCGTTTTTTGAAAAGATTGCAGTTTTTGGTCTAATTGTTCAATTAAAAGTTTCCTCTTGTTTCTCATTTTTTGTAAAAAATTAAGTTTACAATTAAACTTAAATGTAAACAAATACATTTACAAATGTACAAAAAAGTAAAGATATAGGTTTACTTTTATGGTTTTAAATCATTCAATCCGTGTTTAGTGCTTGGGGTTTAGTCAAAAAAGTATCATTCAAAATTCATCAACGAGGCGCAATATGAGTTTTTAATGCTTAGTGTTAAGTGTTAAGTCATTTTATCACTCAAAACCAAGAACTCAACACTCATTGAAAAGGCATTAGGGGTTATTTGTTATTCAGTTTTTAGTATTTAGCGTTTAGTTATTTTATTATTCAACATTTCGTAATTCAACTCTAAACTCTAAACTCTAAACTCAAAACTAAACACTCAACACTTAAAATTAATCAAACCATCTAATCATTAATAATACTTTTGATACCATTCCACAAACCTGCGTACGCCTTCTTTCACGGTGGTTTGCGGGCGAAAGCCAGTGTATTTTTCCAGTGCGGTTGTGTCGGCATGCGTGGCAGGCACATCGCCGGCTTGCATGGGCAGATAGTTTTTTTTGGCTTTTTTGCCCAAGGCATCTTCAACGGCTTCGATGTATTCCATCAGAGGCACGGGTGAGGAATTCCCGATGTTAAAAATCTGGTAAGGCGCAGATGAAGTGGAAATATCCGGGTCGTCGCCATTCCAGTCCGGGTTGGGTTGCGCCGGTTTGACCACCAATCGAGCAATGCTCTCCACAATGTCTCCCACGTAGGTAAAGTCGCGAATCATCTCACCGTGGTTAAACACATTGATAGGCTGGTCTTTCACCATGGCATCCGTAAAAAGGAACAAGGCCATATCGGGTCGCCCCCATGGGCCGTAAACGGTAAAAAAACGCAGCCCGGTCGTAGGCAGGCGAAACAAATGCGAATAGGAATGTGCCATCATCTCGTTGGCCTTTTTGGTGGCAGCATAGAGTGCCATCGGGTGTTCGGTCGCGTGTTTTTCAGATAAAGGCATGCGGGTGTTGAGCCCGTAAACGCTGCTCGTACTGGCAAAGACAAAGTGTTTCACTTCACTGTAGCGCGCACCTTCGAGCAGGCTGAGAAAACCGTCAATGTTGGAATGCGTATAAACCCGCGGATTTTCGATGCTGTACCTCACACCGGCTTGCGCGGCCAGATTCACCACATAGTCAAACTTTTCTTCCTTCATAAATTGCACGATAAAATCGTGGTCGGCCAAGTCGGCTTTCAGGAAACGGTAATTGGTATAAACTTCGCTTTTGCGGATTTCATGGACGCGCATTTGCCGTGCCTCGATGCCATGTGTATCCAAACGCTTGTATTTGAGTTCGATGTCATAATAATCATTGATAATATCCAACCCGACGACTTTGTATCCGTCTTTGATGAATCGATCGGCGAGGTGATATCCTATAAATCCGGCTGTGCCGGTGACGAGTATTTTCATGTGAAAAGAGTAAAGTTTAAGGTTTAAGATTATAATCTTCTAAATCTTCAAATTATCGAATTGACACATTGGTACATTAAAGAATTCCACAGCTCCGCTTAGTCAGTCACATATATATTTTTTGTGAAAGACAAAAGCCATTTAGAAAACGAAGCTACACTTTGTGCTAAACCACTAAACTTCGCTGTGTTTTTACTTTATTCTGATCCAAACAGTCTTTCCATTTCATGCGAACCATGCATCCCAATGATTCTAAAATCACCGTGACTTCTTTTTTATTCACATCATGCACGATACCCGTTTGGTTTTTAAACGGGCCTTCCGAAACAGTCAGCTTATCGCCTATTTTGTATGGGATTACTTCTACGGTTGCGTTCTCGTCATCTAACCAATTTTTGATGGCTTCAATCTCGTTATTTCTCACCACTGCAGGTTTACCCAGCCAAAAAAGGTAACGAACTACATGACTCACGCGAAATACACTGTTTCGGTCTTTTTCTGCCAATTTCACAAATACATGGGAGGTAAACAATGGAGTTTCCACTTTCTTTTTTCTGTCAGACCATTGCCTTACTTGAATTGTAGTCGGGCAATAACACTCAATGCCAAGACTTTCTAATGTCTCAGCCGTCTTTTTTTCTGTCCTCGGTTTGGTGTAAAGTACGTACCAATTCATCTTCAATATTGTGCTTCCAATATACTCTTTTTCTGTTAAAGTTTTCCGTCAACATCCTCGTTCAAAATACCCTTCACATCATACAAAACACTCGGAGATTTTCGGATACTTTGAAAGTCTAACTCTTTAAATGCGTCATGTGAAACAGTCAGAACCACCGAATCAAATTTCTGCTTTGGTAATTCGTTCACTATTTTTAGAGCATATTCATGTTCCACTTCTTTCGGATTGGCCCAGGGATCGAAAACAGTTACCTTCGCACCAAAATTTTTCAATCCGTTGACAACATCAACCGCTTTGGTATTGCGGACATCCGGACAATTTTCTTTGAAGGTGATGCCCAAAACGAGAATCTCTGCATTTTTTATTTTGATGTCTTTGTGTATCATAAGTTTGACTACTTCGGTGGCGACGTAGCCACCCATGCTGTCGTTCAAGCGACGGCCTGCTAAGATTATTTCCGGATGATAGCCGTTTTCTTGGGCTTTTTGAGCCAAATAGTATGGATCGACCCCGATACAATGCCCACCGACCAATCCGGGTTTAAACTTTAAAAAGTTCCATTTTGTTCCGGCAGCTTCCAGTACGGCTTCGGTGTCGATGCCGAGCATATTAAATATTTTTGCCAATTCGTTGACAAAAGCAATGTTGATGTCGCGTTGTGAATTTTCAATCACTTTTGCAGCTTCGGCTACCTTGATGGTCGGTGCCAAATGCGTGCCTGCGGTAATCACAGAACGATAGAGTGCATCTACTTTTTTGCCGATTTCAGGAGTCGAACCTGAAGTAACTTTCAATATTTTTTCGACTGTATGCTCTTTGTCTCCAGGATTGATTCGTTCGGGAGAGTAACCTGCAAAAAAGTCTATGTTAAAAGTCAAACCGGATACTTTTTCCAATACAGGCACACACTCTTCTTCGGTAACACCCGGATAGACGGTAGATTCGTAAATGACAATGTCTCCTTTTTTTAGCACTTTACCAACGGTTTCGCTGGCTTTGTAAAGCGGAGTCAAATCGGGGCGGTTGTGCTTGTCCACCGGAGTGGGAACGGTCACTATAAAATAGTTGCACTTACTGATTTCCGACAGCTGATGCGTGCAATATAATCCGGGTTGTTTGGTGTTTTCTTGTTTGATGACCAATCGTAAAACATCTTGGGAAACCTCTAAGGTATGATCGATTCCCGAATTGAGTTCTGAAACCCTGCCTGCATTGATGTCAAAGCCAACGACCGGAAATTTAGTTGCGAACAAACGAGCCAGCGGTAAGCCGACATATCCTAAACCAATTACACCAATATTAGTAGGTTGCTGCATGCTTTAATTTTTAATTATTTGAATTAGTTTTGCAAAAATAACCTTTCTGCATTGGAATTTGTAAATCTATAGTAAAGAAATCTCAACTGCTTTTTGATTGTTTCATTAACTATTGGATTCACAATACATTACATATTAAACACCTTTCAGATTTTAAATTATTTTAAAGATAAAAGTTTTATAATGCTAAAACGAAAGTAGATTAACCCGTAACATTTTATTTCTGACATCAAAATTCAGAATAGCCCGGGTTTTCTGATTGAATCGAAGTTAGCTTGTGGATTGAAGTTGTCGATGGTCGGGTTCAAAAAGCTATAAAACAGAAAACCCCACATGTTACCATGAAGGGTTTTCAAAAAAAAGGCGGCGACATACTCTTCCACCGGATG
>PFUR01000024.1:0-6896 GCA_002790195.1 Flavobacteriales bacterium CG_4_9_14_3_um_filter_40_17
TTTTCCGCTTGAAAAACATCAGCGTGATGACAGACGAGAGCAACATCAGCACGATAGCCATCGGGTATCCCCAAGATTGTTCCAACTCGGGCATAAACCTGAAATTCATTCCGTACATGCTCGCGATGAGTGTTGGCGGCATGAAGACCACCGTCATCACAGTAAAGATTTTGATAACCCGGTTTTGTTCCATGTCCAACAGACCTAAGAAAGTATTTTGCAGGAATTCCAGCCGCTCAAAATTGAAAGAGGTGTGTTCGAGTAGCGAACTCACGTCTTTAAACATGATTCTGATTTTTTCCGTATCTTCAGTGAGGAACATTTTACTTTTCAAGACCGAAGAGAGAATTCGCTGCTTTTCAACGATGTTTTCGCGGATGGCAATGGTGGTTTCTTGCAGAGCCGTAATTTTCAACAATAGCTCGCGTTTCAAATCATCGGTTTTTACCAATTTGTTACTGATGACGGAAATCTGCTCGGTGATATTTTCAATCAAGTCAGCATCAAAGTCGATGCGGGTATCCAAGATATTTAGGAAAACATCATCTCCATCTTCGGGTTTGTTGACTTTCAGTTTGCGGTAGGTGTCTTTAAAAGTCTGAAAATCTGTATTTCGTTGGGTGATCAACAACTTTTTCTGTAAAATAAAGGAAACCGGATCAAAGCGGTAACCTTCAACGGTCAAGGAAACAAAGTTCAAGTTGATGCCAATTTCATTTTCGTCTTCGATGTATTTTGAGCTGCTTTCTATCTCTTCGCTCTCTTGTTTGGTAAACAATTCTACTTTGAAATTATGCTCAACGGCTTTTTTTTCCGCGTCTGTTGCACTAAGCAAATCAACCCAAATGATGGATCCGTTCTCAAAGGGCAAGCCTTCTTTCTGAATCAAGGTTCCGTTTTCCCTTAGGATGTAGCTAATCATATCGAATGGATTTTGCGTAAAAGTATTTATAATTTCTCACGCAAAATAGCAAACCCCGTTCGATTGACCAATTTTAAACTAAAAAAAACATTGTGTTTAAATGGTTTTTAGCTGTGCAAACACTGTGCAGCTTAAAAAAATAGCCGTTCCCATGATGCAACTGTAAAAGCAATCTACTTTCCGTAGCCTCTTCGTGCCAGTGCGAAGCCAAAGGCGGCTTGCATGAAGCTTCATTTCCAAAAGGCCCGGTAGGAGTGGGGCTCACACTACCCGCTCCAGTTTCCTTGACAACAAAACTTTGAGTTTGTTGTAATTATTAGTTTCTTCCATAATTTCAACGTGGGGTGCGTTTTCCCCTTTGACTTTGAAGGAAAGCTCAGTTTTTTTTTGTTCTATTAGCAGGCATCGCAGGTGCAGGATGGTTTCGCTGACAAATTGGGGTATGGTTTGGCTTTTATCGCGGACAAAAATATTTTTCCGCTCCCAATTGTCCAATTTGTATTTTTCTTCCTGCATCAATAGGTCGCTAACCAAGTCCATCAAATCCGGCTCAAGCATGTTTGAAAATCGCACAACTTCAAACGCTTGTTCTTCGTGTAGCTTGTTCATCAATGTACTGTACAATCTTTTAAAAGCCGGATTGGTAAATTCGATTTCGTCTTGTTGCAGGTCTAAAAATATTTTTTCGTAAACTGTGGAAGTGTATTTTTCAGTTTCGTACAGCGTGCCTTCGTCGGAATCTTCTTTTAAGGTTAAATCTTCAAATTCGCAAGATTGCTTACCGAATAGCAGAAGTGCTTTAAGGATGTTCATTTCTAATTCTTCGAGCCGGTTTACCTTCTCAACCGGGGTCTGTACAGCTGTGAGCGATTGTGCGGCGCGTTGTTGTTTTACTTCTCTTGAAACTTGCCGCTCTAAGGATTTGGCCAGTTGGAATAAAGAAGAAAATAAGGCTTCTTCAGAGATGTCCATGATTTTTGAACATTCTTTGATGTAAATTTCCTGACTTATATTATCCGGTATCTTGGAAATACTCTCAATCATGTCGCGGATGCATTCCGCTTTTTTGATGGGGTCATTTTTTGCGTCAGAAGCGAGCAAATGCGCCTTAAATTGTATAAAATCTTTGGTGTTTTGTTCAAAATAGCTCAACAATTCTTCCAAACTGTTTTTTCTGGAAAAACTGTCCGGGTCTTCGCCTTCCGGGAAAGTGCAGACTTTCACGTTCATGCCTTGTTCGAGTATCAAATCGATCCCGCGGATGGATGCCCGAAGCCCGGCCGCGTCGCCGTCATACAGTACCGTGATATTTTTTGTCAGCCGGTTGATGAGCCTGATTTGATCGGGCGTGAGGGCTGTCCCGCTCGAGGAAACCACGTTGTTGATGCCACTTTGTTGGAGTTGGATTACATCGGTATAGCCTTCCACCAAATAGCAACGATCTTCTTTGGCAATGGCTTGTTTGGCTTGAAATAGTCCGTACAAAACTTTGCTTTTGTGATAAATGTCGCTTTCCGGCGAGTTGAGGTATTTGGCTGCCTTTTTGTCATTGGCCAGTATCCTTCCGCCAAATCCAAGGACTCGCCCACTCATCGAATAAATCGGGAAAATTACGCGCCCTTTGAACCGGTCAAAATGCTTGGATTGTGCCGAATCTACGGGAGTTTCCTTGACAATAGCCAAACCGGTTTTGTCTAAAAACTCGAGCCGATATCCTTTGGAAAGAGCTTCTTTGGTAAAAGCATCCCACTCGTCGAGTGCGTAGCCAAGGCCAAATTTTTTGATGGTTTCGTCAGTAAAGCCTCTTTCTTTGAAATAACTCAAGCCGATGGCTTTGCCTTTTTCGGTATTCCAAAGTGTTTCTTGAAAATATTTTTGTGCAAATTCGGAAACTAGGTACAAACTCTCCCGTTCGCCGGCTTTCTCGGTTTCCTCCACACTGGGCATGGTTTCTTCCAGCTCGATTTGATACTTTTTTGCCAAATACCGAATGGCATCCGGATAGGTAAAATGTTCGTGCTCCATCAAAAAAGCAATGGCATTGCCGCCTTTCCCGCTGCTGAAATCTTTCCATATTTGCTTTACCGGCGACACCATAAAACTCGGTGTACGTTCCTCCGAAAACGGGCTTAACCCTTTGAAGTTGGAGCCGGCCTTTTTGAGTTGGACAAAATCGCCAATGACTTCCTCTACGCGGACAGCTTCAAAAACTTTGTCGATGGTGGATTTTGAAATCATGGGTTGTAATTTTCAGAAGTGTAAAATTAAGCAATACAAATTAATCTTTTTCGGTTTTATTGAGTCCACTTTTTGAATTTCAATGGTTGTTCTGTTTCAAACACAAAAAATACCCACGATTGGGTATTGTATCACTTTTTTTTAAATATTAAACTTGTAAACAGATTATTTGATTAGAGCATCCGGTTGTTTTAAACAAAAAACCGAGATTAAAGTTTTTTATCGATTAAAAAATGCATTTCATCTAAATTTTTAATTAAATATATTAGGATATGATTTTTTGTTTACTTTTGTTAAACGTTTGTAGTTCTTTCAATTAAACTGACGTGTACACTATTAAAATATGTAATATATATTTTAAATAGGGATTGGGTTAAGATTGCTTTTTAACGTTTATGCGCTCCCTTATGATATCAAAACTACCTTCTAATTTTGTCTTTGCATTTTTTTTATTGATTTTTTTTCCGGTTTTTCTTTCTGCCCAAGTGGTGATTAAAAATCAGGGATTTGACGCTACTGGCGCTGATAATTGGAATGTTACAAACAACCCGGGCAGTGGAGGCCAAATACAAAACAATACAAGCCGCTCTGTAAGTTCGCCGAACTCATCCAGATTGCGTGGGTCGAACAATGGCAATTCAGACCCGAATATTGTTACGAACAACCAGTCTTTTGTGGGTTTTTCAAGCATCAAACTTTCTGTGGCATACTCTTCAGACGGAACACCGGACGCAAGTGAAAACTTATGGTTAGACCTGTCTTTTGATAATGGTTCAACTTATCCTAATTCGTACAAACTTGTAGCGGGGGATGCCAGCACGGCTACGGACAGTTTTAATTTTGGTGGCACCGTATCCGGAATCACGCAAGCCGCCAATCCGTTTGTTTTGGATATTTCAAGCCTCTTTCCGGCAGCTACTCAAATAAGGGTTCGGATTCGTTTTGATGAACTCAGTGGTTTAAACAACACAACAGATTTCTATTATGTGGATGACATCAAACTCACAGGCCTCATCAACGGTGTGAATGAGATTGATGTTCAGGGATTTAACAATACCATTACAGATGGTTCAATCACACCTTCTGCCTCCAATGGGACAGATTTTGGTTCTACGCAGATTAACTTCGGAACGGTTGTCCGTACATTCACTATCAAAAACGATGGTGTCAACCTGCTAAATCTTACAGGGGCACCCAACGTGACTATTCTCGGGGACTCCGATTTTACCATTACGGCACAACCTGCCACAGCCACCCTAAGTGGTGGAAGTTCCACGACCTTTCAGGTTACTTTTGCACCCACATCGATTGGGGCAAAAAGTGCAATTATTTTAATCAATAGCGATGACACCGACGAAAACCCCTACAATTTTACAATTGGCGGGGTTGGCCTGCAAACTTTTATTGACACAGACGGAGACGGTGTCACCAACGACATCGACATAGACGATGACAACGATGGTATTCCTGACACCATCGAGCAAGACAATTGTGCCGCCAATCCGGTTTCAAATACTATTCAAAAGGTTTTTATCAACGAAACTTTTGGAGCCGGAACAGGAAGGACACAAATCAATGCCAATATACCAACGGCTTCTACAACTTATTGCTACGAAGACGGATTGGCAGGCGGTTGTTTATCGGGAAATTTAGGCACGGATTTAAATGATGGCGAATACACCGTTTTTAATTCTGCACAAATAGCTTCTTGGGCGAATCAATTTTGGTATAGGGGTGGCGACCATACAGGAGATGTGAACGGTAAAATGGCGCTTTTTAATGCGGCGATTGCACCGGGAGAGTTTTATCGCTCAACCATCACGGGAGCATTTCCAAACTTGCCCATCACTTACGATTTTTGGGCAATCAACTTAGACAGAGATGATGCACCGGATATTGCAAACAGGTTAAGACCCAATGTTTTAATTGAGTTTAGGGATTTGTCCAACAATTTGATTACCTCTATTTCCACAGGCGATATCGCGCCAAGTTCAATTGGTAGTGACCAGCCTACCGATTGGCATAACTTCACTGCCAACATCACCTTAGGGAACGTTACCGAATTTGTGGTGATATTCATCAACAACACGCCGGGTGGTTTAGGTAACGACTTGGCATTGGATGACATTGTCATCAAACAAACTTTTTGTAATTCGGACAACGACATCACGCCGGATGTTTTTGACCTCGATGCAGATAACGACGGTATTCCGGATATTACGGAAGTTGGTTTTGGACAGTTGAGTGGTGGAAAAGCCACGATGGATTTGGTAGCGCTTGGCCCCTGGGCTGATGCCAACGGAAATGGTTTGCACGATTCCATCGACCCTTTTGTGGTAGGATTCAACATCATCAGCACAGACAGCGACGGCATCTTAGACCAATTTGATTTAGACAGCGACAACGACGGCCTGTTTGACGTGGACGAAGCCGGCTACGGCGATGGCGATGTCAATGGCGATGGCATGGGCGATGGGGGCGATTCAGACGATGATGGCATCTTGGATATTTTTGACTTTTTTGTGGGCTTTGGCAACCTCGGCCAGCCTTTGCCGATTAACTCAGACGGCGATACCTATCCCGGTACACTCGGAAACATTCCGTTGTACGATTACATGGAAGTAGATTCTAACAACGATGGTATTTTTGATCTTGCCAATGAATTGCATGCAGCTTTAGATACCGATAATGACGGTATCATCAACGGCAGCACAGATGTGGACAGGGACGGTATCTTGGACGCTTTTGACACGAGTACTTTGGTGTTTGGTTCGCCTCGCGATTTGAATGAACCGCTCTATATTGAATTTGATGGGCGTAATGATTATATAGAAGTAGCACAAGACTTGACTCAAGGACTGGTAGGAGCTACCATAATGGCTTGGGTAAAACCTACAGATGCATCTCAAAATCCGGTTATTATGGGTGAAGAGAATTTTATTTTTTCCATAATTAACACAAATAGGCTTCGCTTAAACGTAAACGGAACAAATTTTAACTCAAATTCAGGAATTACCATTCCGCTAAATACATGGACTCATGTTGCAGCCGTTTTTGATGGTTCAAATTCATTGGCAAAGATTTATATGAATGGCGTTTTGGTGGGTTCACTAGCAGTAAGCGGAGTTATTAATTCAACTGCAAATAATATTTTTAGAATTGGGAGAAACCCCTTACCTTTAGGAGTTAATTACTTTAAAGGCTCCATAGACGAAGCACGTGTGTTTAATATTGCCTTGACTACTGCACAGATTCAAAAAATGGTTTACCAAGAAATGTTTATCAACGGTTCTAACCTGCAAGGAACTATTATCCCGATAGACATTCCGGGTCTGACTGCCGCCAACTTGCTTCGCTACTTCCGCATGGATACTTACAAAGACGACATCGCCGACGATTTGACGACACCGGCGATAGATTTAGGTACGGGTGCAAAAATATTCAACGTCAAAACCATCCGCAGACAAACCGCCCCGATGCCTTTTATAACTAAGCAATCCGGAAATTTGGCTACAGCGGTCGCAGATGTTGCAAATGGTGTACTAGGAACCGATGCTACCACCAACGATTGGTCTATTGTCGATGTATGGCACGATATCAACATGACGGCTTCAGACGGCGATTTGGGCTTGATTGTCCGTCCGGGCGTGACCATCACGGTGGACAACGATTCCGAATTAAAAAACGATTGGTATTTAAAACTCGATGGATCGATTGATCTGTTGGGTGAATCCCA
>PFUR01000024.1:6907-14452 GCA_002790195.1 Flavobacteriales bacterium CG_4_9_14_3_um_filter_40_17
CGGTATCCAACAACTTAGGTGATATGCTTTCGGGTATGTTGAAAGCCACGGGGGGCAATGTGCAATATTCATTTACGTTAAATCCGCCTGCAACCCAGACCACGCCAATTACCTTGGCATCGCGATGGTTTTATATTTTTGACAATCAGGGAGCAAGCGACATCACGAATTGGGCACAAATTGCACCGACAGATAATGTAAAGGCTGGGTTAGGTTTTACCATGAAAGGACCGGGCACAGGAACGGTGATCGATCAATACGAATATATTTTTGAAGGCAAGCCAAACAATGGAGATATTTCTGTAGCCTTATCGACCGGCAATCAAGTGTTGGTCGGCAATCCATACGGCTCTGCGTTGGACGCCAACAAGTTTATAGATGACAACATAGGTGTTTCTTTGCCTGCCAACAATTCCATCGATGGTACGCTCTATTTTTGGGAACATTTTGGTGGCGGGACTCACTTACTAAAAGAATACGAAGGCGGATATGCGGTTTATACCAAAGCCGGTGGAGTGATTGCGCTTCAACATCCCGATTTACCAAATCCGCTCAGCCCGGGCGGTAGTAAAACGCCTACACAATTTATCCCTGTCGGCCAAGGATTTTTTGTCACGGCAGATGTCGATGGTGGCAATGTGGTTTTCAAGAACTCGCAGCGCACGTTTGCGACGGAAGGCTCCGGGAATTCCGTCTTCACGGAAGCTCCCAAAGGGAGAGAAATAGCTGCTTTAGGCTTGGACACAGCACAAACTACTCAAACACAGGCAACCCAAACAGCCGTTGAAAATCTGGACGGACTATTGGTTCGCAAAGCAGGCCAACAAGCGGTAACAGATACTTTAAGAAGAGTTTGGATTAATTTTATCACACCGGAAAAATTCAGAAGGCAGGTATTGGTTGCTTTTACAGACAAAGCCACAGCGGGAGAAGACAGAGGTTACGATGCCTTGATGATAGACAAAGCACCCAACGATTTGTATTGGAAGATAAACAACAAGGATTATATTATTCAGGCTGTTCCGCCCTTTGATGAGCAAACAGTTATCCCGATGGAAACAGTCATCACCAATGCCGGACAAGTGAAGATAGAACTTGCCAACACCGAAAACATCCTTGACAGCCAACCCATTTATTTGCGGGTTTGGAACGGGGCGGCATTTACCTATCACAACCTGAAAGAAGAACCTTTCACCGAAAACTTGGCTACGGGCGTTTTTACCGATCGCTATCAAATCACTTTTGGCACCAACCAAACCCTTTCCACAGACGACAACACCCTGCTCGATGATGGAAGAATCTTGTTTGCCAACAGCACCAATGAGTTGATTATCAACAACCCGAAAGGCGAACAGATAGGTGCTGTAAAAGGCTACAACATGTTGGGCCAATTGGTCTATCAGACAGACGTGGACACAAACCAAAGCACGGTCTCGCTGCCGGTAAGCCTGACCAGAGGTGTCTATATTTTTAACATTGAAATTGAAAGCCAACAGATTGCCAAAAAAATAATCAAAGACTAACTTTAACTTAATACTATTTTTTATGAAACAATTCTTACTGACAATTACTTTTTTATGCTGTTGCGTTTTTGCTTTTGGGCAGGAAACAACCAATGCTGCCAACTGGGTAGTAACGAAGATTACAGGAAACAACACTGTTGAAAGACCCTATGAAATGATTTACGGGCCTGACAACAGGCTTTGGATTACCGAGCGAAGAGACGATGTTTCCGGAATAACCGGAGGCAAAAGAATTGTGAGGATCGACACCACAGGAGCTAACAAGACTACAATGATTAATTTTGGTACTAAAGTATTCACCAACGCAGGGCAAGACGGTGTTTTGGGTATCGTAGCACATCCGGACTTGTATGCCAATCCGGCTACTACTGTTAACAATTTTGTGTATGCGTCATATACCTATTCAACCAACGGTTTAGAGTCAGGCAGGCGTTTACGCATTGTTCGGTTGCTTTATAACAATGCAACGGGGACGCTTACCGAAGATACTTCTTTAAATGCAAACGGAGCTATTTTAGAGGGTCTTCCCGCCAGCAACGACCATAACTCGGGTAAATTGGCCATCGGCTCCGACCTGAAATTGTATTACACCATCGGCGACCAAGGAAACAACCAATTTGCGCGAAATTGTTTACCCATCTTGGCACGCGTATTACCCACTTTTCCAGATGATTTCAACAACTATCCCGGAAAATTGTTGCGTATGAATTTGGATGGGACAGTGCCAAGTGACAACCCAACTTTGGGAGGTGTCAAAAGCCGGGTATTCAATTATGGACACAGAAACATGCAAGGCCTTCAAATTTCTTCGGCAGGCATCATTTATTCAACCGAGCATGGTGACAAGGTGGATGACGAACTTAACATAATGGTAGCAGCCAAAGATTACGGCTGGCCCAATATAGCCGGATTTTATGATAATTTGGGATATGAATACACCAACAATTCTTTGACAACAACTTGCGGAGGCACTTTATCTACGGCACAAGCAACACAAACAGAATTTCAGTCTTTTCCAACAGTCCCCGTCGATTTTGTCCCACCCATCAGCACGATGTTCACAAGTAGCGCCACCATTCCTACCGGAGGAAATGCCACGTGGCCAACCATCGCGCCAGCCGGATTAGGCCTGTATGAAAATACAGAGAAAAAAATATTGGGATGGGGAGATAATGTACTTATACCTGCTTTAAAATTTAACATCATCTATCGAGGTAAACTCACCTCAGACGGATTGACTATTGATGGAGGATCCAATAACTTAGTCAATTGGTATCAAGTACCTTTGGGAGATCGTTTTAGACAAGTGGTTGTGTCTCCAAATGGCGTGTCTTTTTACATAGTCACAGACAACACTTCAGCTACCAATCCGGGTTCTATTACCAAAATTCTATATAAAGGCGCTTTGGAGCCAACCTTATCAACCAACGAAAACACGCTGGACAATGTTTCTCTAAAACTCTATCCAAACCCGGTTTCAGATTCTTTTTATTTAACTTTTTCAGCGCAGGCTTTTCAAAATCCAAAAGTCAGCATCATCGATTTGATGGGAAGGATCGTGATGCCTGCCAAAGCCGTTCAAGCCAAGCAGGCGGTGGATGTCAGCAGCTTGTCTAACGGAGTTTATTTGGTCAATATCACAGACAGCAACAGCCAAAGTGTGATGAAAAAATTGGTAATTGCCAAATAAAAGCACCGCGTTTCATTTCGCTCAATTGGTTTAGCAGAAATAATCGTTGCAACGAATCCTGTTTGTACAAACGCAGACAGGATTTTTGTTTAAATTTCATTTTGTTTTTAAAAAAAGTGTCATTTGTTTGCTCTAAGCTTGACAAGCCTATTGGAAAGATTATTTATCTTAGCAGGATTAAAATTATATTTTTTTTTTACCTTGCAAAGTGCCAAGCAAATCCATGAAAAAACGTATGGTTGAGCAACTCGAAAACTACAAAAAACTAAACGGGCATTATCCGGAATTGGTTCAAACGGATGAGATTTATAAGCACAGGGAGAAGCGTAAATTTTTAAAAGACAATAACATTATGTCAAAATTGTAAAATACTGGCGAATCCCGGAATGCTGCAACTATATTTGTGATGAATATTATAAAGATGGCTAAGGATTATTTATTTAGCTTTTTTTATTGGCTGTTTTTTAATGAATTTTACAGCAATAATTTTGAAAGGTCTAACCCAAACGTAATTTCTTTGAAATTTTTAAAAATCTTTTTCAGCAAACCCTATATTATCTTAATCTGTTTTAAAAGACGAGAAAATTAATTTGAGTACATGAAAACACGACATATTAACCATCAAAAAAGCACATATGAAAAATTATTTATTTTTCCTTTTTTTTCTTATATGTCTAATTTCTTTTGGGCAAAATCAATCCAAAATTGATTCATTGAATGTTTTGTTTAACGCCTCAAAAACAAACAAAGAAAAAGCAGTTGTAGCCCTTTCTCTTTCTAAAATACATACGATTTCCGACAAAAATTTAAGTGTAGAATACGCTCTTAAAAGCCTGAATTACATTGCTAATACCGCCAACTATGCTCTTTTAGAAGAAATATATATTCAATTAGCAGAATTGTATTATTATCAAAAAAAAGACAATTTAGCTATCTTGTATCTCAATAAAATTGATTCTTTATATGCCAAAGATAACGTATTGAATGAAGCTTCTTTTATGGCTAAAATTTATAGATCCGAAATTTCAAAGTTTACTTTTACAATGGAAGGTGTAATGCAAGCAAAAAAGTACATTTTAGAGGCACAAAATTTAGCAAAAAAGCATCATAATACAGAGTTTATTAATGAAGCCAAATATCATCTTGCCGAATGGCACGGCTTCCTTTCTCAGGAAGTAGCTCCAAAAGAAAATTTAGATACAGCAAAAATGTATATTCATGAAATAATCCCATATTTCAAGTCAAAGAATAATTATACTTTTTTATCAAAAGCATACAACACGTTGGCATCTGTTGAGATAGCTTCCAAGAATTATAAAGCTGCCAGGCATTATTACAATGAACGATTACAACATATAAAAAAAACAGGCGACACAATAAGTATTGGAGAGGCTTATTACAGTTTTGGTGTTTTATTCAGACAACTAAAACAACCCGAAAGAGGTTTAATTTATTTAGATTCTGCATTAGCAATTTTTAATAAAATTGGGTTTAGAACAGCTAAAAGGAAAAAAGATTTATATAAAGATTACGCATACATATATGAGCAAAAAGGCGATTATAAAAATGCTTTTACCAATATGTATAAAGCACTTTTATTAAAAGACACCATCTACGATAATGAAAACACAATCCAAGCCATGGAGCTTGAAAAAAAATATCAAACCCAAAAAAAAGAAGGCCAAATAGCACTATTAAAAACAGAAAATGAGTTGGCTACACAACAAAAAATAAACCAACGTAATTTATTTATCACCGGAATTAGCATTGCTTCAATTGTGGGATTATTTTTCTTCTTTTTGTATCGGAATAGGCAAAAAACCACCCGAAAATTAAAAGAGTTAGATAAAGCAAAATCAAACTTCTTTGCAAATATTTCGCACGAATTCCTTACACCTATCACACTTATTTCGGGACCTATTCAAAAGCTATTAAAAGAAAAAGATATTAGCCATGACGAGCGAAGTAATTTAGAAATGATGCAGCGCAATGCAAACCGTTTACTTACGTTGGTTGACCAACTGTTGGATATTTCAAAATTTGAATCCTGCGGTTTTAAATTGGCTGTGAGCCAAGAAAATATAGGCTCATTTATGGGTGCGGTAGCAGATGGTTTTACATTTTCTGCTATTCAAAAAAAAATAGACTATAAAATAACCATAACCCCTTCCCAAATTAATACTTGGTTCGACAAAAGTGTTTTAGATAAAATTGTTGTTAATCTACTTTCCAATGCAATAAAATATACGCCAATGAAGGGAAGCATCGTTTTTACTGTTTCTGTGAAGGATAAATTCTTGTATGTTGAAGTAAAAAATACTGGAAAAGGGCTAACTGTCGAAGAAATAGATAAAGTTTTTGAACGATTCTATCAAGTAAGCATTAATAATCAAGGAGTTGGAGTTGGGTTGGCTTTGGTAAAAGAATTGGTAGCCCTACACAAAGGAACCATTCACGTAAAAAGCACCTCAGCGTGGACAACTTTCAGTGTTATACTGCCTGTTAATAAAGCTGCTTTCAAAGAAAATGAGATAACGAATAATCAAAATGATTTAACCGAACCCCAATGTGCTCATCAAACAACATCTGCAATTACCTATGAAAAAGAAGATTTAAAATATATCGAAAACAACAATAACGAGGAGCGCCCTATCCTATTATTGGCAGATGACAATGCAGATATTCGGGCTTATGTAGGCAATTTGTTTAAGGATACTTATGAAATAGTATTAGCAAAAAACGGCGAAGAAGGTATTGAACTAGCCATAACACATATCCCGGACATAATCATCAGTGATATTATGATGCCTATTGTTGATGGAATAGAATTGTGCAGCACCCTCAAGACAGACGAACGCACCAGCCATATACCCATTCTGTTGCTAACAGCAAAAGCAGGTGAAGAAAATGAAATAGAAGGGATAGAAACGGGTGCGGATGCTTATATTACGAAACCTTTTAGTGATGATGTGTTACGGCTCTGGGTAGAAAAACTAATTGAAAGCCGAAAGAAATTACAAGCACACTATCGTCAAGAAGTTATTTTAATACCTCAAGATATTCACATCAATTCTACGGACGAACTTTTTTTGAAACGCGTACAATCCATTTTAGATGGACGATTAACGGAATCTTCCTTTTACATTGATGGCTTTTGCAAAGCCGTAGGAATGAGTAGAATGCAACTACACAGAAAATTAAAGGCTTTAACAGGATTATCCGCTTCTGCATTTATTCGTTCGGAACGTCTTAAATTGGCTGCGCAATTATTAAAAGAATCAGATGCTAATATTTCTCAGATTGGTTATACTGTCGGCTTTAACGACCATGCTTACTTCAGTAAATGTTTTAAAGAAATGTATGATTGTTCTCCTTCTGAATACGCAAACCGGTCATAATTTTGGTTATTAACTGCCTGCCTCTAAAGTCCGGTTACTTTGTTGACCCCATTTCAAAAATCTCGATTCTTGGTAAAATCAAGAGCTATAAAATAAGCGGGAAATCCAACTTTGGAAATCCCGCTTTTAAAAAATCTTTATCTGGCACTAATGTTTTTAAATAACACTGTTATTGATTGAGCCTGCTCTCTAAACTGTTTAATCGTGAAACCAACGCTTCTATTTTTAATTGGGTTTCAGCTTTCATTGTAGAATTTGCTGTTTTCAAAGCATTATTTTCTACTTTCAATTCTTGAATGGCTTTTATCATTGGAGCTAACAAATCGTTGTATCGCACACTGTACATACCTTCATCGTCTTTGGTAATAATGCCGTTGTTGGTATTGGCTCCAAATTTAATTAAAGTAGCTTCTAATTCCTGTGCAATGATGCCGTATTCTACTTTTTTAGTTTCATCATTTTTACGGGTATAGAAAACGGGGTTTAAATCGTTAATAAAATTTAAACCCAAATTAGAAGGTTGAATATTTTCTTTCCAACGCCTATCTGATGTAATAGTCCACGCCACTTGTACGCCTGCGTATGTAATTAAATTGTTTCCTATGCGAACTTGGTTGTCAGCGGTAGCAGTTGGTACTTGAGCCTCAAACCCAATTCCTATGTTATTTGAACCTGTATTTACATCAGATAATGCACGACTACCAAGTGCTGTGTTGTTGTTTCCTGTGGTGTTGGATAAGAGGGCACTCCTCCCGTTAGCGGTGTTGTTTTTTCCTGTGGTGTTTAATAAGAGGGCTTGCCACCCGTTGGCGGTGTTGGCAATCCCTGTGGTGTTGGTAGCCAGGGCTTGCCACCCGTTGGCGGTGTTGTAGAATCCGGTGGTGTTGGCTTTCCCTGCCCGGTAACCGATAAAAGTGTTTTGGTTATTGTTTAA
>PFUR01000074.1 GCA_002790195.1 Flavobacteriales bacterium CG_4_9_14_3_um_filter_40_17
GTTGAAATAGCAAAAATCAATCATTTTCTTTATATCCCCAAACAACTTATCTTTGTGGTTTGGATGAAAAAAATGACAGTCAATCCCGTAGAAAAATTCTCAAAGCTGGCGAAGGACGAAAAGATTGCCTGGTTGGCAATGCACTACTTCAAAGATTCCCGCCAAGGTATTCAGTTGCTTCAAACCTATTGGAACAACGACGAAAAACTGCAAAAGTTGCATGACGAGTTTATCGAAAACACACTGAGCAATTTCTATATGCCTTTTGGTATTGCTCCGAATTTTTTGATAAACAATCACTTATACGCTGTGCCGATGGTCATCGAAGAAAGTTCGGTGGTGGCGGCAGCAGCTCGTTCGGCAAAGTTTTGGCTTCCCCGGGGCGGATTTAAAGCGGAAGTTTTATCAATGGTAAAAAATGGGCAAGTACATTTTATGTATCACGGCGATGCGGAGAAATTATTTCAGTTTTTTGAACAGGTCAAACCCAAATTAATCTCGGATGTAGAGCCACTTACTCAGAAAATGAAAAAACGCGGTGGCGGTGTTTTAGATGTTGTTTTGGTCGATAAAACCAGCGATTTAGAGGATTATTTCCAGTTGTCGGCAACCTTCGATACCTGCGATGCGATGGGTGCAAATTTTATAAATTCTTGTTTGGAACAGTTTGCCAAAACTTTCCGAGAGTCTGCACGCTCGTTTGATTTGTTTACGGAAGCAGAACGAGATGTGCAGATTGTGATGAGCATTTTGTCCAATTATGCTCCCGAGTGTTTGGTTAGGGCAGAGGTGTCTTGCCCGGTTTCGGCGTTGAACGAAGAAGAGGCACTTTTGCCTCAAGAATATGCACGAAAATTTTTACGGGCGGTTCGGATAGCTGAGGTGGCTCCAAACAGAGCCGTCACGCACAACAAAGGAATTATGAATGGAGTCGATGCGCTGGTATTGGCAACAGGCAACGATTTCAGGGCAATAGAAGCATGCGTACATGCTTTTGCGGCTCGCGATGGACACTACAAAAGCTTGACCCATGCCGCGATTGAAGGAGAAATATTCCGGTTTTGGATAGAAATACCCTTGGCTTTGGGTACGGTAGGTGGACTGACACAGTTGCATCCGTTGGTGAAATTGGCTCATGAAATTCTGGGTAATCCGAGTGCTGAAAAATTGATGGAGTTAGCAGCCGTCGCCGGATTGGCGCAAAATTTTGCCGCAATAAATGCCTTGATAACTTCCGGGATACAAAAAGGCCACATGAAAATGCATTTGCTGAACATACTCAATCAGTTCAATGCCAACGAGGCAGAGAAAGGACAAATGATAGACTATTTCAAAAACCACACAGTGACTTTCGCAGCGGTAGAAGAACAGTTGGCTCAAGTCAGGGTAACCAATATTTTAAAAATTAATTAGGTAGTTTCATTGATGACTTTTCACAGCAACGGAAAACTCTTGATAACCGGTGAATATGCGGTATTGGATGGTGCATTAGCTTTGGCACTGCCCACGAAGTTTGGGCAGTCAATGGAGGTGAAAAAACTGAAAAAACCCGAATTGGTTTGGATAAGTTATGATAACTACAATCAGATTTGGTTTGAAACCAGAATAGCGATAGCCGATTTGTTGAATGATGAAAAGCCAAGTATGGATGCGTATGAAAAACCATTGCGCAATCTTTTCCGCGCTGTTGCCAAGTTAAATCCCGGTTTTTTCAATCATAATAGCGGTTTTGAAGTGGTTACAAAGTTAGATTTCCCTAGAAGTTGGGGATTGGGGTCATCCTCCACCTTGATTCACAACATTGCACAGTGGACAGAGGTAAACCCTTATTTGTTATTGGAATCAAGTTTTGGCGGAAG
This sequence comes from Flavobacteriales bacterium CG_4_9_14_3_um_filter_40_17, assembly GCA_002790195.1. GTDB lineage: Bacteria > Bacteroidota > Bacteroidia > Flavobacteriales > Flavobacteriaceae > UM-FILTER-40-17. Next base: position 1,860 of record PFUR01000074.1, read on the forward strand.
CGGCTATGATATTGCGTGCGCAGGAAGCCAACGACCTGTTTTGTATAAACTTACGAAAGGAAAACCAAGCGTATCTTGGGCAAATTTCAATCCTCCTTTTTCAAATAATCTGTTTTTCGTCCATCTCAACCGAAAACAAAACAGCCGGGAGGGAATTCAGCATTATCGCTCCTTGCCAAACAAAAAGAACCTTGTACAAGAGGTGACCGAAATCACCAATAAAATAGTAGAATCGAGTACTTTGAAAGAATTTTCCGAATGGATGGAAAAACATGAAAATTTGATAGCATCCGTCATTAAATTGCCCAAAGTAAAAGAGTTGTATTTTTCAGATTATACCGGAGCAATAAAAAGCCTCGGCGCTTGGGGTGGTGATTTTGTGCTTGCGGCAGGAGGGGTGGACAGTCCGGAATATTTCAGGGGAAAAGGATATTTTACGGTAATTCCTTTCGATGGGATGATTATAAATTAAGAAAGTTTCCAAAGGTAAAGACCAGATTTTTAGGTTGGATATTTTTTAAAAGACATGTATTCAATATGATTTTAATAACGGGAGGGACAGGGTTTATCGGATCACATCTATTGTATGCTTTGACAAAAAAGGGTAACAAAGTCCGGGCTATTTTCAGAAATCGGACGAAGATTGAAGCAGTCAGACGGGTGTTTTCTTATTTTGAAAAATACCCATGCGATTTATTAGATTTAATCGATTGGGTAGAGGCTGATATAAACGATATTCCTTTGCTTGAAGCTGCTTTTGAAGGGGTCACACAAGTTTATCACGTTGCAGCTATCGTGAGTTTTGATGATAGCCGGTTTGACGAGCTCAAAAAGGTAAACATCGAAGGAACGGCTAACATGGTCAATTTGAGTCTTAAATTCGGAGTTGAAAAATTTTGCCATGTCAGCTCAGTAGCAACTTTGGGCGAAACGACAAATGGAACTCCGATTGATGAAAAAACTTTGTGGAATCCGGAAGCGGACAACCACGTGTACGGTATTACCAAATATGGAGCGGAAATTGAAGTTTGGCGTGCTTCTCAGGAGGGATTGCCAGTTGTGATTGTAAATCCAAGCGTGGTTTTAGGTGCAGGATTTTGGAAATCGGGCAGCGGGAAGTTATTTTCAAAAATATTTGAAGGATTGTCATTTTATCCGGGAGGCACGGTGGGTTTTGTGGATGTAGAAGATGTGGTTGAGGCGATGATCCAATTGATGGAGAGCGATGTTTACAACGAGAGGTTTGTGCTTTCTGCCGAAAATTTAGATTTTAAAACCATCATGCAACATATTGCATACTATCTATGCAAAAATCAACCTACGGTCGAAGCAAAAACTTGGATGCTCCGCCTTTTGTTGCCAATCGATTGGTTGCGCCACCTCGTTACCGGTAAAGACAGGCTGCTATTTTCGGTCAGCATCAAATCGTCTAATAAAATAGCAAAGTACAGTTCTGAAAAATTTATTTCTATTTTCAATTTTCACTTCCGATCTCTCGAAAATTCGATAGAAATCATTTCTAATAGATATTTGTCCGATACTTCAAATTAAAATAATCGATAAAAATTTGTTTAAACTAAAATAATAGTTTACATTTGTTTTAATAAACTATAAAATTAGTTAAAATGAGACAACTCACCAAAGCCGAAGAAGAAGTGATGCAACTACTTTGGAAACTCGAAAAAACCAATGTGGCAGCCATTATCGAGCAAATGCCGGAGCCCAAGCCGGCTTACAACACGGTTTCTACAATCGTGCGCATTCTCGAATCCAAAGGGTTTGTGGATCATGAAGTGGTCGGGAAGGGGTACAATTATTTTCCTTTAGTGAAAAAATCGGATTATTCGCATCAATCAATGGGAAAATTGGTGGACAATTATTTTCAGGGTTCATTCAAAAGTATGGTTTCTTTTTTTATGAAAAAAAATGACATCAGCATACAGGAACTTGAAGAAATTCTTAAAGAAATCAACGATAAAAATAAAAAGCCATGATACACTATCTTTTGCAAACGCTGGTTTTTCAACTCATTTTTTTGTTGGTGTATGATGTGTTTCTCAAAAAAGAAACTTTCTACAACCTCAACAGAATCTATCTGCTCGCGATGCCATTGTTGTCGCTGGTAATTCCTTTTATTCAATTTGATTTTATTCGGGAATCTGTGCAAAAAAGCGATGTCATTAAACTTCAAGAAGTAGTCGTAGGTGTCACAAATAAGATAGCAGAAACAGAGGTTAATTATTTCTACCCATTAAATGTTATGGAGATAGGTTGTCTGATAGCACTGGGTTGGTTTGTGTATAAACTGATGAAGATTTATCGTTTGATTCAGCAAAACAAGCAGCAGAAAAAAGTAGGGTATATTGAAGTGCTATTGATAGAAGACAAGGCTGCTTTTTCATTTTTTCGATATATTTTTATCGGTCAAAACATCAATGGGTCAAACAAGGAACACATTATTCGGCACGAGATGGTTCACATCCGACAAAAACACAGCTTCGACTTGGTATTTTTTGAATGCCTGCGCATCTTGTTTTGGTTCAACCCGTTGGTGTATGTTTTTCAACAGAAAATCAGTGAGTTACACGAATTTATCGCCGATGAAGAAACTGCGAAAGACAATCGAATGCAACAATACGAATTCCTTTTGCAACAAATTTTCCGTACCGAGAAATTTTCTTTTGTCAATCAGTTTTTCAAACAATCCTTAATCAAAAAAAGAATCGCCATGTTAAACAAAAATCATTCTGCGGGTGTCAAACGCGTCAAGTTTGCCCTGCTCATCCCGGCTGTTTTCGCCATGTTATTTTATGTGTCTTGTCAGGAGAAAAAACAGACACTAAATGAACAAATCGAATCGCTCAAACAAACCATCCAATCTAAGGATTCTATAACCAATGATGATTACAATCGTTTGTTTAAATTGTATGAAGCCATAGCTGTTAAAAAAGGGATGAAAGATTATATCGGTAAAGATGAAGTACCCTTTGCCGTCATCGACGAAGTCCCGGTTTTTCCAGGCTGCGAAAATGTTTCCGCAGAAGAGCGCAGGAACTGTTTTCAGGATAAGATGAACGAGCACGTCCGCACGCATTTTCAATATCCTGCCGAAGCACAGGAAAAAGGAATTCAGGGGAAAGTATATGTTCAGTTTACCATCAATGAAGTTGGGGCAATTGAGAATATAAGATTGAGAGGTCCGGACAAACAATTGGAAGATGAAGTCAGACGTATTGTTCAATCTCTTCCGCAAATGCAGCCCGGCAAACAAAAAGGAAGGCCGGTAAAAGTCCCTTTTTCTATTCCGGTTAATTTTGTACTACAATAATAAAAGGCGGAAAATTTATTATCTTTCAATGAATGAAAAAAGCCCTCATTTATATTTTATTAGCGATTGCCCTGCAAGCCGAAGCCCAAACTTCGGCTTCGGTTATTGCAGATAGTTTGTACCGGTTGGGAAACTATTCAAAGGCAATTTCATTTTATGAACGGGAAAATGCCGCACATGCAAGTTTGCAGATTGCACGGGCATATTTGGCTTTGGGAAATCAGGACAAAGCAGTTGAAAAGTACGAGAATATTGTTGCTGCAAACCCGCAAGCACAAGTTGCGCTGTTTGAGTTAGGAAAAATATACTTCAATCGGAATCAGATACAAAAAGCCGATTCATTGTTTCGGGAATTAATAAAAAAAGACAGTTTGAATCCGCAGTATTATTACGAATTTGGATTGATAAACACGACGGAAAACCTGGTTGAGTCGCAAAGGTTATTCAAAAAAGCATACCAAATCGACACGACTTACATCAAGGCAATCTATCAAATCGGAAAGACCAACTTGATGTTCCTCAAAGCCGATTCGGCACTTGCGTATGTCGACAAAGGTTTATTATTGTCGCCAAACGCACCGGATTTAATCAACATCAAAACACAATCACATTTCTTTGATAAAAATTATTATTCCGCCATCGAACAGTACAATCGGCTTATTGGAATGAATCAAGCATCGCTTTTCATTTACAAGGATTTGGCGGAGTGTTATATAGGAACAAATCAATACGAATTGGCAATTTGCACCTATGAAAAACTGTTGCAATACAACGAAGAAGATGCCGACGTGCTTTATGACATGGGGCTGGCTTATAAAGAATTGGAAGCTCCGGATTATGCCGTTAAACTCATCGAACTATCTATAGAAGCTCGATATTACAATTTTTCCGATGAATACCAAGACATTGGCGATATCTATTTAAAGCAGAAAAAGTACAATCAGGCTTTGATTTATTTTAAGAAGGCAACAGATAAAGACGGTGGTAATCCTTTTTTGGCTTTTAAAGTTTGTCTGATTGTTGATTTGCACTTCAAAGATTTCAACACCAAACTTAGTTATTATCAAAATTATTTAGACAAATTTGAAACCAAGCAGGAATTTCAGACCGATTATGCCAAAAAAAGAATCATCTCCATCAAGGAAGAGCTTTTTATGAAAGGGGAATAATACCGAAATTATTTTTAAGTAAGCGTGAGGTGCGTACTGCTAAGTTTTTAACTTTGCTGTCAGTTTAATTTTAAATTTCATGAAAAACTTTCTTTTAATTTTTTTGGGTGGCGGAATGGGCAGTGTGTTTCGTTATTTGCTTGGCCGTTGGCTCAATACAGGAGCAATATTGCCTTGGGGGACTTTTTTGGCCAATGTTTTGGGAAGTTTTTTGATAGGTGTTGTGATAGGCTATGCATCCCGAACAGAAAACCAAGTGTTGATATTCCTTTTAGCTGTCGGTTTCTG
>PFUR01000045.1 GCA_002790195.1 Flavobacteriales bacterium CG_4_9_14_3_um_filter_40_17
AGCCATCTTTCAACCAAAACCTGAGTATAAACAATGTCTGTAACCAAGCGGCTTCTGAAAATATTTTCTCGGAGCGTTGGGTGAGTTTGTTCTGTTTGGTACTGTTGTCTTCCAAGATTAATTCTTCGGCAAAATGAACTACTTTCTTGCGCAGCTCAGACAGTTGCGACAGGGTTTTCATGCCGGCTTGATGTTCTTCCAAGACAAACAAAACATAACTGCGATTGGCAGTCAACATTTCAAAAAAGGTGTAGTAGAACGTCAACAATTTATCTTTGGATGCGTAGCCTTCGAAATCCGGATTCTTCTGTATCACCGCAAAAGTATGCTCGAAAAAAGCAACCCAAATTTTCTTTTCCAGTGTCTTAAATGAACCGAAATGCGCATAAAAATCTGCTTCACTTAGTTTACATTCTTTACAAAATGAATATACTGAACGAGGTCTTTCCGCTTTGGAAAGTAACAGATTCATGTACTTTGAGATAATCGATTCGGAAGAAATAGTCTTAGTGGCAGTCATGGCAGTTATGTTTTATCGTGCAAAGATAAGGTTATTTTGTTTAACTTTATTAAATATAAGTTAAACGTTCTATGCTTTCTAAAATAAATTTTGCCAAAACTTGAGGTGTCAAAATGACACTTAAATCAATATGGTATCTTAATTGATTAAAGGGAATCGATTCAATTTAAAACTTAAAAAATTATGTCCACAGTTAACATCAACGTAGCGGTCGAGAATATTTTTCAGTAGAGTGCTTTATAAAAGATAAACCCCGAAATTTGTTTTAACAAAATCGGGGTTTTACCAACTTAACAGAATAAACAGTTGAGGTGTAAGACTATTTGCACAACGATTTACTTTTTCAAAGTTTTAGATCAATATTCATAGAGGATTTGTGAATCATTATTGGATATCTTTAACAATACTTGGTTGCTACCTTGGATTTGTATACTAGTCAAATCAAATGAAATTATTTTTTCAACGATTGCTTCACAAATTTCCTCTGAAGATAAAGATAACCTTAGCGTTCTTTGCGGAGGGGTTGTCTGTGTTACTTCACCTGAGTCAACCAGCTTGACTATCCAAGTGTCTCCGTTACAACCACTCGAATTAAAACTTATTTTCAAACAATCTTGATTAATTTCCATTTTGGTTATTCCCAATGACATACTTGGACCATTCTCAAAAAAAACCGCATCTATCAATACGTTTTCATCACAAGCCTTACTGCCACTATCATCGCCCGAACAAGCACTAAGCGAGTATAAACAACAAAAAGCAAAAACCATATTTTTTATAATTAAAATAATATTCTTCATGACTAATAATTTAATGTTAACTAACTATAATTTTTTTGGAAAAGGACATACCCGTAGATGAAAACTTGACAAAATGGATACCGCTTTTAAGTTGAGAAAGATTTAAAACATTTGTCCTTTTTATATTCTTTTTTTCAAAGACCTTTGCCCCTGAAAAATTGTAAATTTCTATATCTACTGATTCAAAAACTGCTTCATTTGAAAGCATTTTCAAAATAGTTTGAACTTCGTTATCACTAAGATTTTTATTTCCATAACGAAATGACAACCAATCATATAAGTTTAAAAAATCAATGTACAAGTTATTTTCATTTGTTATAAAATATTTTTTTAAAGGCAAATCACTACTTATCTCGTATTCCTGATTGGAAGAAAGCACTGTCTGGGTTGACGAGGCTGAAGACACTACACCATAATATCTACTTATGCTATTAGACCAACCGGACGGACTGCCACAACCAGCTGGTAGATTTCGGGCTCTTGTACTAAGTACCAATGGAGAATATGTGTTCTTTTGAACTGTAATATCACCAGTTGTTGTATTAAAATAATATATATCATTGGGATCTTGAGACATAATATTAAACCCCCATTCGATGTTTGTGCAGTTTTGGCTGCAAATAGAATGTCTGAAAGTATATGTCTGACCACAACAAACAAGATTGAAAGGATTGTCAGGAGCCAAAACAGTTTTTGGTATCGCAGGCGTAGTACTACTAAGTATATTGATTGTTTTCTCCGAAACCGCAGATGAACCTGCTGATGTAACAGTAGCTTTTATCAACTGGTTTGTGCCGGGCGTAAAAGCACCAAACGATATTGTAGGTGTTCCCTGACCAGAAATTATATACATTCTGTTGGTGGGATATTCCCAATTAATTACCGCACCTTGCGGAATATTCCCAGTTAAAGTGTATGTCTCTGGAGTTCCAATACAAATCTGTTCAGAACCTTCTATCACCAATTTATTAGCTTCTACAACCGCTGCAAATGCATCTACAAGGCCATAGCCGACTTGGCTGTTCCAAGTACCGTTTGGCCTGCCCGATACATTAGTATAACTAAATGAGCTAATTTTTTGGGATGTTTTCTCAATAATATCCCTAACCTCTTTACCTGTTAAATTGGGATTTACTGATAGAATTAAAGCAGCAATACCTGAGACATGAGGTGCTGCCATAGATGTTCCACTTAAAGATCCAATCGTGTTATTAGGAAGTGTTGAGTATATACCACTACCAGGTGCAACAATGTCTAGTTGTGTACCAAAACCAGAAAAGCTTGATTTTGAACCGTCCGACATTATAGAGCCAACAGTCAATATATCAGGGTGAAACGTGGCGGGATAGTCCATTGCGGGTGCTTTATTCCCCGCTGCAAACACTACAATGGTGCCAAGTCCGTTTCTACCGTTATTAATAGCATTTAAGATTGCATCCTCTAAAAGAGTACTATGGAGATCCCCAAAAAAGACTCCTCCTTGATCACCCCAAGAGTTATTTATGATATCAGCACCGTTCTGCCATGCCCAACTTATACCATTGGCTAATTCTTCTGAAATAGTTGGAGATATAGTTAATTCATTGCTTATACTCATTATTGAAGAATTCGGAGCAATACCAACTACCTGTAAATTATTATTTCTTTCAGCTGCTATTGTTCCTGCTATATGAGTCCCATGTACTAGATTGCTAACAAACACACTAGGGGACATCCCTGTTTTAGTATCATAACTTAAAATAGAAATATTATCATTTAAATCATTGTGCGTTTTATCAATGCCATTATCTAATACTGCAACTTTTACTCCTACCCCTGTAGAAAGCTCCCAAGCTTGGCAAATATTAATATCAATATTGGGATTAGAATTGTTGTTTAAACCCCAAAGGAGATTAAAATTAAGGTCATTTGCACATGAATTGTTAAAGTCAAACATAAAAGCAGGATCAACGTCTGCAAATATACCTGTTTCAAAAAACATGTTTGAGAGTTTAAGAGAAGATTCTGTAGCATTTTCAGGAACTAAAATTTTATACCATAATGGCATAAATTCATTCTGATTAAATACTTTGACATTGTATTTAATCGATGTATCCAACAATAATTGGTAATCTTCAATTTTTTTTAATTTCACAAAGAAAAAATTTGACGCATGGCTTATTGACAACCCATCTCCTCGCTTAAAAAACTTAGAAACATTTTTAATATTTGTTGTGTTTTTTAATTTGTCAATTTCAGACAAGAAATTCTGATTAATTGGAACTTCCTTAAATTTAAGTGTGACAAATTTATCTTTCTTAAGAGTAGTTTTTTCTTCTTCGATATTAAAATCCTCAAAATATTTATTATCAATTTCAGATTTTTGAAAATTTTCATTAACAATTACAAATATTTGACTTCTATCCAAAGTCAACAAAATCTTTTCACCCTGATAGTAATAATAATCACTCTGAGCGTTCACGAGTATAATTCCTGCAAAAAATAATACAATTGAAGTAAATAATTTATTTTTCATGATTTTTAAATTAAGATTAATAAAAATTTGGGGGTAGTTGATGTTGTTTCTTAATCGAAATCACGGAGGGCGCATCTATCTTAGTTGGTAAAATGCAAATTCTATTTGGTGTAAGACCCGCTTCATTTTTAATAAAATTTAACACCATTTAAATTTACCGATAAAGAATAAGGTAAGTTTGATTTTTATGTTAATTTTATGTTAACTTCTTGCGTTTATAAAACTCACTTTCAATTCTGTTAAGGATTCTGTGTAATTTAAAAATTGCAGCGTTTTTACATTCTTTCGCGCCAAAATGAAACCATGTCAAATTGTCACACCCGCCGAATTGGTATCTTAATTGATTAAAGGGAATCGATTCAATTTAAAACTTAAAAAATTATGTCCACAGGAAACATCAATGTAGCGGTCGAGAATATTTTCCCACTGATCAAAAAATTTCTTTATTCTGACCATGAAATTTTCTTAAGAGAATTAATTTCCAATGCCACCGATGCCACACTCAAAATCAAGCATCTGACACAAATCGGCGAAGCCAAAGTGGAATATGGCAGCCCAATAATCGAAGTGAAAATCAATAAAGAAGATAAAACGCTTCACATCATCGATCAAGGAATCGGGATGACACAGGAGGAAGTCGAAAAATACATCAACCAAATTGCTTTTTCGGGTGCGGAAGAATTTTTGTCCAAATACAAAGACAAAGCAAAAGATTCGGGTATCATCGGGCATTTCGGTTTGGGATTCTATTCCGCTTTTATGGTTGCCAGACAAGTAGAAATCGTCACCAAATCATTTACCGATGCACCTGCCGTCCGTTGGGTTTGTGACGGTAGCCCCGAGTACACCATCGAACCGGCTGAAAAGACCGAACGCGGAACGGAAATCATCCTGCATATAGCTGAAGATTCGGAAGAATTTTTGGAAGAAAGCCGCATTCGCGAACTCTTGTTGAAGTACAACAAATTCATGCCCATCCCGATTAAATTCGGCACAAAAACTGAAATGAAAAAAACCGGCGAAGGCGATGAGGCAAAAGAAGAAGAAATCAAGGTTGACAACATCATCAACAACCCGAACCCTGCATGGACCAAACAGCCTTCCGAATTAAAAGACGAAGACTACAAATCATTTTATCGCGAGCTATACCCGATGCAGTTTGAAGAGCCTTTGTTTAATATCCACCTCAATGTCGATTACCCGTTCAACCTCACTGGAATCCTTTATTTCCCGAAACTGAGCCAAGACCTCAACATTCAAAAAGACAGAATACAACTCTATCAAAATCAGGTTTTTGTGACGAGTAATGTGGAAGGCATCGTCCCAGAATTCCTGACCATGCTGCGCGGGGTCATCGACTCGCCTGACATCCCGCTCAACGTGTCGCGCTCGTATTTGCAGGCAGACGGCAACGTGAAAAAAATCTCAGGCTACATCACCCGCAAAGTGGCAGACAAACTCCAATCTCTCTTTAATGAGACCCGTGAAGACTTCGAACAAAAATGGAACGACATCAAGTTGGTCATCGAATACGGCATGCTCACCGACGACAAGTTCTATGAAAAAGCACAAAATTTCGCCCTCTACCCTACTGTTGATGGCAAATATTATACTTTAGAAGAACTCAAAGAAGCCACCAAAACGCTGCAAACAGACAAAGACGACAAACTCGTTTTGCTCTATGCTTCCAACGCCGAAACACAACACAGTTATGTCGAAGCAGCGCAAGAAAAAGGCTATACCGTTCTGCTGCTCGATTCTCCGCTCAATTCGCATTTTGTACAAAAAATAGAATCATCCAACGAAAAATTGACCTTCGCACGGGTAGATTCCGACCATTTGGACAACCTCATCAAAAAAGAGGAAAACACCTCCTCAAAACTGAGCCAAGAAGAACAAGAGGCACTCAAACCAATCATCGAATCGCAAGTGCCTAAAAACTATACTGTTCAACTCGAAAGCCTCGACAGCACAGCCGCGCCATTTATCATTACGCAGCCTGAATTTATGCGCCGGATGAAAGAGATGAGCGCCACCGGAGGCGGGATGTTCGGCATGAGCAACATGCCCGAAATGTACAATTTGGTGGTGAACACCAACCACGAGTTGGTCTCAAGCATAGCGGAAACCAAAACCAAAGCCAAACAAGAACGATTGGTCAGACAAGCAATTGATTTGGCAAGATTGTCTCAAAATTTGCTGAAAGGCGAAGAATTGACTAAGTTTATCCAACGAAGTTTTGAGTTGATTAAATAGGTCTTTAGCTTTACAGCAATTTTGTCCGTTGATTGTCAATACCTAAACTACGTAACCCCCGAAAGGGTTTGAAACCCTTTCGGGCTTGCTTTCGGGCTTGTTGAAAAACGATTAAACAAATCCAAATGAAAATATACACCAAAACCGGAGACACCGGAGACACCTCACTCTTCAACGGGAAAAGGGTTGCCAAACACCACCTGCGGGTGGAAAGTTACGGTAATGTCGACGAGTTGAATTCCTTTGTGGGTTTGCTGAGAGACCAAATAGAGAGCAAGCCCCTGAGGTCGGTTTTGCTCAATATACAACACCAGCTTTTTGTCATCGGGTCGAATTTGGCGTTTGAGCCGGACGAGTCGAAAAAAACTCAAAAATTGGCTGCCAAAATTCCCGTTCTGGATTATTTAGAAATAAAAAAACTCGAAAATGAAATCGACCGCATGGACAGCGAATTGCCGGCAATGACGCATTTTATACTGCCCGGCGGACACCCGACGATTTCCTCCTGCCACTTAGCCCGCAGTGTTTGCCGCCGAGCTGAACGCGGTATTTGCAAACTTTTCGAGACCGCTTCCGGTGATGCAAACATCATCCGCTATCTCAATCGTTTGTCTGATTACTTGTTTGTGTTGGCGCGCTATTTGGGAAAAGAATTGGGTGTAGAAGAAACCAAGTGGGCACCAAACGCATCGGATATTTAAGTGTTGAAACCATCCTTTTGCGATTCCTACTGTTTATGTAAATTTGTTTCAGTTAGATTATGCCAATTCTAAAACGTGCTAAAAACGGAAGAAAGACATGAAATCAGCAAAACCACGAAATGTATAAATTCTACTTCAAGCCACTTATTGATTTCTTTGCCGCTTTGTTTGGATTAATTCTGCTGAGTCCCTTGCTACTATTTGTTTGGCTTGGATTGCTTTTTTCCAACAACGGCAAGCCATTTTTTCTCCAAAAACGGCCCGGAAAAAAAGGTAAGATCTTTATCATCATCAAGTTTAGAACGATGAACGATCGCTTGGACAAAAGTGGCAAATTACTTCCGGATGGCGAGCGACTGACGGCAATTGGCAAGTTTGTCCGAAA
>PFUR01000015.1:0-8696 GCA_002790195.1 Flavobacteriales bacterium CG_4_9_14_3_um_filter_40_17
CACTTTTTGACAATTGTCAATTGTAAAACTACAACGTTTGAGTTACTTTGTAAAAATGCTTACATTCGATTAATCATTAATGAATCTCTTTTCCCCATGAAAAAAAACATTCTATTGGCTTTCCTAAGCTTGCTATTAGGCAGTCAAACATTCGCGCAAACTGCTCATTCTCATTCCATGATAAAAATCAAAACTACCAACGGCATGGTAGAAGGAATATACGATTCGGGCATCCATACCTTTAAAGGAATCCCTTTTGCCGCGCCTCCAGTCGGTGAATTCCGATGGCGAGAGCCGCAACCGGTAAAAAACTGGGAAGGTGTTTTAAAAACAACCCAATTCGGGCCGCGCGCCATGCAATTGCCCCTTTTTGGAGATATGAATTTCAGGTCAAATGGTGTGAGCGAAGATTGCCTGTACCTGAATGTGTGGTCGCCGGCCCAATCTGCCGATGACAAACTCCCCGTATTGGTCTATTTCTACGGTGGCGGCTTGGTCGCCGGTGATGGTTCCGAACCGAGGTACGATGGCGAAAGTATGGCGCGAAACGGAATTGTAGCCGTGACGGTAAACTATCGACTGGGTGTTTTCGGATTTTTTTCCCATCCCGAACTGACCCAAGAATCGCCCCATCAAGCATCGGGAAATTACGGACTCCTAGACCAACAAACCGCTTTGCTTTGGGTGCAAAAAAATATTGCAGCCTTTGGAGGCAATCCTGCCCAAGTTACCATAGCCGGTGAATCCGCGGGCTCTTTCTCCGTGAGCGCACAAATGGCTTCGCCCGGTTCAAAAAATTTATTTGCCGGAGCCATCGGCGAAAGCGGATCGCTTTTGGGTACGTTTGAACCCAAACCACTTTCGGAAGCAAGTTCACAAGGCGTTGCGTTTGTAAAAGAGTTGGGATTCAGTTCTTTAAAGGAATTGCGCGCACTACCGGCAGACAAACTGCTGCAAGCAACTGCCAATCAACAAATTCTTTCCTTTTCACCGGTGATAGACGGTTATTTCCTGCCCAAATCGCCAAGCAAGATTTTCTCACAAGGAGAACAAGCCTTAGTCCCGATGCTGGCAGGATGGAATTCTGCAGAAATGCCCTATCAGATCATTTTACAAGGACAAACACCCAACTTAGAAAATTACCGTCAAGCCGTTCAAAAATTGTATGGCGACAAAGCCGATGCTGTGCTCAAAGTATATAAACCAATCTCCGATGACGAAGTCAAACAAGTGGCTACGGACTTGGCAAGCGACCGATTTATTGGTTTTGGCACATGGAAATGGACAAATATGCAAAGCCAAACGAGCGACAAGCCCGTGTATCGTTATTTTTATGCACGCCCAAGGCCACAAATGCGTGCAGAAATGGGCAATGCAGAAGCCGGATTGGCGGGAGGTATCATCAAAAAAGAAGGACAGGATTCCGAACCCAAAAATGCGCCTGAAGTGTTGGGCGCTGTTCACTCTGCGGAGATTGAATATGCCATGGGAAATCTTTCAACGAATCGCGTTTATGACTGGCAGCCGGAAGACTACAAAGTCTCGGAAATTTTGCAAACTTATTTTGTAAATTTTATCAAAACCGGCAACCCGAATGGATTGGGTCTGCCCAATTGGCCGGAAGTGGAAAGCAACACAGACGCAATGTTCCTTAAAATTGATGTGGACACGCACGCAGAAAAAGAGGTACACCGCGATCGCTATTTGTTGATGGATGCTTTTTTGAAAGAAGGGAAGTAATTTGATGAATATAGTTTCTATTTTAACCTACTGTCCAAAGGATAACTACTTTTATTATAACACAATACAAATTAATGAAAGAAGTATTTTACAACCAATTTTAAGATTGACTCGTTTTCAATCTTTAATAAAACAAGCGAGAGAATTATTAACATGAAGATTGTAATAACAATGGCTATGCCGTACTTAACTACAAAAAAACGATTCTTATCCAATTCTTTCTGAAGATTATTTTCCATACTAAACGCCAAGTTCTAATTGATTTTTTACTAAATTGTAATAAACGGATTTATTTTTAACTAAATCTGTATGATTCCCTTGTTCAACAATTTCTCCTTTGTTCAAAACAATAATCTGATTGGCATTTTTAACTGTGCTTAATCGATGTGCAATAATGAGTACCGTTTTATTTCTGAAAAACTCTTGTAAATTTTCATAAATAACCTTCTCGTTTTCAGCATCTAATGCACTTGTTGCTTCATCAAAAAGTATATAGCGAGGGTTTTTATAAACTGCTCTTGCTATTAAAATTCTTTGTTTTTGACCTCCTGAAAGCCCCATGCCGGAATCTCCGATTTTTGTTTTTGATTTTAATGGCAGTGAATCTATGAACTCCTCCAAATTAGCTATTCTTATAGATTGCTTCAATTTTTTAAAATTTATTTTTTCTTCACCTGCTGCAATGTTTCTCTCAATTGAATCGGAGAATATATATCCGTTCTGCATGACAACCCCACAATTTTCTCTCCAGCTTTTAGCAGAAACTTTCAAAATATTGTGACCCTCAATAAATACATCCCCTCTAATAGGATCATAGAATTTTAATAATATTTTGAGTAAAGTTGTCTTCCCACTTCCACTGGCACCAACAATTGCAGTTGTTTCCCCCTTCTTAATCAAAAAATTGATGTTTTTTAAGACAAACGGAGACAAGGGTCCTTCGTATTGATAATACAAATTTTTAATTCTAATTCCGTTCTCTTTACTTAACAAATCTTCATTTTTCAAAATTATAATTTGGTTTGGCTTTTCTTCGTCTTCTATATTTTGAACTTCATTAAGACGTGCCAAACTAAGACGGGCATCCTGCAATGTCCGAAAAAAATCAACTAATTGATTTACAGGAGAATTTAATTGTCCAATGATGTAAGATATGGCAAGCATAGCTCCTAAAGTAATGTTGTTTAATATAACTTCGCGAGCAGCTATAAATGTAACGAAAATATTTTTTAACTGATTGATAAATTCAAAACCAATGAGTTGAAATTGATCCAATTTTAATATCTTCAAATTGACATTAAACAGCTTTAGTTGTATTTTTTCCCATTCCTTCCGTTTATACGCTTCAAAACCATTTAGCTTAATTTCCTGCACTCCATTAATCAATTCGTAGATTGACCCTTGATTTTGACTTTGCTGTTGAAACTTGCTATAATCTAAATGTTTCCGATTTTTGAGAAAAAAAACTGACCAAAAAATAGCCAACGTTGTTAAAATGACATAAGTGATGACTATCTTCTCATCATAGTATAACAAGACGAAGAAAAAAACAGAAAAATTTATGATAGAAAATAATGTTGTCAGGCTTTGAGAGGTAAGAAAATGCTCTATTCTTTCATGGTCTTGAATACGTTGTTGAAAATCGCCGATAAGTTTGGTTTCAAAAAATTTGATAGGAAGATTGAATATTTTTTTTAAAAAATCCGAGATAATGGTAATATTGATTCTTGTACCAATGTAAAGCATTACCCAACTCCGAACAATTTGAATAACAGTAGAACCTAAAAACAAAAACACTTGAGACAGAAGTATAACAAAAACGATGTTTAAACTTTTTGATGCAACTCCCTTGTCTATCAATGCCTGAGTGAGAAATGGAAAAATAAGCGAAAGCAAGCTGCCCGTTAATAGACCCAAAAAAAGCAAAAAAACTTCTTTTTTATATGGTTTTAAGAACCTAAATAAAAAAGAAAAATCTACAGTATCATTTGCAGATTCCGTATTTTCATAAAACTTTTGCGTGGGTTCAACAAATAGGGCAATTCCCTTACCGTCCTCGTTCTGCCATGATTTTTTAAAACTATCTTCATTGAGTGTTAATATTCCATGAGCGGGGTCAGCAATTTGAAAAACGTATTTGTCAGTAAACTTTTTTTTACGGATTTTGTGCAACACTACAAAATGATTTTGATTCCAGTGTAAGATACAGGGTAGTAAATTTTTGGTATCTTTTAATAATTCATCCAATATAAGAATAGCCGGGAAAGTTTTAAATCCTATTTTTTCAGCAGCTTGAGAAATCCCCAAAAGACTAACCCCATCTTTTACAATATAAGAGTAATTCCTTAGTGTATTCAATTGAATCCTCTTACCGTAATAATTTGCTACCATCCGTAAGCAAGAAGGACCACAATCCATCTCATCCAATTGATAAAAACAAGTTAAATACCGATAGCTCATATTCAATGTCTTACTCGTCTTTTTTCATCCTCTATATTTGAATCTTTTATTTCATCGTTGACCATTTTGCCAAAATTAAAACTATAGATGAAATTAATAAAAATTGTCCTTGAATTTGCTTTGGTGTTCGTACGTCTAAAGATTTCATTGAATTGATATTCAGTTAAATCTCTTTGCGTATTGAAAATATCTGATATCCAAATATTAAAATTGAAATATTCTTTTAAAAAAGTATAAGAAATACTAGCATCCGAACTGAAGTTATCGCCATATCGCTTGTACATTGACTTACGTGGAGTAGCATAAGAGAGGTTGAAATCGATGGAAACTGCGTCAGATAAATTGAAAGTATGATAAGAATCGACACTCCCAAAAGTAGCTTCAAAATCTTGTTTAGAGACAATTTGTGGTGTAGAAAAATTGGTGTAATTAAGATTAAGTTTGTTAGTACTCTCCCACCATTTAAAAAATTTAACTGGCGTACTCAGCATAAAGTATAAATTGTTCCTGTAGCCTGTGTTTTCAAGAGTAGAAAGTGTGAAGCCCTCTTTGTGTATAAATTGAAATGTGGGAATGAGATTGTTTTCAAGATAATCGTAACGCAAACTCGCACTATACTTTCGCTTATATGTATAACCAAATTGAATGCGGTAAACATCAACTGGGCTCAAATCCGGATTGCCAGATGAAGCCTGTGTAGGGCTAGTTCTGACAAGCGTTGGATTATAGCTGTAATAAGATGGTCTATAATTTTTTTTAGATGCATACAGGGTGAAGTTATTATTTTCGCTAATCGGCAGATTAAGGTTAAAGGTTGGTAACCATTTGAAGTTTTGATTGGAATTATTAAGCCTATTTTCACCAAATCTGTTTAGGTTGTACTCCAAACGCGAACCTAAAGAAAGAGATAATTTTTTTAACTTTATAAGGTAATCAGTAAATAATGCATAGATATTTTCATTAAAATAAAAATCGTTGGAAAAGTTTTCATTTAGGATGGATATACCTCCAATTTGGTCAAAAAATCTAAAATGATTGTTGTTTCTATTAAACGAATATTTACTACCAATGGATAGGGCATTTCCGTTCGTGTTTTTTTTAGACCA
Organism: Flavobacteriales bacterium CG_4_9_14_3_um_filter_40_17; assembly: GCA_002790195.1. Classification (GTDB taxonomy): domain Bacteria; phylum Bacteroidota; class Bacteroidia; order Flavobacteriales; family Flavobacteriaceae; genus UM-FILTER-40-17. Next base: position 5,307 of record PFUR01000015.1, read on the forward strand.
CATTATCTGTAATGAATAAATATCACTGTTGGTATCATCGGGTTGGGATGTAATAGTAGTCTCTTTTAATTCACCATCTGAAAAAAAAGCATTTTTATCGACCAAAGGGTTTCGGTAGTTATTTGAAGCAAAATCAGCACTCAAATTTAGGTATGAACCTATAGTATCTAGTTTTTTCCGGTATTGTAAAGAAAAAGTATGGATATCATAAAAGTGCTCAAGTTCCCGATTATTTATAATTAAGGAGTCACTTATAATACTAGACTGTATATCCTGTTTAGATATAGTTTTATGTTCTCTGTCGTTGTCGCTAGTAAAATTATAAATAAAACTAATATTATTTAATGAATCTAATGTGAAATCAGCCCCAAATCCTAATACTTTTTCTTGTCGTTTTAGCGAAGTATTTCTGCTATTGTTGTAAATGATGTTGTCATCGATAATTTGTATTTCTTGATCTCTAAAGCGGGAAGTGTGTGAACTCTGATAATAAAATGAATAAAGGCGAAGGTTTTTTCGCAAATAAAAAACACTCGGGTTATAATTGAAACCGTAGCGGTTATTACGCGAAAGTGTATTGGAAACAGAGCCTGAAAAACCTTCTTCACTTTCCATAACAATGTTGATTTGACCCGAAACATTACCTTCAAAGGATGCATCTGCACGATCTATTACCTCTATACTTTTTATAGTATTCGGGTTAATGCTGTTTAGAAAAATACCTATGTGTTCAGCATCTATTTTTACATCTTTTCCATTGATTGATAATTTGATGTTCGAACTACCCATTATTTCAAGTCCGTTCATATTAGGAGCATATTTAAGTATCCCTGATACGTTTCTTTGGTTTTCCAAAGGCGTACCTTTTACGTTTAAAAGAATACCCCTATCCGAGAGTTCAATGGCTTTTTTATTTGCTATGAGTACTACTTCTTCTAAATCTATGTTTTGTTCATTCAAAAAGATTGTCTCCAATTGTAAGTTTTTATAAAGTTCAATTTGGACTTGATAAAACTCAAACCCCATCAAAACAAACTGCAAGACATATTTCCCTTCATCAACATTCTCAAAGTAAAATCTACCTGAATCATCAGTAAAAGTATAAAGCAAAATTTTTGAGTTGTCTTGCGCAGAAAGAATTTTAACAGCTAAGAACTGTATCGGGTTTTGATTCTTATCAAACACAAGACCCTCAACGCTAAATCCATCTTGACAGTACAAAAGTGTACATTGAGAAATAATAATAATAAGTAGAATCCTAGTCATGATGCATAGAAAAATACGGTTTTGGAGCATAAGGACATTCTGGTGATGGAAAATCCCAGTTTTCCTTGCCATATGCTGCAATAACGTTACTCCAACAGACTCCTTTTCCTAGTCTACAATTTTCAAAGCTATAACAAGTTTTACATAAGCTTTTATCGCTAAAATCATCTCTTTTAAGCGATGCTAACTTTATGGCTTTATCGGATTGCCATATTTCTTTAATTGAATGCGTTAAAACATTTCCAATGATAAAGTTTTCATTCCAATACAACTCTTCACAAATAGTAACATTACCATCGTTTAAAATGCACATTTGATAATTATTTGCACTACAGAGAGATCTTTTATTGTATTTTTCTTTTTTAGTATCAAAGTCTCCATCTAAATCTGATTTTTCTAAATAGCCCGCGAGTGCTAAATTAAATTTAAATTTTTGCTTTGTCTTATTTATTAAAGACTCTATAATTTTTATTTCGATAGTCGAATTTTTAAAATCATCAAATTCTTTACTACTGCATCCTAAAGAAATTTCAGCAGGGTTTAATGTGACCTTTTCTATATTAGAAAATTCAGATAATTTAGTTAGTAGTTGTAAAATACCGTTTTCCGAACAATTATATCTTGTGAGTACAACGTTTACTACCACATTAAAACCATGTATTTCCAAATTTCGTAATGTTTTATACATTTTATCAAAATACCCTTCTATTTTTTTAATTCTATTGACAATTTTAGCCTCTTTTTCAATAACAGTATCAATTGACAATTGTAAATTATTTATTCCGATTTTTTTAAGTTTTATGATATTATTTTCATCTAAAGGAATTTTCGTAGATAAATATGGGTAGTAACCGTTTTTTAAAAGTTCCGCTATTAAATCAGCCCAATGTTTATAAAGGAATATTTCAGTTCCGGAAATATCAAAATTCACCACGCCAATATTTTTGGCTTCCTCAATCAATTCTTTCAATCTTGCAAAAGGTATTTTACATCCAGTTTTAATTTTTCTATCGACATAGCAATATATACAGTCAGTAGCACAAAGCGTATTCACTAAAAGACTCAAAGAGGAAGGGTCGTTGTATAGTCTATATGTTTCAAAGTCTAATTTCCCCTCAATAAAATAATTAATAGGATCTAATTTTCTTATAGGAAAATCAAATTTTGAATTATCCAATAAAATCAATTTAGGAAATTCAAAAAAGTTGTTATCATATTCAATTCCAACTCTTTTTTCATTTTCAAGAAAAGGCTTTATGAAATTATATGCATCATCTTTTGGTAGATTGAACATATTTGAAATTTTAGTTAAATTGTCTTTCAAAGAAATTTGCCCGTTAAAAAAAGAAAAAACTATTGCAAATACAGGGTGAATAAGACTTAATATTTCATCCTCAGCTATATTCAAAGGCACTTTAAATACTGAGCTATTGCACAATAGTACTCTTTTTATATCATTCCTCAATGAATAGAAAGGATTAAAAATATATTTAGTATTCATATTTTTTTTTAATTAATAACCTAATAAAAACAATTATTAAAACAAATGTAAACATCAGAATTTAAAAGAAATACACAAAGCAAAACATCTCAATACCTCTATAAATGAAGAATATTTAAAAATCAAGAAGTCCTGAAACTAAATCGAATTGTTAATAATTTGATAGCAAAAACCCCCGCTCAGAAGAAGAGTCAGGGTAAAGACAAGTAAAAGAGGCTTTCGCAATTAGTGAGGAAGCCTCTTCTTCTTTTACTCTATCCCCGTTTTGGCTGTTGATTTACACGAATCAGAACAACCAGTTCTGCAACCAGGATAGCAACCTTTGTCACAAGGTGACAAATCAGCTCCACCTCTAAAAATAAGCATCTCAGTTTCAGAGAGAATTCTTGCTGTTTTAAGACTAGGGAAACTCATAAAATTGGGATTATTGTTTAAAAAATAAACCTTCTTTTCTTAGGCATCGGTCATCTTCCTATTATAAAGTTTTATAGAAAAACATGAACAATTTTAAAAACAATTTTCTTGGAAAAACATGACTTTTGTCATGTTTTTCCAAATTTAGATATTCTTAAGAAATCTTAATAAATAGAACTTATTCACACCCTTTTCATTTTTTGACAATT
>PFUR01000015.1:8733-33323 GCA_002790195.1 Flavobacteriales bacterium CG_4_9_14_3_um_filter_40_17
CTCAACAAGCACCCATCGGCAACGTTGATCAATTTATCAAAAAACTCAGCCTCGAAGAAAAAGCCTATTTGGCCATCGGTGCCGGCATGAACATTCCCGGCTTGATAGAAACCGGTGACGCACCGGAAGCGATAGTTGGCAGTACGCAAGGCAAGGTTTCCGGCGCGGCCGGCACTAGCTATCTTTTAAAAAAATACGATTTGCCGGTGGTTGTTTTTTCCGATGGCCCGGCGGGCATCCGCATTGATGCACACCGCAAAGACCAACCCGGAAAAAGTTTTTATGCCACCGCTTTCCCCGTTGCCTCCGCCCTAGCATCTTCTTGGGACGTAGATTTGATTAAAAAAGTGGGACATGCGTTTGGCAAGGAAGCCAAAGCCTACGGCGTGGACTTCCTCTTGGCACCCGCACTCAACATTCACCGCAACCCGCTGGGTGGTAGAAATTTCGAATATTATTCCGAAGACCCGGTTTTGTCCGGAAATTTAGCCGCGGCCTTTGTGCAAGGCGTACAGGCTGAAGGCGTGGGTACTTCTATCAAACACTTTGCTGCCAACAACTCCGAAACCAACCGCACGGCCTTAAACACCGTGGTAAGCGAACGCGCCTTGCGGGAAATCTATCTCAAAGGATTTGAAATTGCTGTCAAAAAAGGACAACCGTGGACGGTGATGTCTTCTTACAACAAAATCAACGGAACTTACACCTCCGAAAACGAAGATTTACTGACCGGGATTCTTCGCAACGAGTGGAAATACGACGGATTTGTCATGACCGATTGGTTTGGCGGTAAAGACCCAGTGGCACAAATGAAAGCAGGCAATGACCTGCTGATGCCGGGCACAACCAAACAGGCAGATGCCATCATAGCTGCCGTAAAAGCAGGAAAACTCAGTGCAAAAATTCTCGACCGAAATATTAAAAGAATTCTTACCCAATACATCAAAACCCTCAGTTATAAAAACATACAACCCACCAACCAACCTGATTTTGAAGCAAACCGAACCGTAGCGAAACAGGCCGCCACTGAAAGCATGGTTTTACTTAAAAACGATGCTGCTTTGCCGATAAGTCTACAGTCGAAAGTGGCACTTTTTGGCGTGGCTTCCTATGAAACCATCGCAGGAGGCACCGGAAGCGGCGATGTAAACAAAGCCTATATGGTGAGTATCGAAGAAGGTTTTCGCAATACCGGATTGGCGGTTTCGGAAAGACTCGCAGAGTCTTATAAACCTTATATTCAGAAGGAAAAAGCAGCCATTCCGCCAAAGCAATTTTTCTTTCAACCCGATGTGTTGATGCCCGAAAAGTCTTTTGAAGCTACTGAATTGGCTGAATTGGCAAATGAAAATGACGTAGCTGTTTTGACCTTAGCCAGAACATCAGGCGAATTTTTTGATCGCAAAAGTGAAGATTTTAACCTGACCGAAACAGAGCAAAGTTTGATTAAAAACATATCGGAAGCCTTTCATGCCAGAGGAAAAAAATTAATCGTCATTTTAAATACAGGCGGCGTGATGGAAACTTCTTCGTGGAAAAACGACACCGATGCCGTTTTGCTCGCTTGGCAAGGCGGGCAAGAAGCCGGAAACGCGATAGCCGATATCGTGTCCGGAAAAGTGAATCCGTCCGGGAAATTGGCTTCCAGTTTTCCGATAAACCTGAGTGATGTGAGTTCTTCCAACAATTTCCCCGGAACCGTAACCGATGCCAACGCACCAAAATCTCCCAACCCGATGGCAGGGATTCCCTCCGAAGAAATTTATCAAGAAGGTATTTTTGTCGGCTATCGTTACTACGACACTTTTGAAGTACCTACTTCATACCCGTTTGGCTTTGGCTTGTCCTACACGGCTTTCGAATACTCCGATTTGAAAATATCGCAGAACGGAGAAGAAATTACAGCAACTTTTCAGATTAATAATTCCGGGAAAACAGCTGGAAAAGAGGTAGCTCAGTTGTATGTATCTGCACCCAAAGGACAACTCGAAAAACCGGCCAAAGAACTCAAAGGATTTGTCAAGACTAAACTTTTGCAACCGGGTGAATCTGTTTCGCTTTCTTTGACGATTCCCGCTGATGATTTAGGCTCCTACGACACTTCAAAATCAGCTTGGACAAGGGATGCAGGCAATTATCAATTTTTGATTGGCAACGACTCGAAATCCATCCAATTACAAACAACTATTCAGTTGAACAGCAAACTCATTTTCAAAACCAAAAAACTTTTATCGCCAAAAGCTGAAATAAAAGAGCTGACCAAAAAATAAATTACGCTCGATTTTTGTCAACCGTTCCAAAGTGATTTGAAGCGGTTTTCTTTGACCAAACAAAATCAATTCTCACCTGATTACACGTATCAAGACTTTATGACAATTGTCATATTTGTGAAATTAGAAAAGTTCTATCTTTATAGACCAATTAACTTTCGTCATGAAAAATCTACTTGTTCTTACCGATTTTTCAAAGCCGGCTGAAAATGCGGCTTTGTACGCCCTGAAATTGTTTGAAGGCAGCATCTTGAAATGCAACGTGTTGCATGTTCAGAAAAGTGCTTACTTCGTAGCCGATGATTTGATGGTTTCGGGTACGGATCAAAATTTGTATGAAGCTCTTTTTGAGGCCTCAAAGAATCACGTCAATAAGTGGACAGAAAATTTGATTCTAAAACTTAACAACAAAAAGCATAGTTTTGAAACCAAAATAGATTTTGACGGATTTGTAGATGCAGTTGAACAAGCTGTTCTGTCCGAAAAAGCAGACATGGTTGTCATCGGTTCAAACGGTGCTTCCGGGTGGGTTGAAAAACTTTTTGGCACACACACGCTCAACTTGCTTAAAAATTTGGATCATCCGCTTTTGGTGGTGACTGCGAAAAACACTTTTGCTCCACTCAAAAGGATTTTATTAGTTACAGATTTTGAAGCCGATTTGAATTTTGAAATGTTGAAGTGGCCTGTTTTCTTGGCTAAAAATTCTAAAGCTCACATCCATGTGTTGAAATTAGCCACCAAAGAGAGCCCTCACCATCACGATCCGTTGGAGATACTAGAAAATTTGGAAGGTGTTGCTTATCATTTCCATCGAATAGAAGGTGTCTCGGTCGAGATGGCTATCAGTAGTTTTGAGCAACTATTCGAAACGCAGTTGACCGCTATTGTTTTGGATAAAAAAGGGAAAAACTATATTCAATTTATTGAAAAAATAAATCACTTGACAGAGCTTCCGGAACGATCTCCAACTTTATTTATTCCATATAAAAGTAAATAAATAAAGTACTGACAATAAAAAAAACCCGTGAAACACTTTTGCTTCACGGGTTTTTTTTAGTTTACTCAGTTTGTTAGACGATTCCCTGCGCGAGCATGGCATCGGCAACTTTAACAAAACCGGCAATGTTGGCACCTTTCACATAATCCACATAACCATCTTTTTGCTTGCCGTATTTGACACAAGCATCGTGAATGCTGTTCATAATCTGATGCAATTTTTGATCGACCTCTTCTCTAGTCCAAGAAAGACGCAAGGAATTTTGCGACATTTCCAAGCCGGAAGTAGCGACACCACCTGCATTGGAAGCTTTACCCGGAGAGAACAATATTTTTGCCTGTTGAAAAACCTCTATGGCTTCCGGAGTGGAAGGCATGTTTGCTCCTTCAGACACACAAAAACAGCCGTTTTTTACCAATGTTTTTGCATCGGCTGCATTGAGTTCATTTTGGGTTGCACAAGGCATTGCCACATCACAAACCTCATTCCACGGAGTTTTTCCTGCATGGAAAACAGCTTTGGGATATTTAGAAACATATTCTTCAATTCGGCCACGGCGAACATTCTTTATTTGCATAATCAAAGCTAATTTCTCAGCATCGAGACCATCCTTGTCATAAATATATCCACCGGAATCTGACATAGTCAGCACGGAAGCTCCTTCCTGGATGGCTTTTTCAGCAGCGTATTGGGCTACGTTTCCGGAGCCTGAGATAAGTACTTTTTTCCCTTTCAAGTTTTGGTCTTTGGTAGCCAACATATTAATAGCAAAATAGACATTGCCATAACCTGTTGCTTCCGGCCTGATGAGCGACCCGCCGAAACTCATACCTTTACCGGTGAGTACACCCGTAAATTCATTTCTCAATCTTTTGTATTGTCCAAACAAATACCCGATTTCTCGCCCGCCCACACCGATATCACCGGCAGGAACGTCTGTGTCCGAACCGATGTACTTGCTGAGTTCGGTCATGAAACTCTGACAAAAACGCATCACTTCTGCATCGCTTTTTCCCTTAGGATCGAAGTCGGAACCACCTTTGCCTCCGCCCATGGGAAGAGTTGTCAATGCGTTTTTGAAAACTTGCTCGAAAGCAAGAAATTTTAAAATGCTCAAGTTGACCGATGGATGAAAGCGAAGTCCTCCTTTGTAAGGACCAATCGCGGAACTCATTTGGATTCGAAAGCCCCTGTTTACTCGAATGTTTCCTTGGTCGTCTGTCCAGGAGACTCTGAAAATAATGGTCCGCTCTGGTTCAACCAAACGCTCTAAAATTTGTTTGTTTTTGTATTGTGGGTGTTCCTCAATAAAAGGAATAACCGTTTCAGCAACTTCTTTTACGGCTTGCAGAAACTCGGGCTCGTGTCCATCGCGTTTAGCGACAGAATCAAGAAAGGATTGGATGTGGTTTGACATATTTTTAAAATATTATGTAAATTGTAGTACAAATATACGAATTAACCAAAAAATAGACGTATTTTTTTTGAATCCTTAAAAAATAAATTCATAAAAAATGAGTTATTAAATAAGTTTAGAATTGTTATCAAAAGGTTTAAAATAAAATTGTTTTTAATTGGAATAAAATTATTGGAATTTAACTAAATTAGCGCACTAACTAAACGCAAAAAACATTGGCTATTAGAATACTACTATTTTGCACCCTTTTTTCGTTAACCCTTCATGCTCAAAGATACGGGCAACAAAGAAAGTTTTCAAATGAATTTGGTTTCTATGCCGGTTCGACCACCTTCTTTACGGATTTTGGGGAGCGTTCTATTCACACACAAGCGCAAAATTCGAGTTTCAATTTGGGGGTTGTTCACTATTTTAATTTCGCTTACCGCGATGATTTTGGGAGATATACGCGAGATCGATTTTTCAATGACCACTTTAAAGTAAGAACGGATATAAATTTTGCTTATATCGGGAGTTTGCGACACCAGGGAGGATTGGTTGCTCCGAGCCAGACCTCATTAGTGGCAGACCAGTTGCGAGCGATGAAAGGAGAATTAGGCATTTTGACTTTGGGTGCTCAAGTCGAATTCGACCCATTGAGTATTCGTGGTTTTGGCGATGATATTCGAAACAATTTTCACTTGCATCCTTTCATCAGTTTTGGTTTTGGATTTTCGTTTTTTAACAGAAATGTTTCCTCAAGTTTGGGTCCAATTGATACACCTGCTACAACGCCGGCTGAGTTTTTAGGTGGTATAGAGAACGGTAGCGGCACTGCCTGGTCGGCTGTTACCATTGTTGGGTTCAGATATAGACTGAGGCCATCTACTGATTTGGTTTTACACGGAAGATATCAGGCCTTTTTCAGCGACTCAATAGATGGCATCAATGACAACAATGTCAATTCAGTCGAACACGCGGATTACTTGCTCTCGCTGAATGCCGGGTTGGTTTTCTATCTTAATTTTTAAAACATTACCACTCGTTAACTCTGTTTCCATCTAGCTTAAGAAAAATAAACAGCAATAGGGTAAATCCCCAAAGCGCGGAGCCTCCATAACTAAAGAAAGGCAGTGGAATACCAATGGTCGGGATTAATCCGATGACCATTCCGATGTTTACCATAAAATGAATAAATAAGACGGTGACAAGCCCGTAACCATACCACTTTGCAAATGGTGTTTTTTGTCTTTCCGTCAAAAACAAAAGTCGAAATAGCAGTCCTGCAAATAGTAAAATTACAATCGCACTTCCCAAAAATCCCCATTCTTCTCCGACAGTTGTAAATATATAATCGGTGTGTTGTGCCGGAACGAAATTCCCTTTGGTTTGTGTTCCTTCCAGATAACCTTTCCCCCAAAAACCTCCGGAACCTATTGCAATTTTAGATTGATAGGTATTGAAACCTATACCTTGCTTGTCTTCAGCCAAACCCAAAACTATGTTGAACCGGTCGCGATGGCGTTGTTCAAATACATTTTTAAAAATAAAATCGACCGAATAAGACAAAGTTGAACAGAGAATAAAAAGGGCTATCAACGGGCCTATCATCTTTTTCTTGCGAGGGATGAAAAAATAACTAATCACAAAAAAAACAAAGGAAACAAGGATTACCCAATTGACACTTAGCAACAGTGTCATCAAAAAAATCAGGACAGCTATCATCGCGACAAAAACAAACCATCCGGACATACCACGGAGGTACAAAACCAATATCAAACTCAGAAAAACCAATGCACTACCGGCATCAGGTTGAATTAAAACAAGTAGAGCCGGAACTATAATCAGAAGCAGGGCGGTCAATAGATGCTGTGGGTTTTTCATGTTTATCTGTCCATCACTCAGATATTTGGCGAGAACCATCACGGTAGTAACTTTAGCAAACTCGGAAGGTTGTAAACTGAAACCACCGAATACAAACCACGAAGTAGCACCGGATATCTTTTTTCCAAAAACGAAGATTCCCAATAAAAAAACAATTGAAATAAGGTAGAAAACTACCGAAAATCGTTCATAAAATTTTGATTCAATGGCAAAAACCACGATTACCATGACCAAACTCAAAATGATATAAACCAGCTGTTTACCATAAGGCTTCGACAGGTCAAAAATACCATTTCCAGTTTCTGATGAGGAAGCTGAATATATATTAACCCATCCAATTCCGACGAGCAAAACAAAAAACAAGATGGGAATCCAATCTATTTTTATTGGATAGTCGGTGATGTATCTTTTCATTTGTTGATGGTGAACGGCAGGCCGCTTATCGGTTTCATATATTCGTCCAACAGGCTTCCTTCTAACATTCTTTTCTCCAAATCCTTCCGGCTGATGGTGTCGTTCAGGTGTTTCTGAATCATCAAACTGGCTATTGGTCCTGCCCAGCGTGCGCCCCAATATCCGTTTTCGACAAACACGGCTATGGCTATTTTCGGATGGTCTTTTGGTGCGAAAGCGATAAAGATAGAGTGATCGGTAAGCTGTACCCGCTTACCGTTTATTTTGGCGAAATTCTCAGCTGTCCCGGTTTTTCCACAGATTTCAATGCCCTCAACACGCACGCCTCGAGCTGTCCCCTTCTCAAACACATCAAACATACCGGCTACAATCGGTTCGAAATATTTTGCATCGATTGTTGTCTTGTTTTTCTTTACCAATCCTGATTTATCCACTGATTCATCATCAATCTTGCGTATGATATGAGGCGTATAATAATAACCCCGGTTGGCTATGGCAGCCGTGTAATTAGCTAATTGAATAGGTGTAGTCAGAAGTTCACCTTGACCTATGGCGTTTGAAACCGTTGCCGATGATCGCCACCGATCATTTCTGTAAGCGCGGTCATAATAAGCTGCATTTGGAACAAAACCCTTTCTACCGGTCGGCAAATCATATCCCAAAAAATCGCCCAAGCCAAAACTTTTCACATGTTCTGACCATTTGTTGATACCTTCACTTGTCTTAGCGTACTTGTCGATGGTCTTTTTGTAAACAGTTCCGAAATAAGCATTGCAGGAGTTGTAAATTCCACCATTGAGGTTGAGTGGGCTTGGATGTCCGTGGCATTTCATAAAACTCCCTTTGGCATAGAAAAAACCATGATTGCACGGAACAGTGGTGTTTTCATCAATCACGCCTTCTTGCAAAGCAACCAGTGCATTGAGAATTTTGAAAGTCGATCCGGGCGGATACTCTGCCAAAAGGCCTCTGTCATACAATGGCTTGGCAATGGAATCATGATACAACTTCGTGAAATTCTTTGATCGTTCTCTGCCTATCAAGAGGCTGGGATCATAGGAAGGCGCGGATATCATCGCTAAAATTTCGCCGGTGGCGGGTTCGATGGCTACAATACCTCCCCGTTTGTTTTGCATCAACAATTCGCCGTATTGTTGCAATTCGAGATCAATTGTCAACTCCAAATCCTGGCCTTGTCGAGGCAAACTATCATAAACCCCGTCTTTGTACGAACCAATATCTCGGTTAAATCGGTCTTTTTGTATGTATTTCACCCCTTTCACCCCGCGCAAGTATTCTTCATAGTATTTTTCAACACCCTGAATACCAACTAAATCGCCCATCTGGTAATAGAGGTCATTGCTTATCAGTTGCTCATTTGCTTCGGCTATGTATCCCAACACATTGGATGCTGATTTTGTCTGATAATCTCTCAACGCGCGTTTTTGAATATAAAACCCTTTGAATTTCCACATTTTCTCTTGTAAGGCGGCAAAATCGTCTTTTGATAATTGGGGAATAAAAACAGAGGGAAGCCGTGGAGAATAGTTAAAAGCTTTTTTTAAAATATTGTCATAATCGGATCTATTGATTTTCAACAATGTACAGAGTTCATCAACATCAATGTCTTTGACATCTTTGGGAATCACCATGATGTCATAAGAGGGTTGGTTGGTAACCATCAATTTGCCGTTTCGGTCAAAAATATAACCCCGCTCAGGATAGTCATAAACCTTTTTAATGGCAATATTGTTTGATAAAATCTCATAGGCGTTATCTACCAATTGCAGTTGAGCTAATTTTATCAAAAATGCAAGGGCAGAAAAAATAATTAATCCATGGAGAAAAAAACGCCTCATCTTTTTTGTTTACTAAACAAGGTTATCAAAATCAATGATAAAACAGTGGTAAAGATACCTGTTAATATTGTTTTTTTCAAAGCATAAAATATCAAATTTATGCTAAAAGCTTCCAGAAAGAACAAAACCGAATGATGAACCAAAACAATCAGTATCGTGATTGAAAACAATTGAGAAATCGGGCTCAATGCTACTTTGATTGTTTGATGTTCAAAACTAACACCGTAAACAAAACGAAGTAATTTAGGCCTGAAATATGCAGTCAACAAACAAGCTGTGGCATGGATACCACCTGAATTCATAAACATATCCATAGCCAATCCCAATAAAAAACTTATAAATAAAAATAAATTGCGCCGCTCTTTTACAGGATATAGAATTAAAAAAACAACATAGACATAGGCGACTAAATGACCAAACAACACCAACCTATTAAAAAGTAAAACCTGTGCCAAAATCAGCACAATAAACTTAAAAGTTTCTTGAACAACATCATTTTTCATTTACTTTGGATTCTAATTCTAATATTTCTTTTCTTAAATTGTTTTTTAAGATGAATGCATTATTCAAATTGGTCATATCGTTAAAAAGTAAAATATCGATGGAAAAATAATTTGAAAATGTATTGACTTCAAAGTTTTTGACAATCCCAATGGGAATTCCATCCGGAAAAATCGATGATTTTCCACCGGTGACAATGGTATCGCCTATCCTTATCGGCGCAATTCGGGGTACATCTATGAGTTGAACGATATTCGGATTCTTTTGATTCCAAACCAGTGAGCCAAAATGGTAGCTATTCTTGAGGCGGGCGTTGATTCTTGATTTTGAATTTAAGATAGAAAAAACGGTCGAAAAATTCGTCGAAACCTCATCAACTATCCCCAAAATCCCATTTGAGGTAATCACGCCCATCTCCCTTTTTACTCCTGCTTTTCTACCTGCACTAATGGTTAAATAATTATCCTTATTTTGATAACTATTGTTGATTACTTTTGCTGAAATAATTGTGTAATTTTTGTTTAAAAGGCTGTCTTGAAGTTCCGCAACCCCATTTTTATGATTGAACAGCAACTCTTTCAGATATCTGTTTTCTTTTGATAAAATATCGTTCTCCTTTTTGAGGCCAAAATATTCATGAATGTCATTTGACATCAGAAAAAGATTACCCGCAAAGTAATTTGCGGAATTGACAAACTTGCTTTTGTGGTAGGTGTGCGAACTAATCGTAAACCACATCGAAATTGAAAGCAACAGCAAAAAGAATAGAAAGTCTTTATTTTTAGAAAAAAACAAGAAGATTTGCCGCATAGTTCAAAGTCTATTATTTTATTAGGATACTTTTGAATTTTTGGAGGCTTTTAAGGGCAATACCGGTACCTCTGACAACTGCTCTGAGCGGATCCTCTGCAATGTAAACAGGTAAATCGGTCTTTTGAGAAATACGCTTGTCCAATCCGCGGAGCATCGATCCGCCGCCTGCCATATAAATACCGGTATTGTAGATATCGGCGGCCAACTCGGGTGGTGTTTGCGACAGTGTTTCCATCACAGCATCTTCAATACGGGTGATTGATTTGTCAAGGGCCTTGGCTATTTCTCGGTAAGAAATTTGAACTTGCTTTGGTTTGCCAGAAAGCAAATCTCTTCCTTGTACGCTGATGTCATCGGGTGGCAAGTCCAAATCTTCTGTTGCCGCCCCGATATCGATTTTGATGTTTTCTGCCGTTCGTTCACCCACATACAAGTTGTGCTGGGTACGCATATAATAAATAATGTCGTTGGTGAAAACATCCCCTGCAATTTTTACCGACTTGTCGCAAACTATACCTCCCAACGCTATGACAGCAATCTCAGTAGTCCCTCCCCCAATATCGATAATCATATTTCCTTTGGGCTGCATGATGTCTATACCGATACCGATAGCTGCCGCCATTGGTTCGTGAATCAGATAAACTTCTTTGGCATTGACCCTTTCGGCCGATTCTTTTACCGCACGCATTTCCACTTCCGTAATCCCCGATGGAATACAAATTACCATCCGGAGTGAAGGGGTGAAAAACTTGCCTTTCAGGGCAGGGATACTTTTGATAAACATGTTGATCATCTTCTCGGAAGCGTCAAAATCTGCAATTACCCCGTCTTTGAGTGGGCGAATGGTCTTGATGTTTTCGTGTGTTTTGCCTTGCATCAAACTCGCCTCTTTTCCGACCGCGATAATCTTGTTGGAGATACGATCCCGGGCAACTATCGATGGGCTGTCAATAACCACTTTGTCGTTGTGTATAATCAGTGTGTTGGCTGTTCCCAAATCGATGGCAATTTCCTCGGTCATGAAATCAAATAATCCCATAATGGCGTAAAGTATTAATTTTATTTATTTGTTAAATCGTTGTAAATGTAATGATTAATGTTTGAAATGTCGAAAACCCGTGAAAACCATAGACAACCGGTGTTGATCGCAATAGTCGATGCTGAGTTGGTCTTTGATAGACCCGCCCGGTTGAATCACTGACTTGATTCCCGCCGCATCGGCTATTTCCACACAATCCGGAAAAGGAAAAAATGCATCGCTGGCCATCACCGCTCCATTCAGGTCAAAACCAAAACTTTTGGCTTTTTCAATAGCGTGCAGAAGCGCATCCACCCGCGAAGTTTGTCCGGCTCCGGAGGCCATTAACTGTCCACCTTTTGCCAATACTATGGTATTTGATTTAGTATGTTTGCATATTTTGGAAGCAAACAACAAATCGGCAATTTCACTTGGGGAGGGTGCAAGATTGGTGACAACTTTCAAATCTTCCGATGCATCAGTTTTCCAATCAGCCTGTTGTACCAAAACACCGTTTAGGCAAGTCCGCACACTTTTGTTTTGTCGCGTAAACATTTTTTGGGTGAGTAGTATCAGATTCTTTTTAGTTTTTAAAACGGCTAATGCCTCCGAATCGTATCCGGGCGCGATGACTACTTCGCAAAATAGTTTGTGGATTTCTTTTGCTGTCGCCTCAACTACATTGCGATTAGCTACCAAAACACCACCAAAAGCCGAAACAGGGTCGCCCGCTAATGCATCGCGATAAGCTGCTAACAAAGTCTTTCTGGTGGCTATGCCACAAGCATTGTTGTGTTTGAGTATAGCAAAAGTTGGTTGGTCGTTTTGAAATTCAGAAATCAGCGATACTGCCGAATCCACATCCAACAGATTGTTGTAGGACAATTCTTTGCCCTGCAATTGATCGAAAAATTCGTCAAAAGCCCCGAAAAAATATCCCTTTTGATGGGGGTTTTCTCCATATCTCAAAATTTTCCCCTGACTATAACTCTGTTTGAAAACAGTTTCATCTTCATTAAAATAGTTGAAAATAGCAGTATCGTAGTGTGATGAAATCTGAAAGGCTTTAGCTGCGAAATGCTTTCTGTCCGAAAGAGAAGTTTCACCTTTTTTTTCATCCAATAAATTCAAAAAAACTGCGTAATCATCAACAGATGAGACACAGAGTACATCGTTGAAATTTTTGGCTGCCGCGCGAATCAAGGAGATTCCACCGATATCTATTTTTTCGATTACCTCAGCTTCGTCAGCACCCGATGCGACTGTTTTCTCAAAGGGGTATAAATCGACAATGACCAAATCGAGTTGCGGTATGTCGTATGCTTCCACCTGCGCTTCGTCTTCCGCATGACCCTGACGGTTCAAAATCCCGCCAAAAACTTTCGGATGAAGTGTTTTTACTCTTCCGCCTAAAATGGAAGGATAGGATGTAATTTCTTCTATGCCGGTGACTTCCACTCCTAAATTTTTGATAAAAACCTGTGTTCCACCGGTGGAATAGAGTTTTACACCTAACGCATTTAGTTTGAAAATGATGGGTGCTAAACCCTCTTTACTGAATACGGAAATCAAGGCCGATTGAATCTTTTTGGAAGTTGACATGAAATTTATTTTGAGAATGTTGCAAAAGTAATCAATTGATTAAAAAACAATCGAATGATTGGTATTTAAAATAGAAAAATTTCAACAGGCCTGAAAAGGTTCTTAAAAACCTTTCGAGCCTAAAATTGGTATAGCCGGAGTAAATCCTTATTGTTCGTAGCCAAAACGCCTGAGTTGACGCTCGTCTGAACGCCAGTTTTTGTTGATTTTCACAAATAACTCCAAGTGGATTTGTTTTTCAAAAAACTTTTCTAAATCGGCACGTGCTTGCACACCCACCTTTTTTAGTGCCAAACCTTTGTGGCCTATCAATATTCCTTTTTGGCTTTCTCGTTCGACCATGATGACGGCTTGAATCCGGATAATATTTTCGTCCTCTCTGAAGGTTTCGGTCTCGATTTCCACCGAATAAGGGATTTCTTTCTGGTAGTTGAGCAAGATTTTTTCTCGAATGGTTTCATTGACAAAGAATCGTTCAGGTTTATCGGTCAAAGCATCCTTCGGAAAGTAGGGCGGTGAATCTGGCAACAATTCGACGATTCGGTGAAAAACTTCTTCGACCGAAAAGTTTTTAAGTGCCGAAATAGGGTAGATTTCCGCATTGGGCAATTGTTCTTTCCAATACAAAGCGCTTTTTTCGAGGGCTTCCTGATTGGAGGTGTCTATTTTGTTAATTAAAAGCAATATAGGAGTACCGGTTTTTTTGAGTTGTTCGAAAAAGCTCTCGTCTTTAAGGGAAGTTTCTCCGATTTCTATCATATATACCAAAATATCCGCATCTTCCAAGGCTCCTTTTACAAACTCCATCATCGATTCCTGCAGTTTATATTCAGGCTTCATGATGCCCGGCGTGTCTGACAGGATTACTTGAAAATCATCTCCGTTTACGATGCCCAAAATCCGATGGCGCGTGGTTTGTGCTTTGGAGGTAATGATGGAAATTTTCTCCCCCACCAAGGCATTCATCAAGGTGGACTTTCCTACATTCGGATTTCCGATGATACTGACGTAACCGGCTTTGTGTGTACTCATAATTTCATTTTAACCTGATATTCTTGTAGGGCTTTTGTTACTTTGGGCGACAACCAAACCACGGCTATCATGTTTGGGATGCACATCAGTGCGTAAGCGAGGTCAATCAAACCAACGACCAAACCCACCGTTGCGACCGCTGCAAAGCTAATACTTATGATATAAATAATATTGTAGGTATTGCCGGAATTTCTTCCGGTCAGGTAACTCAAACATTTAGTCCCGTAGTAAGAATAGGTAAAAAGTGTACTCAAGGCAAACGCACTGACCAACAACATCAAAATTATTCTTCCAGTCAATCCCAATGAATTCTCAAAAGCACTTAGCGTCATCAAAATACCATTGTTGGTGGTGTCGAGATAAGCACCGCTCACGATGATGATTAGTGCGGTGAAGGTACAAACCACAATCGTATCGATAAACGGCCCCAACATGGCAACCAAACCTTCCTGCACCGGCACATGCGTTTTAGACTGCCCGTGAAACATCGGTGCCGTACCCAAACCTGCTTCATTCGAAAAAACCGCTCGGCGGACTCCTAAAATGACCATTCCCCAAAATCCGCCCTGCACGAGAGATTGAAAATCAAAAGCATTGACAAAAATCAACTTGAATGCCGGAACAATAGCTGTATAATTTTGAATCAAAACGACAACAACTGATCCAAAGTATAACAAAACCATCAGCGGAACTAAAGAAACCGAAACGCTGGCTATTTTTTTCAATCCACCAAATATAACCCAAGCAGTCAAGGCAGACAACAACAATCCAATAATCAATTTCCATTGAAATAAACTCAACGAAATAATGGATTGTGGTTGGATAACTTCCATAAAAGTTTGGGTAAACTGATTGACTGTAAATACCGGCAACACCCCGACTAAACCCGCCAAACAATAAAAAAGTGCCAGCGGTTTAGCATTCTTACCCATACCTTCTTCAATATAATACATGGGGCCTCCCAAAAACAATTTATTTGAAGTCTCTTTACGGAACATTACTGCCAGTGTACAAGAATAAAATTTGATACCCATGCCAATCAACGCAGTAATCCACATCCAAAAAACCACTCCCGGGCCACCATTGTAGATGGCGATGGCTACCCCGGAAATATTCCCCATGCCGACTGTAGCAGCCACCGCAGAGGAAAGTGCCTGAATATGATTCACTTCCCCTACATCTTCCGGATGGTCGTATTTACCCCTTAGCACATCGATACTGTGCTTGAAAAAGCGATAGGGCAAACCTTTTGATGCAAGCAACAAAAAAAGCCCACCACCTATGACAAAGACCAAAACGGCCCACTCGGCCCAGGGAATCAGTTGATCAATAATTTTTTGAGAGTTTTCGAGCATTTGACAAATATATTAAATAAAAAATGTCGGAATTCATCAAAAAAACTAATTGTTTGTAGATCACATAATCTTCAGAAAACACGGGAAGCAGTGACCGCCTTTCAAAAAAAAAAGCCCCAAGTTTACTTGAAGCTTCTTTGTAGCGGGAACAGGACTCGAACCTGTGACCTTCGGGTTATGAGCCCGACGAGCTACCTACTGCTCTATCCCGCGATATATTTTACTGAATGAACTTTTATTTTTGGTCTGCAAATATACAACATTTATAATTTTCTAAAACTATATTCTGTAAAATATTTTTATCTATGCGCAACCGGGTCGGGGTTTCCGTCCGGATCGTTCTTGACAAAACCATCTGTGCCCACATTACCTAACAATAACAATCCACAGACATGAGGAGTTGCCATCGACGTGCCACTGATGGTATTGTATCCGCCTCCTTTCCAAGTTGAGAGTATAGAAACTCCGGGTGCAGCAAAATCTACTCCAGCGCCAAAATTGGAAAACGAGGCAAAATTATCATTCATGTCCATCGCGGAAATGGTAAAAATATTCGGCCCGTTTACTCTTGCAGGAGAATGGTTTACCGCATCGTCACTCTCATTTCCGGCTGCCAGTGCAAACCTGACTCCCGTGTTGGAGGCCGCGATAACTGCATTGTCTAAGGTAGAAGAAACGCCTCCCCCCAAACTCATGTTAGCTGCATCTCCGGCTTGTCCGTTGGCTGCTACATAGTCAACACCGGCTATTACGCCTGAAGTCGAACCGCTTCCCCTTCTATCCAAAACCCTGACGGCTACCACTTTTGCGTTTGGTGCTACCCCTACCACACCGATGGTATTGTTGAGTGCGGCAACTGTGCCGGCTACATGTGTACCATGCCCGTTCCCATCGTTCGGGCTTAAATTGGAGGATGACCCTGTCAAAAAAGAAATGCTTCTTTGAGTGTCCACATTCAGGTCGGGATGTGTTAAATCGATTCCAGTATCAATTATCCAAGCTGTTTTTCCAGTTCCATCTGCAGCACCTCCTATTCGTGCAATTCCCCAAGGAGTAGATTGTGCAGGTTGGGTTGTACCGCCACCACCGCCCGGCTTGCCTTTTTGTATTTCTAATGGAGGATTTAAGGTAATGGTAACATCTTTCTCGATAGATAGGACTCTATTATCCCGCTGTAAAAGTGATAGTTGAGAATTGGTAAGCTCTGCTGTAAAACCTTCAACGGCAAAACCATAGGTTGCTTTGATTTTTCCGGGAGCAATTCCCAAAGAAGAGAACATACGATTGACTTCTCCTCTCAA
This sequence comes from Flavobacteriales bacterium CG_4_9_14_3_um_filter_40_17, assembly GCA_002790195.1. Taxonomy (GTDB): domain Bacteria; phylum Bacteroidota; class Bacteroidia; order Flavobacteriales; family Flavobacteriaceae; genus UM-FILTER-40-17. The sequence goes on from PFUR01000015.1 coordinate 25,179, forward strand.
TTTGTTATCGGCATTCGCATAGTCGGATTTGCTGAGCCCGGCTGCTCTAAAAGTACCTTGCTTGAGTTGAATAACATATTGGTTAGCTATAACCTCGACACTAACAGCACCATTGGCCCGCGGTTCTTGTACAGGAATGATTTCCTCGCTGTTCAGCGAATCTCCTAACGAATCTGATTGACAACCGAAGTTTAGGACAAGTGAAACCCCGGCTGTTAATAAAAACGTATTTTTAAGAAATTTTCTCATAATAAAAATTTGGTTAGTAAATAAATACATTTTCTATGCCAATACGAATGTAAGTAAAATCACAAAACAAGGTTAATTTTTTTATTTATTTTTTTAACAAATGTGAACCAATCTCACATTTCAGGCACTTATTGGGGGTGCAATATTCATTTTTGAGTTGAATGAGTGATTGGCTTATCAATGCATTGGCATTAATTTTTTGTAACAAGTCAAAATTCTGAGTGATGCTGTTGTGTTCCGGTTCGATAGATTGGATTAGTTTTAGCAGAAAATCGTTTTCCGTTTTACCGATGCTTTGCAAATAGGCAAACCGAAGCGGTACAACCACATTGATAACCAACAAATCAACGAAGTTTTTCGAAAGTGTCTTTTTGGAGTTTTTGGATATCTTACCAAACGTATAGTGCGAATTCCAATATTCGGAGGTGGCAAACCTAAAAAGTTGATAATAGTCTTCAATAGTTTTAGCTTCAAGGATGTTGTCAAAGAGATGAACACGGCTCGAAAACAACTTCGCCAGTTGAGATAGCCTGATCGTTGGAAAATTTGGTGGCCTTAATCTGAAAAAATGAGGCTTTGCCGAAAGATTGGGTTGCAATTGATGCTTGTGTGCTAAATAATTATAGGATTCTTTAAGTGTTAAAAAGTAATTGTCTTCGCAATCGACCTCCAGCAAACCGGCTTGACCGAAAAATAACGCCTCAAGTGATTGCAAATCGTTTCTGTTTTTTCTGACAATAGAAAAGTCCAATCCTTTGGCCAAATACTCAAAAGAGACCCCGTTCACTTTCGAACCAAAATATTTGAACAAAAGTATGTATAAAACGGCTTCCCAATCTTGTCCCGACCGATTGAGCAGGCTTGTAATATCAAGTGTTTTGCGTTCCAATCTCTCAAAATAAAGCCTTTCAAGCCAATGCAATTTGACCAGCTCATCTACCCCAGCGAAATCCTTTTCACAATTGATGAATTGTTTTGGATTGTTGATCAATTCGGCGTATCTACTTATCAATTCTACCGGAACTACATCCCTTAATTCGAGGGTTGGCACAGTAGAGTGGTCTTTACGGAAAACTTGTGCATCGTTTTCCCAAACAACGTGCAAAATCACATTGTCATAGCCCGAGTCGGTTTCGTGATGATGTGCATACCAATCGGAAGCACGAACGTGAATCTCCACATTACCAGCCCATTTTTGCTGCCCAATTTCTATCAACGAATTAAAAAAATCGGAACCCGCGTCCAAATTGGCTTGCCCGGCTTTAAGAACCCGAATCGGCAGCCCGGTATCAGTCCGTAGGTTTTGTGTATCGAACTTTTTGTGCTTCCAAATGTAGTGCAAGAAGTCTTCTTTGATATGCATAAGCCAATCACTTAAAAAAACATATAATATTGGCAGGAGATTAGTTAACCTCCAACACCGTTACTTCTTTTTGATTGCCAATAAGTTTTACTATAAACAACATGCCATACTGGTTTTCATCAATCTCCTTAAACCTATTTTTCCCGATGAGTTGATTGACAAATTTCGGTGTGGAATTGCTATGTCCAACGATTAAGACAGTTTTGCTTAGGGTTTCCTTGATAAATTTTGAATAATCCAAATTCTTGTGGTCGTAAATAATCAGCGGTAAATTTTCTCGCTCGGCTACCGGCTTAGCTGTTTCCCGGGTTCGGATAAAATCCGTTGAATAGATGGCATCAAAATCGATGTGCGAAAGTATTTTATTCCATTTTACAGACCGTTCTATCCCTTTTTCAGTCAAACCGGGATTTGTATTTTTGGAATCCGACAAATCTTTCTCTGCATGACGAATCAAAAAATATGTTGTGGTTTCATCCTGTGCATTTTGCCCACAGGCCACATTCAAAAAAATAAGCAATAGGAAAGTGATTCTTTTCATTTGTGACTATTTAAATTATAATATGCAACCCAAATTATTGAAAAAGGAGGCAAGACCCAAAAAGATAAAAATTTGAACGTTCACTAAATCAGCTCCAAAGCAATCTGTACCATTTGCTCAAAACTCGACTCCCGATCGTCTGCATTGGTTTTTTCACCACTCACCAACGAATCAGATATAGTGAGTATAGAGAGTGCGTTGACTTTGTATTTTGCCGCAAGTGTATAAAGCGCAGCAGTTTCCATCTCAACACACAACACCCCGAAATCGGCCCATTTTTGGTAGTTTTCAAATTGATCCTCATAAAACAAATCTGAAGTCAACACATTCCCCGCCTTCAAGGGAATATTTATCTTTTTGGCCGCTTCTACTGCTTTGATAAACAATTCAAAACTGGCGGTTGGGGCAAAATCAGCTCCATTAAAACGCAGGCGGTTTATCCCGGAAGTGGTCGATGCAGACATAGCCAAAACGACATCCCTGATATGAACCCCTTTGTGATAGGAGCCTGCCGTACCTACTCGAATCAGGTTTTTAACCTGATAACCGTTGATGAGTTCAACTGCATAAATCGATATTGATGGTACCCCCATCCCCGTTCCCTGAACGGAAACACGCTTTCCTTGAAAAAAACCTGTAAACCCAAGCATATTCCGGACTTTGTTGTAGCAGTTTACTTCTTCTAAAAAAGTTTCAGCTATCCACTTTGCACGCAATGGATCGCCTGGCAACAACACTGTTTCGGCGATTTCGCCGGGTTTTGCTTCAATGTGTAAACTCATTTCTTTAATCTATTTTTTATAAGAATCAAACTTACAGAATATATTTATTAAAAATATCATCATTACGCTTCAAAAATTTTAAATTTGTTTTAAACCTAAACAAAAACCATCATGCATCAGATTCAAAAAGTAAGTGCAACCGAAGCCCAAAAATTAATTTCCAAAGCCTTTGATGAAGCCAAAAAGATTTCGAAACATATTGCAGCAGCTGTCACCGGCCCGGAAGGCGAACTAATTGCGTTTTTGCGGATGGATGGTGCAAATGCCGCGTCTGCTACTATCTCTCAAAACAAGGCATACACGGCGGCCCGCGATCGTTGTACCACCCAATCTTTGGGTGAGAAAGTACGAAAAAATCAGTACCCGCTCGGCAACTGGGGCGATTCGCGCATCACCTGTTTTGGCGGCGGGCTACCCATCATTCAAAACGGACAAGTCATTGGCGGGATAGGCGTGAGCGGATTGTCTGAAGAAGAAGACGAGCGAATCGGGCACGAAGCCATCAAGTCGGTTTATGGGAGTTAACCTAAAAACTTGCAGTAATATTAATTTAAAAATTGGAGGTGATTAAATCCTTTTGGATTCCGTTCAATTCTAATGCAATCTCACAAAAAAAACCTAACTAATATACTGTTAATTAGTTAGGATTTCATAAGTGGAGAAGATGGGAGTCGAACCCACGACCTCTTGCATGCCATGCAAGCGCTCTAGCCAGCTGAGCTACATCCCCAAAACAAATGCGGTTGCAAATTTAATAGTTTTGGTGAAATATCCGTTACTTTTTTATTTTTTATCTTTTATCCCTTTCAAAAAAAAACTCTACTTTTAGTACTTAAAAAATAGGCTATGCCAATCGAGCATTTTTCAAGAATCATCTCCGGCGTAATGACCTGGGGTGAATGGGGTAAAAACCTAAATACCAAAGAGGTAGCACAACTTATCAGTCACACAGTCGATCAGGGGATTACCACGATTGACCATGCGGATATATACGGGAACTACACTACCGAAGCTCTTTTCGGGGGCGGTTTTAAAGCATCTAGTCTCAACCGAAACGCCATTCAAATCATCACCAAATGCGGGATTCAACACCTTTGCCCAAACCGGGACAACAAAGTTAAACACTATAATTACAGCAAAGATTACATCATTTGGTCTGCCGAAAAAAGCTTGAAAAACCTGCAAACAGATTACATAGACCTACTCCTGCTCCACAGGCCAAGCCCCTTGATGAATCCTGCCGAAATCGCGGAAGCAGTTCAAAAATTGTTGAAAGATGGAAAAATCCTCCACGTTGGCGTGTCCAATTTCACTCCCCCGCAAACTGATTTACTCAAAAAACATATCCCGATTGCCGCCAATCAAGTCGAATGTTCCATTACCCATACCCAACCTATGTTCGACGGCAGCCTCGACCACATGATATCAAACAACATTGCCCCCATGTCTTGGTCTTCCTTGGGCAGTGTGTATAAGAAAGATGATGAACGAACCCGTCGAATTACTAGAGTGCTCGATACCCTTTCTAAAAAATACAGCGCAACCACCGATCAATTGCTGTTGGCTTGGCTGCTCAAACATCCGGCGAAAATCCGCCCGGTGATTGGGACTGCCACCCCGGAACGCATTTCTTTGGCTGCCAAATCGGTTGACATTAATTTAGAACTTGAAGACTGGTTTATGCTTTTGGAAGCTTCGGAAGGCCACCCGGTTGCGTAAAAAAAATGGCTGTTAAATTTACTTCCGTGAGTTCAATGGAAATCCCGATGAGTCCAAGAAATAGGCTTTTAGCTCTTGGATTTTAGCCGTTAGTATTTTGATATTTAATGCTAAAAGCTTTTAAAAACAAAGTAGAAACAAACTAAATATTTTCCCATGTCAAAAACTGTTTTCATCACCGGTGCAACTTCGGGAATTGGCGAAGCCACCGCGCATCGGTTTGCCGATTTGAAATATCACCTGATTCTTTGCGGAAGAAACCGGGAGAAACTAAATGAATTAGAAAAATCCCTCGGCAAACAAACAAAAGTTCACACCCTATGTTTTGATGTACGCGATAAAAAAGCTGTTTTTGCAGCAGTCAAAAGTTTGCCGGAATCTTTTTCAAACATCGATATTCTCATCAACAATGCGGGCAATGCACACGGGCTTGATTCCTTTCAAAATGCAGATTTGGAAGATTGGGACTTGATGATAGACATCAACTTGAAAGGGTTGATCTACGTGACCAAAGCCATCCTTCCGGGGATGATCGAACGAAAATCAGGGCATATCATCAACATCGGTTCGACAGCTGCCAAAGAAGTTTATCCGAACGGCAATGTCTATTGTGCTTCCAAACACGCGGTCGATGCCATCAATCAGGCACTCCGCATCGATTTGAACAAAACCGGAATCCGTGTGGGTGCAGTTCATCCGGGCTTGGTTCATACCAACTTTTCAAAAGTGCGTTTCAAAGGAGATGAAGGCCGCGCCGAGCAAGTTTACAAAGGATTCCAGCCTCTTTTGGCTAAAGATATCGCGGAAATTATTGCTTTTGTCTGCCAAGCTCCTCCTCATGTCAACATTGCTGACTTGGTGGTAATGCCTACAGCGCAGGCAGGAAGCACCCTCGTGCATAAGGAATTTTAATTCATCAAGCGAGCCAACATTTCTTTGAGCAATTCCCCTTGCGGAATATTTCCGGCTCCCAAACCCTTGCTTTTCAAATCGATGTCTCTCAAAACCGCGATGGCATGGCTGACTTGTTTCATCGGGTAATGACGAGCCGCTAATTGGTATTCTTTGACAAAGTACGGATTGATTTTCAACACTTTGGCAACGTTACCTTGCGATTGGTCGGACAATCCGTGGTATTGCATGAGTTGAGAGAAAAATGAAAAAAGCGTGGCTGTAGTTACCACAATAGGATTGTCTTTGGGATTGTGGCTAAAATACTGAATGATCTGTGCCGCTTTTTTATAATTCCGCTCACCGAAGGCTTTTCGTAACTCAAAATTATTGAAATCCTTGCTGATGCCGATGTAGGTTTCTATCAATTCCGGGGAAATAGATTTTCCGGAAGAGACTGATAAAAATAATTTCTGCAATTCGTTTTTTATCCGGCTCAAATCATTTCCCAAAAATTCTACCAACAATACAATTGCTTCAGGCGTGATATTGTATTGCTGGTTTTTGAGGTGTTGCTGAATCCAACTTCCTACTTGATTTTCATACAATTTTTTACTTTCAAACAAGACACCGTTTTGCTGAATTAATTTGGCTAATTTTTTGCGTTTGTCAAGCGTTTTGTATTTGTAACAAAGCACCAAAACTGTACTGAGTTGCGGATTTTCGGCGTAGGCCACCAAGTTCTCGATGGTGCGCGACAATTCTTGCGCTTCCCGCACGATAACCACTTGGCGTTCAGCCATCATGGGATAGCGTTTGGCATTCGAAACAATTTCTTCTATACTTGTATCTTTTCCGTACATGACCAATTGGTTAAAACTTTTTTCAGTCTCATCCAACACATTTTCTTCAATAAAACCGGCCACTTCATCGATAAAAAAAGGTTCGTCCCCCATCAAAAAATAGATAGGTTTCAGCTTTCCTTGCTTGATATCGGAGATTATTTTTTCAGATTCGGCCATAAAATATTTTTAAATTCAATCTTTGGAATTTGAAGTTAATCGAGGAAATCGTTTCTTTGTGATATGCAAATGCTCAATTTTCCAACATACGCGTTCAGGTACAAAACTAAAGAAAATAAACGATGGGTGTTTGATGGCATCCGTAAAAAATTTGTGGTGCTGACACCAGAAGAATGGGTTCGCCAAAATGCTGTCCAATTTTTGATGAGGGAGAAAAAATATCCCCAATCGCTGGTCAATGTCGAAAAGCAAATTCGCCTGGGCGATTTGGCCAAACGTTATGACTTGGTTGTTTTCAATCCGGATGGGACTTTGTTTTTGTTGGGGGAATGCAAAGCAACTTCCATCCCGCTTACCCAAGATGTTTTTGACCAGTTGGCAAGGTACAACCAAGCTCTCAACGCAGAATTCTTATGGATAACGAACGGTCTCCGCCACCTGTGCTTTCAGGTTGACAAAGTCTCTGAAAAATACATTTTGATTCCCGAAATCCCCGAATATATCCGTTAATTTGCAAACCTATTTAAAAACTCGGTGAAAACAGCTATCGTCATTCTTAACTGGAACGGGAAACATTTGTTGGAAAAGTTTCTTTCCAATGTCGTGGCGCATGCTGAGGGTTTAGCTACCGTTTATGTTGCGGACAATGCATCGGCGGATGAGTCGGTTGCTTATGTTGAACGGCATTTCCCACAAGTCAAGTTGGTGCAGAATGAAAAGAACTTAGGTTATGCAGGCGGATACAACCAAGCTTTGAGAAAAATAGACGCCGATGTTTACATCCTGATGAATTCGGATATCGAAACAACTTCTGGCTGGCTCCCGCCCATCTTAAACCGGTTTGAAAAAAATGAACAAACGGCCATCATCCAGCCCAAAGTTTTAGATTATAAGAAGCGCGATTCTTTTGAATACGCGGGTGCCGCGGGCGGTTTTATCGACCGGTTGGGCTATCCGTATTGCCGCGGAAGAATCTTCAATGCCTTGGAAAAAGATTGTGGGCAGTATGACGATATACGGCAAATTTTTTGGGCCTCGGGAGCCTGTTTGTGCATCCGAAGTGAAGTTTTTTGGAAACTGCAAGGTTTTGATGAAGACTTTTTTGCCCATCAGGAAGAAATAGACTTGTGTTGGCGCGCGCATAAATTTGGTCTTCAAGTGGAATACGTCGGCATTTCGGCTGTGTTTCATGTAGGCGGTGCCACATTGAGCAACATGAATCCGGACAAAACATTCCTCAATTTCAGGAATACGCTTTTTGCACTGACCAAAAACGCACCCAAACGCTACTTGCCTTGGCTGGTCATTGCCCGATTGATTTTGGACGGAGTGGCCGGCATCAAGTTTTTGTTGGAAGGAAAGGCGATCCACACTTGGGCAATCGTCTGTGCACACGGAAGCTACTACCGAAAGGCCTATAAAATGTTTAGAAAACGAAATGAAACACCAACTTTAAAAAAGTACTTTAAGATACAATCGGTGGTTTGGAGCCACTTTGTGATGCAGAAGAAATTGTTTGGGGAATTGTGAAACTTGAATACTCCGGGAAAAAGATTCCATAAACAACATCAATAATTA
>PFUR01000015.1:33334-34017 GCA_002790195.1 Flavobacteriales bacterium CG_4_9_14_3_um_filter_40_17
GTAGTCTGGCTTTCAGCTCATCGAGGCGTTCGAGTTTTTCGATTTCTTTGTCGATGTCGTCATCCAAGTTGATGACTTCGATGTTTTTGCTTAAATTACTGCGGATAAAATAAAGGATGAGCATTATACCAACAATAAGCGGTACTGTTATAACAAAATCAATTTCGTCTTGATATGCATTAAAATCCAAAAGCACAAGACCCACAGTCTGTATTATAAACATACCTATAGGTATCGCAATTGCATGATACCACCAATGTTTGCAGGTTGCAAACCAAACACTTAACAAAAATATTGGTAAAATTTTGGACATCATTGTCCAAACAAAAGTCTGTACATTTAAAAAATAACCACTATTGTAAGTAAAAAAAGGTGTCTCCCAAACCTCAGTTTCAGGAACCACCTTATGTATATAAGCCAATAATGGAGATAATGCTATAAGTAGTAATATGATACTACCCCAGCGGAGGGACTCTAATCGTTGCTTTTTCCACTGCGACTGTTTGGTCATTGTTAAAACTTGAATTGTTAGCTACGAACAAAGCTACAACAAAAATAGATACGAATGCGATTGCGATTAAAAATTTTGGGGTTTTCATGGGTTTAAATATTTAGGTTTATAATTTAGTTCATATTTCTGATACAAACTTAAATATTATATTTGTAACCGCAAAGCCCTGATA
>PFUR01000002.1 GCA_002790195.1 Flavobacteriales bacterium CG_4_9_14_3_um_filter_40_17
CATTGGCCAAAGAGCTGGATGTTCCGGTGTTGGCTTTGTCGCAGTTGAGCCGTGCGGTGGAAAACCGTCCGGGACAGTCCAAAAGGCCGATCCTTTCCGACTTACGTGAATCCGGTGCCATTGAACAAGATGCCGACCTGGTACTTTTTATTTATCGGGCAGAATACTACAAAATAGACGTATTCGAAGATGGCACACCTACCCAGGGCGTTTCGGAAATTATTATTGCCAAACACCGAAACGGAGCCGTTGGCGATATTAAGTTGAAGTTTATTGCCGAGTTTGCCAAGTTTGAAGACTATGGACCCGGGCCATCTGATGGTGGATACAGGTCGTCGGATGTGAACGCCGGCATCAAAAGCTTCCCCTCAAAAATGAATGATATGGACGATGATGAGCCATTTTAACCCAATAAATATGAGAATAATGACTATTAAATCAAACATTTTATTACTGATTTCCTCACTGCTTTTTGCAGGCTTTGTCAATACCGCCATGGCACAAAAAAGTATCGAGCTGAAATACAAGCTGCTACCGGGCGACCAATTTAGCAACAAATCGAATATTGAGCAAACCATCCAGTTCGAAGCCATGGGTCAGAAAGCCACACTGGATCAGGACATGGTTTTTTACATGACTTCTTTTATCGACTCCGTTAAGGATGGGATGATTACGCAGCGAACTGTTTTCGACCACATTGTGATGGATCAACAGATTTTTGGGATGCAAATCAAATACGACTCCCAGGATACCAGCACTTTCGACTCGCCCATGGGCGCAGAATTTGCAACCCAGATGAATAAAATGATTGGGGCCGCGGTTATTTCCGTGATGAACGAAAGGGGCCAGGTTGACCGCATGGATGTTTTGGCTCTTGGCGATGCCGGTGACATGTCGGGTAATTTGAATTCGGGAAATAATTATGCTGTTTATCCTGATCATAAGGTAAAAGTTGGCGACAATTGGACCGAGCAGATCACACCTCAGGAATCGAGCAATATGACCGTGAATATGATCTATACCCTTACCAGGTCAACACGGCAACAAGCCATGTTGACACTCAATGGTACCTTGTCGGAAAACCTGACAAATCCGGAAGCCAATGGTAAAGTCGATGGCACCATGAAGGGCGAGATGACCATCGACAGAAAAACGGGCATGGTTTCTTTATCTAAAATTCAAATGGACATGACCATGCAGATGGAAAAGGATGGAATGACCTTTCCGGCTACCGTGACCAGCTTTATTGATACCGAGATCAAAAAGATAAAATAAACTCAACAGAGTTTTATCCTTCCTGCCTGAGCACAACAGAGTAAATCAATTTATTCTTAAACCTCAGGCAGGATTTTTTTTTGCTTTCTTTTTCGACAGTACCTGTATAAGCCACGCGATAAGCACCGCGATAAGTGAGATAAAATAGATGGAAGTCGTACTGCTCTTGATCACCGAAAACACACTCGAAATTTTTACCAGGGTTGGGTTTATATCAGGATATTGATTCAGTAAAGCCACAAAACCAATGTTCTCCATATAATCGGAAGCTCCTGAAACAAGTGGTAACAATGCCAGGTAAAAATAGGTACTTTTGAGTTTGTCCAGCTTGTTCAGAAAATAGGCCATCAACAGACAGTAACCGATGGCAAAAAGCGATGGATAAATCATGTCCACCGGGATTTGATAAAATAAATAGGCATGTCGGCCTTCCGCTCCCAAAGCGGCAAACAGGTCGGTTACAACCTTCAGGTTATATCCGGCAGGCATCATATCCAGTAATTTCATGTCGTGCGCATAAGACATGGTCATGGGAATGGTGACCACCAGCATAAAGGCGTAAACAAGGTTGCTAATAGCGAAGAAAATGAATACTTTTCTTCCCTGTATATGTTTGGCAATAAGGTTTTTCAGGCAGTTCATCTTTTATACTTTTGGTTTTACTTGTCTGCCGCCTGCCTGCCGGTAGGCAGGATAGGCATGAAATATAAATGAATTTGCCTGAATGGTGGCTCAACTCAATTGAAAACTACAATATGGATTAAATCCGCCAGATCAGACCAGCGGCTTAGAAAGAGACAGGTTTGCTTTGAGAAGGGGATACTGTCTTTATTCTTCAAATCCAAATCACATAAAAAGTGTGGCGATCATTATAGCGGTCATCAATATCAACCCAATGATGATGGCAATGCGATTGCCCCGTTTCTGTGCAACATGATTATCTGATATCATAAACTTAAATTTTATTATAGCGTTTAGACGTAGGGTGGATGCCCGGGTAACAATTTTTAAGCATATTAACTTATTGGTTGTCGTAAATTATTTTTTTATCAGGTCTCATCTGGAAAGACACCTGTTTTTATATATTTACAACGATGCTTATTTTTATTAACAAAGCAATAATCCCATGATGAAAAAATGTTTTTTACATTTCTAATCGTGCTTGTTTCCATGGGTTTGAGGGCTCAAATTGACGGAGCAAACAATGCCTTCAACTGCATGTTTTATGGGGCTACCACCATCCGCAACGTTAGTATAAGCATCCAAACCCACCGGCTCATGAGCAAGAAATATCCACTGCGATCGGTTCTGATTGATTTCAGGAACCTCCTTGTTGAATTTGGCTCTGCCGAAGTGTTGGATCTCCTGGTAGTACGCCCGTTCTTCATGTATTTAATTCCCACACTCATGACCAATTTTATTGTGGGCTCCTTTTATTGGGAAAACCCTGGCCGACATCTTGTTTTTTATACCTGCCATCCTGATGATGAAGTGAGGAAGAAGTATCTAAAATAAATGTTTTAATCTTCACAACACCCTGAATTCATTTTCTATCATGCCAATGGAAAGACCTTTCCCACACGCAACTGCTAAATTATTGGCCTTTCATCAGATAAGGTTGTTGAAATCGGTAATAAGTACTAAGTTTGTGGTGATATTTACTAGTTAGCAGGCAAGTGTAAAAAAGACAGAAAAATAGGACAATTTGCTACTAAAAGGAGAAACTATTAATGAGAAGCCAACGCACAAAACAGCACATTTGCAAGCCGCACAAGCCGACACACGACCAAAGTTTGCAAAAGAGCTGTTTTCTTGCCGATGCTCCTGCCAGTTGATAACTTTGTGGAAAAATAACAGAGAAACAATCTTGAAAATTAATTGATGTTGACTAATTTTGTCAAAACGAAAAATGTCAACAATATGGATAGCTTCGGTGAAAGAATAAGAAAATTAAGGGAAGAAAAAGGAACCCCTTTAAGAATTGTTGCTTTTCATTTAGGTGTTGACCAAGCAGTTTTGAGCAAAATAGAAAACGGTAAAAGGAAAGCAACCAAGAAACAAGTTGAATTAATTTCGAACTATTTTAATGTCTCAATTAAAGAATTGATAATTGATTGGTTAAGTGATAAAATCATTTACGACATTAGAGACGAGGAATTTGGGTTTGAAGCATTAAAGGTTGCAGAGCAAAAAGTTAAATATCAAAAAAGAGTGTAATATGATTAAACACGAACATGAAAATCACCTTATTTATCAAGGTGACGCAATAGAAATACTTGAAAATGAGATTAGGGATTCAAGTATTGATTTAATATTTGTCGACCCACCCTACAATATCGGAAAGGACTTCAATGGATTAAAAGATAAATGGGTAACTGATGAATTATATTTGGATTGGTGCTATAAGTGGATAGCTCTCTGTCTTAAAAAGCTTAAGCCAACAGGAAGTTTCTATGTAATGACTTCAACTCAATTTATACCATATTTTGATATTTTTCTTAGAAATAAAATTGAGATATTATCGAGGATTGTTTGGTCTTATGATAGTTCAGGTGTCCAAGCAAAAAAATTCTATGGCTCAATGTATGAACCAATTCTTTTCTGTGTGAAGGATAAGAATAACTATACTTTTAATGCTGATGATATTTTGGTTGAAGCGAAAACAGGTGCTAAAAGAAATTTAATTGATTATAGAAAAAATCCACCACAGCCTTATAATAATGAAAAAGTTCCAGGAAATGTTTGGGATTTTCCTCGTGTTCGTTATAGAATGGATGAATATGAAAATCATCCAACTCAAAAACCAATTGCTTTACTAGAAAGAATCATTAAAGCAAGTTCAAATGAAGGCGACACCGTTCTTGACCCATTCTCTGGTTCATTTACAACTTCGTATGTCGCAAAAAAACTTAAAAGAAAATCAATCGGTATTGAAATCAACGAAGAATTTACAAAAATTGGATTACGAAGAGTTCAAGAGTTGAGAGAAATTAACGGAGATAAATTGTATAGAGAGCCTAAAACTTATGAGATAAAGAACTTTCAACAACAAACTTTATTTGAGCCTAAATTATGAGACATCCATTCACTGACAAGATTGATGAAATCTTAAAAAAGTACTTCGCTGACGATTTTGAACAAATTTTTAAAAATAGTGAGCTTCTTCAATACATTAACATAAAGACTAAATCAGCCAATAGGGGTTCAAAATCAAGGAGTAGTTTTGGAAATCTGTATGCTATTTATGTTCTTTTAGAGGATTATATTTCAAATGGTTTTGATAAAAAGTCTGGTTATTCGGAATTTGCAGGTGCAAAATTTTCAGACCTATTTAAAGGCCATCGTGAATTGTCATTTGGAGCAAAACTGCAAAATCATGCGTTAAATCATCGTATGAATGAAGAATTTAAAAAATTCTTCCCAACATGCGAATTCACTCCAATCATAAGAGTTGTTGCAACAAATAGATACTGGTTTAATGAAAACCTTATTAATATTACAGCAAACAAACAAGTTTTCAATATTTCACATGCGATATTAGAAATTGTTGATGCTTATGTCGAAGTTAAAAGAGGTTCATTTGAGAAATTTATTGATACCTGTGAAAAGCTTAAAGAACTTGAGGAAGAAATTATTCCTAAAACCTCAGAATTTGTATTAGGTCTATTAGCTCCTAATGTTGATGCAAGAGTATTTGAAATTGTAAGTTTTGCAATCTTAAAGTTTTACTATTTTGACCAAACTGTATTTTTTGGTTTTGACCTCGATGAGATTGAAGAAGAGAATCTTAAGCTATATAAAACAGGGAGAACAAATGCAAATGATGGTGGTATTGATTTTGTAATGAAACCATTAGGTCGCTTCTTCCAAGTGACTGAAACAACTGATGTGAAAAAATACTTCCTTGATATTGATAAGCTTGAAAAATTTCCAATAACATTCGTTGTTAAATCGATTGCTTCATCCGAATTGTTGTTATCTAATATTAGAACAAATGCTGAAAAGCAATATTCAATAAAAGCAGTGGTTGATAAATATATTTCTTGTATTGAGGAAATAATAAATATTCAAGAACTTACGATAAGATTTAATAAAGCTGTAGAATTAGGGTATCTTAATGATATTCTGTCAGAAATCATTACTCAAAGCAAAGTTGAATTTAATTACGAAGAATATGAGGATGAGGACGAGGATAACGAGGTTGCGGATTAATTCCCACACTTCGTAGTCAAGCACATTGGCTGGTCGCACAAAAATCCAACGCACGACCAAAACCTGCAAAAGAGCTTGCCTACCCCAACGCACGGTAGACAGAAACGATGCAGCAAAAATGAAAGAAAATAACGAGAAAAATGAACAACGAAACGCTAACAAAGGCTATATGCAATAAGGGTTTTAGTGGTAATTCGAGCATTCTGCCCCGCATCAAGTTCGGTGTAACTGGACAGGATAGTAGCCCGCAATCCCCAACGATTTCATACCGCCGACCGTTGGCGGTTACCCTAAAACGACACAGCAAGACAAACACGAACGACATTGAACAGATGAATTTTAGTTGACAAAGACTATGGCTATTTAAAAACACTATAAACCAACCATTAAATTCCTAAATGTTTTTATTTTTGAATAGTTTTAGGAATTTTATTTATCTTTGCCCTATGCAAACAATAGCACGTAAACGGTACTTAGAAACACTTAGTGTTCTTAAAGACAAGAATTTAATTAAAGTTGCCACAGGCGTTAGACGTTGTGGAAAATCAACTTTAATGACACAATTTCAAGACGTGTTGCGTAAAGAAAACGGCAAAGCTTCCATTTTGGCAATCAATATGGATTTGCCCGAATTTCGGTTTTTAGCAGAAAAAAACCTGCCTACCCTGCCTACCGGACAGGCAGGCGGACAGGCAGGTTGGAAGGAGATTTATGATTACATCATTAAGCATCTCAAAAAGAACGTAATCAATTATGTGTTTATAGACGAAGTGCAAAATGTTCCCCAATTTGAAAAACTGTTGGAAGGCTTGTACGTTCACCCAAACATAGATTTGTATGTTACAGGTTCAAACGCATTTTTATTATCCAGTGAATTGGCAACTTTGCTCACAGGTAGAGCTTATGAAATAAATGTATTGCCTTTTTCTTTTGC
>PFUR01000075.1:0-10324 GCA_002790195.1 Flavobacteriales bacterium CG_4_9_14_3_um_filter_40_17
CTTTTCTATTGCTTTCCAAATCTTTTTTATACTTTTTTAAAGGTTTTTTTTAAAGGGCTTTAAATAAGCTCATTACCTTTATTTTAGTGGGTTTTTCAAGCGAATCGGGTTGCAAAGATAGTGCGATTTTCCAATCCTGCAAGCCTAAGTATTGCTTTTAAAAACGCCGGCGAACGACAATCTGATTAATAATTTGACATCCTGATGATTAGATGTTAATATTTTTTTGACAAACTTCACCTTGACACTTTCCAAGGGAGCGGGGTAATACCTGAACTGGGTGTAAACAAGCTTGAAAAGGAGCGAGAAGATGCCCGGTTGATCTTATTTTTAATCTATGTAATCGGTTCTTGCGACAAGGAAATTATCGCTTTTGGATTAAAATCAAAACAAACGGTTGCTTAAAATCGTGGCAAAAGAGCGAAAAGAAATCCTTTAGCCCCGATAGAGCGGTTAGCTCCCGACAAATTTGCGTGCAAATTTGTCGGGACTAGGAGCGAAAGCGGGAAGAAACCCACGCTAAAAAGGGATAGTCAAGGAGCTCCAAAGGAATTATTGAAACCGCAACACGCGGGAAGGTTGAATCTTTGTGATGATATAGGAAGGTATCACGAGCATGAGCAGGCAGAGAAGCATGGTGCCGAGATTGAGCAATAGGAAGTGGGTGAGGCTCAAATAGACCGGTGCTTCGGAGACGTAGTAGTTTTGGGGATCGAGTTTGATGAGCCCAAAATATTTTTGGCTGAGGATGAGCAGGAATCCAATGAGGTCTCCGAAGAAAAGCCCAACGGCTATGAGATAACCTGCATTGATGAGAAAAATTTTCCGGATGCTTTGGTCTGTGGAGCCGAGCGATTTGAGCAAGCCAATCATGGAAGTGCGCTCGAGGATGAGTACGAGCAAGGCCGTGATCATGTTGATGCCTGCCACGAGTATCATAATGCCGAGGATGAGGGCGATGTTAAAATCGAAGAGGGAAAGCCATTCAAAGATGGAGTAATAAGCATCGGCAATGGTTTGTGCGTCGAGGTTGGAAGGGGTTTGTGCATAGACCTGGTCGCCGATTTGTTTTATTTTTGAGAGGTCATTGATGAATATCTCAAAAGTTCCGATTTGATCTGGTTGCCATTTATTGATTCGCTGTATGTGACGGATGTCTGCAATGAGGTAGGTTTGGTCAAATTCCTGAAAACCGGAATCGAAGATGCCGGACACTTGGAAAACGCGCAAATTGGGCGTTTGAGCAGCATCTTCTTTGAGAAAATAGGTATTGAAACGCGAGCCAACTTTGAGCTGAAGTCGGTCTGCTAAATACTTTGAGACGAGCACTTGTTCGTTTAGTTCGTCGATATAGCCCGGGATTTTACCTTTGACCAAGTATTCTTTGAGATAATCCCAGCGGTAATCTTTGCCCACTCCCTTGACGATGATTCCCTCAAAGGTAGTTTCGGTTCGGATAATAGCAGCTTTAGTGGCGACAGCCTGAATATGATTGACCTCTGGAATATTATAAAAACCCTTGGGATAAAAATCTTGGTGGATGGAAATGGGATTGATGGATACTTTGGAGTTGTTGTTGTCAAAATTGGAGATTTGGATGTGCCCGTTGAAGGCAGCTACTTTTTCCCTGATTTTTATTTGTAAGCCGACCCCTGTCGAAACGGCCACGAGCATGATAATCATGCCGATGGCAACGGCTGCGATGGCAATTTTAATAATTGGTGCCGAAATACTATCTTTATTCCCTTTCGCGGAAAGCATCCGGCGGACGATAAACCATTCAAAATTCAACTGCTATGCCTTTTATATTTCGATTGTTCAAAAGTACATTTTTATTCTGTTTGTTGGTTTCGGCTTCGTGCAAAGAAAATGCAATGAGCCACAAAACAGATAAAATTTCTAATTTATCAGTCGATTCTTCTCCAACGGTTAAAATTCCAATTATCGTGGGTGCAAACCGTATGCAGGTTTATCTACCTTTATTGAAAGACAAAAAAGTGGGGCTGGTTGCCAATCAGACGACCGTGGTTTTTAAGCATCCGGATTCTCAAGATTTCTACACGCATTTGGCAGACACTTTGCTGGCATCGGGGGTGAATCTGGTTTCGGTCTTCGCACCTGAACACGGATTCAGGGGGACGGCAGATGCGGGCGAAATCGTTTCGGATGGAAAGGATGCAAAAACCGGGTTGCCGATTGTGTCCTTATATGGCGACAACAAAAAACCCAAACCTGAGCAGCTGAAAGGTTTGGATATTGTGGTTTTTGATCTGCAAGATGTGGGTGCGCGATTTTACACCTATCTATCTACCTTGCACTATCTAATGGAAGCCTGCGCGGAAAACGGGATTGAACTGTTGATTTTAGACCGCCCAAACCCGAACGGCGGCGTGGTGGACGGCCCGATTTTGGACAAAGCCTACACGAGTTTTGTCGGGATGCATCCGGTGCCGGTGCTTCACGGGATGACGATTGGCGAATACGCCCAAATGATCAACGGTGAAAAATGGTTGAACCCTTCGACAAGCTCAGGACAAGTACTTCAATGCGATTTGAAAGTAGTGCCTTGTTTGAACTATTCGCATGATATGAAATATAGTTTACCCGTGAAACCGTCGCCCAACCTACCGAATGACCAAGCCATCAATCTGTATGCGAGTTTGTGCTTTTTTGAAGGCACCAACGTCAGTGTGGGCAGAGGAACTGGGAAGCAATTTCAAATTTACGGTTCGCCGAACCTGTCTCCAACCGTATTTACTTTCCGGTTTACACCTCAACCCAACGAAGGTGCCAAACATCCGATATATGAAGGAAAAATTTGTTATGGTGAAGATTTGTCAAACGCAGAAAATGTGAATCGATTGGAGCTCAAATGGCTCATCAAGGCCTATCAAAATACTTCAGATAAAAAATCGTTTTTCAACAGTTATTTTGTCAAATTGGCGGGTTCACCACAGTTTCAACAACAGATCGAAGCCGGGATATCGGAAGCTGAAATCCGAAAAACTTGGCAAAGCGGATTGTGGAAATTTAAAAAAATGAGGGCAAATTATTTGATTTATTCAGCGGAAAAATAATCTTGAACGATACTTATATTTCAAATTAAAAAAGGTTTTACTTTCTCAATCTATCTTCGTTTTTTGCGGCATAAAGCAGTTTCATTTTTTCGACAATCTCGTAAGTAGCCGGACAGATAGACACGTTTTTTAGGGTAAGATGGTTGATTTGATAGAATTTTTTCCGGTCGGTATGCGGAAACTCTTTGCAGGCTCTCGGTCGCACATCATAGATGTTGCAGGTGTTGTCGGCATTGAGAAAAACACAAGGAAGTTGCTGTAACACCACATCGTTGTCCTCATCCTGATGAAGAAACTGCGTTTCAAAATCGGTGGGTTTCATTTTGAGGTATTTGGATATCCGGTCGATATCAGGTCTCAAAAATAGTGGGCCGGTGGTTTTGCAGCAATTGGCGCATTGCATACAATCGGTCTTGCGAAAAGTTTCTTCGTGGAGATTTTCCATCACTTTATCCAAATCTTTGGGCGGTTTGTGTTGGAGATGATTTAGAAACTTTTTGGTTTCGCGTTCCGATTTTTTGGCTAAACCGGGGAGTTTATCGAGAAGGTCTTTCATATATTTTTAGTTTTCTGAGCTAAAAATTAGTTCATCATACTTTTAAGTTGTTGAATCAACTCAGATTTTTTTATCAAAAATATACTTTCTTTTATTTCATTTTTCTGAGATTCTGAAATATATTGAGATGATAATTGATTTATTTTATTTGAAAGTAATTCCTTATTATCGGAAAATGTTACGCTTTCTATGGATATAGTAGTAAAGAAGTCCTCTGCTTGTAAAATAAAACCCGGTAAACCTCTTAGGTTCATCGGACCGTAATTTATTGGAATTTCTGTTGTAAACCATGCAATAATTTTATTATTTTTAATTTCAATTAGTGCCTTAGAACATCTATATCCCGCAATTTCCTTGGTTTCATCGGTAATTGTCCAATTGAATTCCATGTCATTTTCTTGGGATTGAGAAAAAAACGGTATATTAAAAATCACTTCATTTTTTTTAAAAACATTGTCTTTCGTATATGCATATTTGATAACATCCTCGGGCTCTATCCAAAATTCTTCTTTTCCTTTGATTGGTGTTGTGATAATTGTATCTAAATAAAAAACAGAAAGATTAGATTGAAAATTTGAAATAAGTGTGTATTTAAATTCCTTTGTCCTTCGCAGGGCAATGTCAAAAGCTATGTCGGCCGCCGGAGTATTACTGTCATGGTTAAAAAAGGTGGAACTATATGGGTATAGCGAATACTTTGCAATCAAAATATTTGATTTAGACTGTTGAGAATAAATAGGTAGTGAAATAATTAAAAAAATAAAAAAAGTTTTCATAATTTAAAATTTAAATTGAACACCCGTTAGTAAATATCCTAATATACTATTGTTGATTGTTTTTATATTTATCCCGTTAGAAGAGTTATTTAATACTTCTGCGGTATTGTTCCCGCGTATACCTAGTAAATTTAGTAAAGATTTGGATTTGACAAAAATTGAAAGTTGTTTATTAACTTGGTAACTTACGGAAAAATCTGTATCTAATCTTTCAAAGTTATCAGTATTTGTATTAAATTTTTCGAAGTAGGTGTCAAATAGAAAATTCATTCGTTTTGATTGCCTTCTAAAAAGAAAACTGTATTTAGCATTAAGATTGGTGTTAACTTGTTCATTTTGAATAAAAAAGTTATTTGTGATGAAATTTGCAGTCAGACTTAACTCGTTGAAAAAAAGGTTTTGAGGAATGAATCCAATCTTAAATTCAAATTCTGCTTGTTTAATATTCAACGGCATCAGCTTGCTATCTTGTCTTATTTCATTATTGGTTACAAACGCAGAGATACTTGAGCCAAATTGAAACCTATGATCTTTCTTCGAGAAATATAATTCTTTAGCATAAGAAATTTTCGAATAAGTAGTTGTCCATTCATCGAAAACATCTTTTTGAAAAAAATTGAAATTATCATCAAAAGAGGTAAATGAATCTTGGGAAAATTGACCACTTCTTGTAAAGCTGAATAAAAAATTTGCATAGGAAGATTTTGCAATGTTTCCGTAAGCATAATGCAATACTGCGTTTTGTTTGTTGTTTACATTCTGTTTTAGTGAAGTGTCGAAGGTTTGAAAAAAATTAAAATTTTCACCCAGCAACAAGGGTAAACTGTTTTCGATGTTTTCTAAAGTATAGGTGTTTTCAAAAGATATATTAATTGATTTTTTATTTGAAATTCTATAATTAAATGAGATTGAAGCAGGGAATTTCAGATGGCTTTTTTTGTTTTGAGTTAAAAAAAAATATTTTTGAAAACCCGCTTTTACAAAGTAGTTAATTTTTTTAGTTTGACCTCTTATCACAAAAGTATTGTTAAGAATGTTTACTTCTCTTTTTAATAAATCTTCTCTTTCTATCGTGGTATAGAGTCGATCATATTGTCTTGAAATTGATGCCTTCATGTCAATATTTAATAAATTGTTTTTTTTATATGAAACTGATGTTGCCCCAATCAATTGATTCGCAATTTGTTTTAAAGACTGGCTAAATGTGTTGGAAATCGTTAGCGCATTTATATCATAGGTTATATTTTCGAGGAAATGAGTAATTTCTATTTCCCATATAAATTTTGAATTAATATTTTTTTTAGTAGAAAAAGAATTTTTTAACAAAAAATCTTCAAGTGCTAAGTTAGATGTATTATTGAATGATTGTTGCGTGCTGAATACCTCCTTGTCTGTTGTCCATGATGGACTTACATTTAACAAATCAAGATTTAAATTATAATTCAGTAGCGTTTTTTCTTTTTGTAACTTTTTAAAATTAAAATCTGCATAAAGAAAATTACCAGATTCATTTTTAGTGGTTTTCTCTGTTGTTAAAATCATATCTTGGTTGCTGATAACTATTTCTTGAAAGTTTTCCCATTCTGAAAAATTAAACCCTAAATTTAATGATTTGAGTGACGATTCTTTTTCTTGTTTTAACAACAAGTAGGTCGAATTAAACTTGTCGTTTCTAACATTTTCTTCACCATCAATCAAAGTGGTTAATTTGGATGTATAAAAAGTGGAGGCGTTTCCTTCATAGCGACTTGAAACCTCATTCCTATTACTACCTCTTTCTTGAATATTATTCGTGTTTTGGGTAAAAAAAACGTTTAATTTGTCAGAAAAGAAAAAGAGATTACTCTTTATTGTTGCAGCTTCTTGATGACCCAAGCCCCCCTCGGTTATTCCTTTTAATATACCCCTGAAATTATTCTTTGTGTCAACATTTAGAACGGTTTCTGTAAAGTTATCAAAATCCACGTTAAATTTGTTTTTATAATTACTTACCACTTGAATCTTTTCTATCATTTCATTGGTCAAATTATCCAAAGCC
Source organism: Flavobacteriales bacterium CG_4_9_14_3_um_filter_40_17 (assembly GCA_002790195.1). Taxonomy (GTDB): domain Bacteria; phylum Bacteroidota; class Bacteroidia; order Flavobacteriales; family Flavobacteriaceae; genus UM-FILTER-40-17. The sequence goes on from PFUR01000075.1 coordinate 6,448, forward strand.
AAGGTGTTTTGATTTATAAAAACGGCCTTTTTATTAATTAGAATTTTGTTAATCGGTATTCCTTGGAAAGAAATTCCTCCTTGGTCGTTTACCTCAATCTCCTTATTGTCTTTGAGTATCTCCCTCAATTTTGAATCATTAGAAAATTTTAAAGTATCTATCTTTAGTGTTGTAGTGTCTCTTATTTCGTTAATAGAAACAACAACTTCCCTTAAATTTTGAGAAGATTCTTCTAAAATAATATTATCAAAATCAATCGATTTGGATGTCAAATAGATTTTTTTTTCTTTGAATCCAATAAATGAAATTTTGATATATAAATTCGAGGCTAATTGAAACTTAATATGAAATCGACCATCTAAGCCCGTAATTGAATAGGCTCTGATACGTATCGAATCAGCAACTGAATGTAAGGTCACATTCGCGCCATCGAGCGGGTTATTTTCTTTGTCAATCACCCTTCCCTTTATATCTAAAAATTGAGAGGATTGACCCAAGCTATTAAAGCATATAAATAATAGAAAGAAATATCTCATCTCTCATTTATTAATATTAATTCTTTACCAAAGGCCGCTAAATTCCATATTATCAAAATAGTAGAAAAGGAAGTTAGACCCATTGTTATTGCAATACCAATATGCATGAGCAGAATTAAAATCAAAAATATATTTCTATATTTTGTAAAAACAATAAATGTGTAGCCCAACTCAATCAACACAACCGAAATAGAGAGGAACATCAAAATATAAGGTGAGATATAGTAAAAATAATCTAAATCAGAAACTGACCTCCAAATTGCATTGCCATTCCACCAGTTTTTATCTAACGCTTTGGCGATTCCTGAAAAAAAATAAACTACACACAAATGCGTCTTCAAAAATAAGAAGAAATCATACCTGCTCTGTATTATTGTCGTTCTGTTTTTTTTTAACAGAAACTGATTAACAGAAAATTCTGTTCCAACCGGGAAAATCAAACAATAAAAAAATGACATTGTCAAAAAATTATCAAAGCCATAGTTAAATGTCGGTATTGACCTGAAGATAAGTATTTGAAATAATAATACAAAGAATACTGAAATTCTTGTAAAAAAACCTATAACCACGCTACACAAAGCAAGTAAATAAAGAAGAAATAAGAGATTAAAAAACTGCTCTGTCGAATAACCATTCCGTTTGATGTATTCAAAAATCGGATTTAATAAATTAAAATATTCAGAGTCAATAATTGAAAGAGAGGGGGGCAATATCGAATGGCTATAAAAAAACAATTCTTTCTCGGATAAAACGGACAAAAAGTCCACAATAGCTAAAATACAAACAGCTATTCTAAAAACAGCCAACACCTTCATAGGCAAATCTATCCATTTTATGACTAAAGGTTTATAAATCAAAGTAAATACTCTCATAAATAAAGGAGGTTATATTCCTGTTATAATGATGGTCAATCCATATATCTGAAGGCATCAATGAGTATAAAGTTGTTCTATAGTAAAGGCACTTTTTATCCTTTTTTGCTTCGTATTTTCCAACATACTTAAATATTTTTTCAACGTATAATTTTCTGATTTCAAGAACTCTATCATTCTCATTCAATTCAAATTCTTTATTTTCAGATATGAAATTAGCCATCTTTGATGCTAAAACTTCAAATCTTATTAAATTATTTTGCCTCTCAATGCCGAAATCCTTAGTTGAACTTATTAAACAATTCTGACCGTCAAATAGTTCAACTTCGAAATATTTGTGCGTAGAAATATTAATCCCGTAAAATCCATAGCCTGTATTGATTCCAGAAAATATCGCAAAACCTCTATAGAGTGGGTTATTTAAAAAATGATTAAACAATTCATTAACAACAGAAAACCTATCACTTTTAATTTTGTGAATATCAAAAAAAGAACCAATCGTTGAAATAATTGAAGAAATAATAATAATGCCAAAAAAAATATGATAAAATATCTTGATTCTCATTTTTAAACTAAAAATGGCCACCCTAAAAGGATGACCATGTTATTTTTAAAATCTATCTAACATACTTTTAAGTTCCTCAGCCGAATGATTAAAATCATCTGTCAGCGTCCAATTCTTTCTCCAAGCTGTAAACTTGTCAGGAAAAGTCTTGTAAGATTCTACAAAATTTGCGAATTCCGAAACTGTAACATCTTTATTTTGCAGAACAGTCACTTCAATGTGTCTATTGCTTAGGGTTCTAAATGAAAACAAACCCAAACATATTATAAAAACAAATAGGGTCATAACTATATTTTTCATACTGAACTTATTAAATTAAAAAGAAAATAATACATGAAATTTTAGAAATGTAAAATCAGTAAATTTCTGTAGAAACTTTCTGATTTTTCACTTTAGTATTTTTCTAAAGTAGATGCCATCTCTTCCATTGATTTGCTCATTTCACCCAAAGACTTATACTCACTCCACTCCCTTCTCCAAGCTGTAAAATTATCGGGAAAGGTTTTGTAATCTTGAACAAAGTTCGCATACTCAACTGAAAAATTTTCAGAATTGATGACATTCGGCACTCCAAGTGGTTTTTCTACACTTCTGAATGAAAATAAACTCAAAACAAAAACAAAAAAAACTGGAATTAAAAATGATTTTTTCATGATTTAAAAGTTTTAAGCCTGCCGGGCGACAGGCGGGTTGATGAATAAAAATTTGGATACCCTTTTCAAAGTAAAGTAAAGCAAAAAACAAGTAAAATATATGTTAAAGTTTAGTTACTGGCATTAATTTCACCTGTAAAACTATCAATACTAAACAGATAAACTTAAAAAATAGCAATACTTTATTGTAACATACTGTTTATCAATGCGTATATTTTTTGGTTTCGCGTTCCGATTTTTTGGCTAAACCGGGGAGTTTATCGAGCATGTCTTTCATATATTTTTAGTTTTAAAATCGTCTGTAAACTTTTCATTTTGCCCTAATGAAACTTTCATTTTCGGGTAAAGATAATTAACAAGTTCGATTCACAGATTTATCTTATTTTTGCTGAAAAATTTTATATGAGATATTTTCTAGTTGTGATGGTATCGTTTGTTCTTTCATCTTGTGATGACGGCAATATTGAGGCATCAGCCTTGACAGTCGATCCGTCTCAATTGTTTACTTGCGACAATACCCGACCTTTCCCACTCTACAACATCACGCAAAACGAAGTGATGATTCTCAACCTCAGCCAGAATTTATTAAACGAAAGCATAACCGGTGATACCCCAAAAACAGCGACCCTAAATAGTGGCCAACTTGTTTACCGAAGTTTTTCGGACAATGTGAATAAAACTTTTTTCTGTGCAGCCATACAACCTATCGACCCAGTTGCGCAAAGCGAATTTATCTCAACCGGTGGCGTAGCTTCGATAGACACGCGTGCCAACATGAACGAAGCGGGAGACACCCTCAGCTTCACGCATACCATCAATCTACTGAACGTGAATTTAGCGCAAGGCGACAAAGAAATCCGGATAGAAAATCTGTTGTACGGCTTTATCGAAATTCCTAAAGTAAAGTAAAACCCTTTTGGAGAATGTTAACCTCCAAAGCACCCATTCCATACTTGGCATAATCGGCATCCGAATAGCGCACATCTTCGTATTTGTTGAGTAAAAATTCCAATTCTACCCGAAGCACACCTTGACCGACTCCGTGAATGAACACGATTCGCGGGATTCTTTTGGCAAACGCAAACTCCAATCTGCGCTTGGCTGTGGTTAACTGAAGCTCCAGTATTTCGTAGTTCGACAGACTTTTGTGTTTGTTTGTCAACTTCTCAACGTGCAAATCGACCTCCATAGGTGGCGCTGTTTTGGGCCTTTTATGACTCAATTTAAGCCTACTTACTTTTTCATCTTTTT
>PFUR01000075.1:10344-43333 GCA_002790195.1 Flavobacteriales bacterium CG_4_9_14_3_um_filter_40_17
AGGCAACTCAAAACCGTCAGGAGTAGCTATCAAAACCGTATCAGGTAATTTCACTTCAACCACCACACCCTTAAAATTTTGATCGATTGCTTCTACCCTGTCGCCTACTTCAAATTGCTTATTTCTCATTTTTTTGTTCTGGATTTGAATCTTCTGAAGGTTTCTCACCGGTAAAAAGTGAGGCTTTATAAATAGCAAACATCAGTCCCGCGAAAACCGGAATCATCCACAACTGGTTAACGTTTTTGTTGCCTTGAATATAGAAAAGAAAACCAGCACTTACGAACATCAATAGCAAATACAACAAGGAGCGTTTGGAAGATTTATCCATCGTATTATTTTTCAAATTGACGAAGCGTCCGGCAAATGATATCCACGCAATCCAACAATTGTGCTTCGGTCATCACGAGCGGTGGCGCAAAACGGATGATGTTGCCATGGGTCGGTTTTGCCAGCAAACCGTTGTGCATCAAAGCCAAGCAAATATCCCACGCCATCGATCCGTCTTCGCGGTCATTGATGACTATGGCGTTAAGCAAACCTTTGCCGCGAACCAATTTTACCAACTTGTTTTCTTGAATATACCCGTTCATTTTTTTCCTGAAAAGTTGTCCCAATCGACGCGCATTTTGTGCTAATTTCTCATCGAAAACTACCTGCAAGGCAGCGACGGAAACGGCTGCGGCGATTGGATTCCCACCAAAAGTCGAACCGTGCTGCCCGGGATTGATGACATTCATAATTTCGTCATCACAAAGTACGACAGAAACCGGATAAGCACCGCCGGAAAGTGCTTTCCCGAGTATCAAAATGTCGGGTCGCGTATAAGTGGCTTGTTTCTCACAGGCTTGCTCACAACTGCAATTCCCACAAACGGCCAAAAGCGAGCCTGTACGGGCAATACCTGTTTGAATTTCATCGGCGATGAACAGTACATTTTTTTGTTGGCACAGTTCTTTTGCTTTGCGGATATAACCTACATCCGGTGTGTAAACGCCCGCTTCGCCTTGGATGGGTTCGACCAAGAAACCGGCAATGTTTGCCGAAGAATTCAAGGCTTTTTCTAAGGCCACCGTGTCGTCGTAAGGAATTTTGATGAATCCGGGGGTGTAGGGACCAAAATTCTTACGCGCATTTTCGTCATTGGAAAAAGAAATGACCGTGGTCGTGCGTCCGTGAAAATTGTTTTCGCAAACGATAATCTGCGCATCGTTTTCGGCAATGCCTTTTTTCTCATAAGCCCATTTCCGGCAGATTTTGATGGCGGTTTCGACGGCTTCCGCACCTGTATTCATCGGTAAAACTTTTTCGAAACCAAAGTATTGCGTCACGAATTTTTCAAATTCACCCAGTTTATCATTGTAAAAAGCCCGGGAAGTAAGGGTAAGTTTTTGTGCTTGATCCATCAGCGCATAAACGATTTTCGGATGGCAGTGGCCTTGGTTGACAGCAGAATAGGCGGAGAGAAAATCGTAGTACTTTTTTCCGTCCACATCCCACACGTAAACACCTTCACCCCGGTTTAAAACAACCGGAAGCGGATGATAATTGTGTGCGCCGTAGTGATTTTCGAGTTCGATAAAATGTTTGGAATCAGCATTTTTGGAAGCAATCATAAGATGACAATTTTAAAGAAAATAAACAACCATTCCTTCTTAACCGGAAGCCCGGAAATTGGAGAGAAATCATCCATCAGATTTGAATGTGCAATTTACGAAAGAATAATGTCATTTCACAAGACAAAACCTATTGAAAATTGGTTTCAAAAAAATCATTACTTTTGAAAAGAACTCAAAAACCCAAATCCATGAATAAACAAAATATTTTGACCATCGGTGCGTTGCTGATGTTTGTCTTAGGTGCTGCTATGATTTATCTTGGCGCGATTAAACCAGACAAGATTATATTGCCTCCATTTATCAGTGGACTCGGTTTTTTGGTCGTTGCATGGGTTTTTATCGGGCTTAGGAAATTGTAATCTTTTTCAAATATTATGAAACTTACTAATTTTATCTATGGCATCAGCCTTGTCGCGCTGGGGCTTGCAATTTATTTTGTTGTCCAATATCCTGAATCAAACCGGTTACAAATGATTGCAGGTACATTGACAGGAATTGGGATTTCTTTAAATTTATATAGTTTTAACACCAAGCAACATCGTGTCAACTCAATAGAAAGATAGTATTTGTTTGTCGGTGTTTTTGTTAATTCTTGTAGCTTTGCACGTATCAAACCAAGCTAACATGTCAGACGATAAAAAAGTAATTTTTTCGATGTCGGGGGTTTCTAAAACCTACACCGGTGCAAACAAACCAATTCTCAATAACATCTACCTCAGCTTTTTCTACGGGGCAAAAATCGGCATACTCGGACTCAACGGATCAGGTAAATCTACCTTGCTGAAAATCATCGCGGGCGAAGAAAAAAATTTTCGAGGAAACGTGGTGTTCTCTCCGGGCTACACAGTCGGATATCTTCCGCAGGAACCGCTTTTGGACGAAAGCAAAACCGTGATCGATATCGTGAGAGAAGGTGCTGCGGAAACCGTCGCCATCCTTGATGAATACAATGCCATCAATGACCAATTCGGCCTAGAAGAAGTCTATTCCAATCCGGACAAGATGGAGAAACTGATGAACCGGCAGGCGGAATTGCAAGACAAAATCGACGCGGTCAACGCTTGGGATTTAGATACCAAACTCGAAATCGCAATGGATGCTTTGCGCACACCCGATGCCGACACACCTATCAAGGTTTTATCGGGTGGCGAACGCCGCCGGGTGGCTCTGTGCCGGTTGCTGTTGCAAGAACCCGATGTTTTGCTGTTGGACGAACCGACCAACCATTTGGATGCCGAATCCGTACATTGGTTAGAACACCACTTATCTGAATACAAAGGGACGGTCATCGCCGTAACCCACGACCGCTATTTTTTGGACAACGTAGCGGGTTGGATTTTGGAACTCGACCGTGGTGAAGGTATTCCGTGGAAAGGTAATTATTCTTCATGGTTAGAGCAAAAATCACAACGCATGGCGCAGGAAGAAAAAACCGCCAGCAAGCGTCAAAAGACACTCGAACGCGAGTTGGAGTGGGTCCGGATGGCTGCCAAAGGACGGCAAGCCAAACAAAAAGCGCGTTTGAGTAATTATGAAAAGCTCCTCAACCAAGACCAAAAACAAGCTGAGGAAAAATTAGAAATATACATCCCGAACGGGCCGAGGCTCGGCACCAATGTCATTGAAGCCAAAAGCGTGATGAAAGCTTACGGCGATAAGGTACTTTATGAAAATCTCAACTTCAGTTTGCCCCAAGCAGGCATCGTCGGCATCATCGGTCCAAACGGAGCAGGAAAAACGACTATTTTCAAAATGATAGTCGGGGAAGAAAAACCGGATAAAGGAAGTTTTGAAGTGGGCGACACAGTGAAAATCGCTTATGTGGATCAATCGCACTCCAATATTAACCCGGATAAAACCATCTGGCAGAATTTCGCAAACGAGCAAGAGCTTATTATGATGGGCGGGCGCATGGTCAATTCAAGAGCTTATTTGAGCCGATTCAATTTTTCGGGCGGCGATCAAAACAAGAAAGTCAGCACCCTGTCGGGCGGGGAACGCAACCGGCTGCACTTGGCGATGGCACTCAAAGAAGAAGGCAATGTCTTGCTGCTCGATGAGCCAACCAACGATTTGGACATCAACACTTTGCGCGCCTTAGAAGAAGGGCTTGACAATTTTGCGGGTTGTGCTGTGATTATCTCGCACGACCGTTGGTTTTTGGATCGGGTTTGCACACACATCCTCTCTTTCGAGGGCAACTCAGAAGTATATTTCTTCGAAGGCTCATTCTCTGATTATGAAGAAAACAAGAGAAAAAGATTGGGTGGCGATTTGATTCCGAAACGTATCAAATACAAGAAATTGTTGCGGTAGGTTTGGTTAAAGGAAGCAGTTAGCTGTAAATAAAAACCCACGGTTTAAAGCGTGGGATAAGGAATTTAATACAACCCCTAAAACTCCACATCCAATAATTTTCCGGACAATTGCAGCAAATTGATTTCCGCTAATTTTGCATCGAATTTGGCCGTGTCCCGGCTGACTTTGGCATTAATCAGATTGATTTGCGCCGTGCGAAAATCGATGGAAGTGATTTGTCCCAATTTGAATTGTTCTTCGGAACGTTGAAAATTCCGCTTGTTGGTTTGTAAGTTTTTTTCCTGAGTTTGAAGTACGTACAATTGATTTTCATAGGTTTCAAAAGCATTCGACACATCGCGGACTACCTGTTGCTCGGCCTGTTTCTTGCGGATTTCTTCATTTTCTATGGCGATTTTGGCATTCTTTACCCGGTTGATATCGGCTCCGTTAAAAATACTCCAACTCAAAGTTGCTGTCCCTGAAAAACCATAAGTTTCTTGTGTTTGCAAGAATGCGGAAGAGTTGTTTTGAAACTCAGCCCAATTGTAACTTCCCGAAACACCTAATTTTGGAAGAAACGAGGAGCGATTGACCTTTAAATCATATTTACGGATGTTGATATTAGTTTCCGCTTGAAGCAAAGAGACGTTTTTTTTCTTCGCTTCTTCAATCAACAGTTCCAAATTGAGTCGCGGGATAAACGCGACCGTTGTATCCACATCAAAATCGGCGCGTACTTCCTGACCCATAACAAAATTAAGATCACGTTTGGCATTCATGTAGAGTTGATTTGTATTCAAATAAGCGATGCTGTCGTTGTTTACATCTACCTCGGCATTGAGCACATCGAGTTGGGTGTTTTGCCCGTATTCGTAAACATATTTTGCCCGTGTCAGCCTATTTCTAGAAATTTCCAAGGATTGCTGTGCCGTTTCTGTTGTTTGTTTCAGTCGTGCCACATCAAAATACCCAGTCATCAACTGGAAAATAGTTTGTTCGATAGTTTGTCTTGCTTGTAACTCCGACAATTGAAAAGACTCTTTCAACCGTTTGTAGTTGTATATCCTGCCCAATCCGTCAAAAAGCGTGTAATTAATGGTGCCGTTGGCATTGTATCGGCGTGACTCCGCGTTGATGAGTACCGTATTACTCCCGTCTCTAAAAGTTGCCGTGTTGTTGTTGTCCCGGACATAGGTTGCGTTGGAAGCTGCCGTCACGGTAGGCAAGTAGCCACTATTAAGCAAACCGTCGTTGTTGTCAGCTACTTTGACATCGTTTTTGGCGACCTGGACACCGTAATTGTTTTCCAAAGTAATCTTAATTGCTTCCTCTTTGGTCAAAACTGCTTGCGCCTGTAGAGTGTGCTTTGACAGCAACATAAAAATAAAAAGTACTAGGTAATTATTATTGCGTAATCTGATCATCTTCTTGTTCTGCTTTAAGTTCTTTGATTGCATTTTCCATGTCTTCACGAGGCACGCGTACTCCCGTTATCAACCAATTGATATTTACTTTTAAACTGTTGTTAAAAGAAAGAAAAATAGGCAATATAAATAAAGTCAACAAGGATCCGAAAGCAATTCCGTAGGAAATAGAAATGGCCATCGGTTTGAGAAACTGTGCTTGTCGGCTTTCTTCGAGTAGCAATGGAGCCATCCCTGCAACCGTAGTTACGGTTGTTAGCAGAATAGCCCTAAACCTGGCTCTGCCTGCCTCAATCAGTGCTGCTTCAAACTTGACACCTTCCCTCAATAATCTGTTGAATTTGTCAATTAAAACCAAACCGTCATTGACCGCCACACCAATCAGGGCGATGATCCCCAACCAAGACAATATGTTGACTGGAAAATCGTGAAACCAATGCCCCCACGCTACCGCAATGATGTTGAAAGGTATCAGCAACATCAATATAATAGGCTGGCTCATCGAACGGAAGGTAAAAGCAATCGTGACAAAAATCAAAAAGATGATGACGAAGGAAACTTTCCCTGCTGACTTTTGAATTTTATCTGCCTCTCTGCTCTGCCCTTCATAGGAAGCTTTTACGGACGGGTGTTTTTTAATAATTGCCGGTACTAAATTGTTTTTTATATCATCTAAAATAGCCCCGGAATTCGAATTAGGATTTTCCAAATCGGCATTGACCTGAATTTCCCGCAATCCATCCAAGTGGTTGATAGCTACGTCGCCACGCACAATTTCATATTCCGCTATTTCCGAAAACGGTATCCGATCACCGGTAGGGGAAATAATCCGCATATCGTCTAAGTCATTGATAGAAGACCGGTTAGATCTTTCGTATCTTGTCCACACTTTGATTTCATCTTCACCTCTTTGAAAGCGCTGTGCTTGAAAGCCAAAAAACCCGTTTCTCACCTGCGCCATCACGGTTTGGTAATCCAACCCGACCGGATAGGCATTGTCTTTCAATTTTATCCGTATTTCTTTGATGCCCTCGGGGTCGTTGTCATTCACATCTTTGAGCATCGGGTTTTCTGCCATGCTTTTCTTAAGCTCCAATTTAGCTAATCGCAATTCTTCGATATCATTTCCAAGCAGGGATACTGATATGGGGCTTCCTCCAAAGTTGCCGCCAAAGCCGAATGTAAGTGTTTCTGCTCCATAGACCGGCCCAACTTTATCGCGAACGGCATTGGTAATGACAAAAGATTCTAAATCGCGTTCTTCACCCGGCAACAGATTGATCTCTAAGGATGCCCTCGATGTTCCGGGGCCGAGGCGTTTGATGATATTTTGGACCACTTGTTTGTGGCCGGATTGTTTCTCGGTCAAATCTTTGTTTACCAACCAAGACTTGGCTTCAATCATACTGATGATGGAATCGGTAATTTTGGCGTTGGTACCCTCAGGCATGGCAAGTGTGACGGCGACTCGATCACTGGCAATTCTTGGGAAAAGTGCTTTTCCAATGATGCCGCTTGACATAGAAGCCAAGGTGAGTATCAACAGTGCAAACAAACCGGATAGGGTTATCAATTTGTTTCTCATAAAAGCAGTCACTACCGGTACGTAAAACTTATCGCGCATAAAATCCATCGCTTTATCGCCGTAGTGGTTTACAATTTTGAATTTATCCAAAGCCCTGCCAATCAGTCCTCTTCCCTCAGTCAAGTCCGATTCATGCACCAATGCCTTTGAATGTGCAATATGCGCAGGTAAGGTTAGCAGTGCCTCTATAAGAGAAACGGCTAAGGTCAACATTACTATTTTGGATACTTCACTGAAAAAATCGCCAATCCGCCCATCCAAAAACAGGAATATTGAAAAAGCTAAAATTGTCGTCAGAATGGATGAGAAAATGGGGGCAATTACTTCCATTGTACCATCGATTGCCGCACGGACGGGTGATTTTCCTCGTTCGAAATGCTGATAAATGTTTTCCGCCACCACGATACCGTCATCCACCAAAATCCCGACAACAACAATCATCCCAAAAAGAGAAAGTAAATTGATGGTTATGTCTAAAAGTGACGCAAAAACGAACATTCCCAAAAATGACAGCGGAATGCCAATACCGACCCAAAAAGCCATCCGGATATTGAGAAATACAGCAAGAATGATAAAGACTAAAAGGGTTCCTTGCAAACCATTGCTGAGCAAAAGCGCAGTTCGTTGGTTGAGTGTTATAGAAGAATCGTTGACAATATCTAATTTGACATTGTTATGGCTATGGTTGTAGTTTTCAACGTATTGATTCACCTGTTCGGCGGTAGAAACCAAATCTTCGCTGTTCGTGTTGCTGATGTTAACATTGACTGATAGTTCCCCATTGAAAAAGGATGCATTGGGTGTTTCTTCAAACCGGTCTCTCACCGAGGCTACATCGCTCAGCCTGATGATGCGGCCTGAGTTTTCTGCGCGCACAACGATGTCGTTGATGCGGTCTGCATAGTACGACCGGTTGTTGGCTCTGATTAAATATTCTTCTGCGTCTGTCTTTATATTTCCGCCGGTAATCAATATGTTTTCACGAGAAACTGCCTGCGCAACTTCTTGAAAACTTAGGTTGTATGCCAGCAAATCGGTTTCCCGGACGGCTATTTCTATCTCCTCTTCCGGATATCCGGTTATGTCAACTTGAGAAATGCCCTTTAAAGCCCGCAGATCATTCTCTATGCTTCGCGTTATTTGTTTGAGGGTTGCCAAATCTATGTTTTTACCACTGACGGAAAAACTGATGGTTTGCCGGATGTTTTCAACTTTTGCAACCACTAAAGGCTCCATTCCTGTTGGGAAAGACGGCACGCGGTCAACGGCATTTTTTACATCGGCCAAAACCACATCAATATCGGCATTTTTTAATTTTTCAACCGTGATTGTGGTTGAATTTTCCCTCGATACGGAAGTGACCCGGTCAACGCCAACCAATCCTTTCAGGTTGTCTTCAATTTTCACCACCACGCCTTCTTCTATTTCTTGGGGCGATGCGCCCGGGTAAACCGCGCTTATGGTGACAATCTCAGAGTCTGTCAGGGGAAAAAAAGAGGATTTCATGGAGAAAAACCCCAGAAAACCGAACAGTACGAAAAAGATGATAAAAACCCTTACCGCTACCGGGTATTTGATAAAATATTCAATGACTTTCTGCATGGCAATGAGATTTTTTTTATTCCGGTAAAATTTCTACCAACATACCCGCATAAGCACCCGGTACCACCTTCGATAATATTTTAGTCCCGTTGGGGATTCCCTTGATGATGACACTTTGATTGCCAAAATAAACAGGGGTCACATCCATAATATCTAATATGGAGTCGTTTTTCACCACAAACAATTGTCTGTCATCCCTCAACATACTGCGTGGGACTTGAATCACGTTTTCTATATCTTCTCCTTTGATAGATGCTTCCAAATAAAGGCCTTCTTGGAGATTGTCTCCTGTCACGTTAATATAGCAAGTGATGGTTTGAGAATTCAAATCGACACGCGGATTGATTCGCACAATTTTCCCTTGATAGGTTTGCGTTTTGTCAATGTTATTGAGCGTGACAATTTCATTCAACTTGAGATATTCGGCGAATGATTTGTTGACAGAAACTTCTAATTCATATAAGCCCGGATCGATAAACTCACCCAGTTTTTGGCCGCTTCGCACCAAAGTACCTTCGGTGACTAAAGTTTCGGCAAGAACCCCTGAAAAAGGAGCTCGAATGGAATATTTCGACAATCGCTCTTCGAGATTTTTGACATTGTAATAGGTAGATATTACATTTCTTCCTGCCAAAAACAATCGTTCTTGTTCGGAGATGATTTCGGGTAATTTTGGTACAGATTTGTTGATATCAAATCCATTCAGATAGGCTTGCCATTTACCAAAAAATTGCGGATAATCGAGTTTTAAGTCAGGCATGATCGAGGCAATCAGGTTGTAAAAACTACTTTTTTGTGATTGGACAGAGGCGTAAAATTCAGACGCATCCAGCCGCAACAAACTTTCACCCGCGCTGTAGTGCTGGCCTTCCCTAAAGAGTTTTCCGGTAGATTGGAGCACGCCTTGTACTTCCGCATAGAGTTCGACTTTCTTGACCGCAACCAAGTTGCCGTTTGCTGTGACGATAACCGGTAAAGTTTTATTCTGCACTGTATCGACAAAGACTTTTTGGACAATCATAGGTGGCTTCGGTGGAATTACATTTTGACTGTCAATGAGATATCTACCAAAGAAAATGGCGGCTAACAGAATGACTGCACTGATGATGATGTTGAGGATGTTTCTCATGTTTTGGAAAGCGTTTGTTCGGAATTTTCTTTTAATTTTTTTTCGACTATTTTCAATACCTTGATTGTTTTTTGGATGGTTTCGGTATCAATTCCCGCTTGCATATTATGAATAAGCTCGGTCATAATAGGAACCGTTTGATACAAAATATTACGACCGGATTTTCTTATGTATATGTGATTAATACGCCTGTCCTGCACACTGATTTCTCTCTTGATGTAACCTTTTTTCTCCATATTGTCAATCAATCTCGTCATGGAAGTCTTGTCTCTGTGCGTGATAAAAGCCAAATCGTTTTGCGTAAGCCCGTCCCGCTGATTCAGATATTTTAAAACAACCCATTGCTCTTTTGATAAATTGATGCCCCGCTCCCTAAACTTCTTGTTGGACAAATAAGTGAACTCAAGGTTTAATCGGGCGACCCAAGGAATCAAAGTATCGTCAAAATCTACTGAAATCAAAAGAATCTTATTTAGTTTATAAATGGCAAAAATACCCAAACTACTTTAGTTGTATATGCAACTAAAGTTAAATTATTCCTAAATATTTTTAGAAAAATGATGCGCAAATATAAAGTTTACACGAATCTCAGTAATATTATCTCCATGCTGTCTTCAGATTTTTCATCCATCATTCAAAAAGATTACTCGTCCCACAATTTTCAATATACTTCGATTTTTGAAATTTGAGCCTCCCGAATAAAATTTAATGTAATTTTGTCCAATGATAAAAAATGAAACAGATTTAGTCAATCAAGGCTTGATGCTTCCGCTGATGGAGGCTTTTTACACCTTGCAGGGAGAAGGGTTTCACACCGGCACGCCTTCCTATTTTATCCGTGTGGGCGGTTGTGATGTGGGTTGCCATTGGTGTGATGTGAAAGAAAGTTGGAATCCGAAACTTCATCCGGCTACCGATACGCATGAGATTGTAAATGAAGCACTCAAACACTCGAAAACCATCGTGGTGACCGGAGGCGAACCCCTCACTTGGAACATGCATCCACTGACTGACGAACTCAAAGCAAAAGGAGCTAAAATCCACATTGAAACTTCGGGTGCTTACCCGCTCACAGGCGTTTGGGACTGGATTTGCCTGTCTCCTAAAAAAACCAAGTTACCGGTGCCCGGAATTTATCCCAAGGCAGACGAACTCAAGGTAATTGTTTTTAACCAACACGATTTTTTGTTTGCGGAAGAGCAGGCTCGCCACGTTCGCCCCGATTGCCAATTGTTTCTGCAACCCGAGTGGAGCCGGCGCGAGAAGATGATGCCTGAAATCGTAGATTATGTGATGGAAAATCCGAAGTGGCGCATTTCTCTGCAAACGCACAAGTATTTGAATATTCCTTAAACCAAAGTCAACCGCGCCAAATAATCAAAATGTTCGCCTTCCAACACGAGCTCACAGTTTAACCCGTTGGCGTGGGCGGCATTTTGCAAGGTGTTGTAGTCGATATACAACCAATCAAAAGGGGATTCGGTTTCTCCTTTGTAGGAAACCGTGTATGCCACTTCCCCGTAATATTCGGTGTCACCGGGAATCCATTTCCCGCCGTCTTCGTCTTCGTCAAACATGTAGATGATATCGGAAGAATCCACCAAAATCTGGCCTATTTCTGTCAACAAAGATTTTAAGTGCATCAAAAAATTAGAAATATTTTTCAATTTTCCACACATACCCGCTCCGTTCATCAACAACAAAACAGTATCGTATTTTTCGCCCGAAAGTTTCATCACGTCCTGTACTTTGGCATCGACCACACCTCTGAGCTGACTGACTTTTACCGCATTCTCAGATAAATCGATGGCGGTTACCGGCAATTTTCTTTCATGTTGCAAATAGAGGCTGTGGCTTCCAGCGCCGCAACCCACATCCAACACCTTCCCCGCGGCCAACTGCAAAGCCCTTTGCTCCAAAACAGGCATTTCTTTAAAGGATCGGAACAAATAGCTGACTTCCAACACATCTTCTTCGGAAATGGATGTTTCGGTGATGAGGTTTTCAGGTTCGTTGCCGGTATGATAATCCAGCATGGCTTTTCCGAATAAGTCTTTCATTGATTTGGTATATCCGGCAAAGCTACGGAATTGTGTGATTCCGATTTATAATTCTCCTTCGATTTGCAAATAAGCTGGTAAACCCATCATTCCAAAAATAATTCAATCCATTGCCTTGAAAATGCTTATTTTCGCTTAAATTTTCGATTCATCATAAGTCGTTTACCTAAATTCTAATTTTAATCATGAAGAAGTTTTCAGTCTTGCTCCTAATGCTTTGTTCCACCTATGTTTTTTCTCAAATTAAAGAAGTTGTGCTTCAAGCAAAAGCAGTCAAAACCCTGTACGACCTCAAAGAATTTATCTCACTCCCGAACGATGCCACCAAACCGGACGACATCAGTATCAACCTTCGATGGCTGACCAAGCGATTTGGCGAATTGGGTTTTAACACCATTTTATTAGAATCTGAAACAACACCTTCGTTCTTCGCAACTCTGCCTATTAAGCCTGAATTGCCGACCGTTTTGTTCTACATGCATTTTGACGGCCAAGCGGTGGACAAAGCTAAATGGGATCAGAAAAATCCGTATGAAATGGTTTTGAAATCCAACACCGACGGGCGATGGAATACTTTAAGTTTTGACACTTTGAAAACACAGTTTGATAAAAAATGGCGCGTGTTCGGCCGTTCAGTTTCCGATGACAAAGGCCCAATCGTCATGTTTCTAAATGCTTTTGAATGGATTAAAAAAGAAAATGTCCCGCTGGCATTCAACATTAAAGTCATACTCGATGGCGAAGAAGAACAAGGCAGCCCGAGTTTGGCAAATCTCGTTAAAACCTACAAGGAATTGCTCGAAGCCGATTTGCTTATCATCAACGATGGACCGGTACACGATTCGCATCAACCCACCTTGGTTTTTGGTGCACGCGGCATCTCCGAGGTAAAGTTGACCACTTACGGTCCCAACAAACCCTTGCACAGCGGGCATTACGGCAACTATATTCCCAACCCGAATTTCATCATGGCGCGCGCACTGGCATCGCTCAAAGACAAAAACGGGAAAGTGTTGATTGAAGGTTTTTATGACGGTATCATACTTGATGACAACACCAAAGCATTCCTCAAAGAATTTCCTGTCAACCAAGCCAAAATGTTGGCCGATTTGGGCATTGCCAAACCTGAAACCGTCGGTGAAACCTATCAAGAATCCCTACAATTCCCATCGCTCAACGTGCGCGGCATGCAATCGGCTTGGGTGGGCGATCAAGCCCGAACAGTGATTCCCGACAAAACCATTGCGGAGATTGACCTCCGATTAGTACCCGAATCGGATGGCAAACGATTGTTGGAACTCTTCAAAAAACATTTGCAAAATCAAGGTTTTTACGTCACAGAAAACGATCCGACTGCCGAAGAAAGACAAAAATTTTTGGATATCATCCGCTTTGAAACAGGTGGCATCATGCCGGCATTCCGCACACCTATCAACAATCCTTACACCTCGTGGTTAACCCAAATTCTCAGTCAAAATTCCGGTGGAAAAGTCATCAAAGTACGAATATCCGGTGGCACAGTTCCGATTGCTCCTTTTGTGAACGAGTTGAAAATTCCTGCCATTACTGTTCCTATGGTCAATGCGGACAACAACCAACACAGCCCGAACGAAAACCTCGAATTAAAACAAGTCCTGTACGGACTGAAAACATTTTATAATCTTTTCACAACCCCTATTCAAAATTAAAAACAGGACGGCATGAATTCATTTTTCAAATCGGTTTGTATAGTGCTTTTCATCATAGCCACTACAAGCGTTTTCGCACAAAAAAGATATCTCGACAATCTTTTTGTTCCGCTTCCAGCGGTGACTTATGACTACGTCTTGAAAGGAAAAGAAACTTTAAAGTTAGATTTTTACGAACCAAATAACGATACAGAAGGAAAACGCCCGCTCATCGTTTATATGCATGGAGGCGGGTTTTCGGGTGGCAGCAGAAATGCCAGACCTGAGGTTGATTTCGCCAAAGATGCCGTCAAAAAAGGATATTTGTTTGCATCTATTTCCTACCGAATGACCCGCAAGGGTAAAACCTTTAACTGCAACACGCCTTTAGCGGAAAAGATGGAAACCTTTCATTTGGCAGCCGAAGATTTGTTGGATGCCGTACAGTTTTTGATAGACCGCGACAGCACTTTCCGGATAGACCCAACTAAAATAATCCTTGCCGGAAGCAGCGCCGGTGCAGAAGCCGTGCTCGCCGCGGTTTATAACGACGACTTTATTTTTAACAGTCAACCCGCTTACAAAAATTTTGAACCGGCCGCCGTCTTGTCTTTGGCAGGCGCCCTGCCCGATGTGCGTTATATGATTATGGACAACGCCGTTCCTGGAGTTTTTTTCCATGGCTCGATTGACCAACTCGTACCTTATGACACCGAGTCGCACCATTATTGCAACCCGGACGAATCGGGCTATATGATTTTGGACGGCTCCCGAAAAGTGGTGGATAAACTCAAAAGTTTTAACACCAGTTACATGCTTTGCACTTTCAACAACCTCGGACACGAAGCCGCCAACATACCTTTTGAGTATTTATCGATTGTTTACAATTTCTTTAACGAAGTGGTCATCAAAGGAAAATTTTACCAAGCTGAGTTCGCACAGGATTATTCTAAAAAACCGTGAAGCGGTTTAAGTGCTGAACAATTTTTATTAATTCAATTGATTTTAAAAAGTTCAGAAGCAAAGGAAAAATAGTTTCATGGTTGTTTAAAAAATAAAAAACCTCAAATATTTTAACTTTAGTTTATACCTTGTAAAAGCTAAGATTGCTCTTTCAAATTTCGATTGGCAAAGTAAACGGATGGGAATAAGTTTTGAACGTGTATAATCCTGTTTTCTTCCTTATCTTGTATTTTTTTATAAGGTTGAAAGGTTTTCTTTTAAGATGACTTTTGTCCTTGTGAAGAAAATCAATGACCGCATTTATCACCCTTTCACTAGATTTTCCATCGGTGTAGGGATGTGAAAACTCAGCAAATTTTTGTATTTCTTGTTTGAGCTGTTCGGGTATTTCTAAAGCTTTTTGAAAGGCTGTTTCTATTTCATCTACCTTTGAAATGTCAATTAAATATGGCCCTGGCATGTTGTTTCTAAAAGTAACTACGGGTTTTATCTGCAAGAGATATTCGATGATGGCTGAGGAAGTATCTGAAAACAGCAAGTCTGATGCTTGATAGAGCGGAATCAAATCTGTGGTATCGAGAAAGACAAAATGCTCGTTTTGTATTTTTTTTATTTTGTTCGCAACTTCGTTTGAAAGCAGTGGATGGATAACCATGTTGAAATTCCATTTGCCTGTCATTGAAAGCCTGTGAATTTCGGCAAGCACATCATCTTTAAGTGCCAGACTGTATGCACGTGTACAAGTAGCTGTAATCAATACAGTTGGTATTTCAGATTTTAATTTTGGCTTAATTGGATATAGTAAATCCATTTTAGACCAACCGGTTTCGATGACTTCAAAAGTCTTATGTTCTTTGCTAAGTTTAGTGAAAGGAAGTGTAGACGATGGCCCTTGTGTACAATATAAATCATAAAAACCCCTAATTAAGAATTGATCAGTACCTTTCCTTTTGTTGGCCGGAAAGCCGTGAAATAGTTGAACTTTGATGCCGGTCAGAAAATCCGCAACATAGTCTGTAATAGTCAATACAATATGAGGTTTGTATGCGATTGCTTCTTGAATAGTGTCGAATAATGCCGAAGTTTTAGGAATGCGACTTTTACCTTCCGGGCGATCGCTGTACCAATATACTTCATAGCCTCTTTTGAGAATTTCAGCTTCCAAAGGTTTACCTATAGGAATGGCATAGCCTTGAGAAATGTAAATTAAAAACTTATACGAAATTTGAGGCATATTAATTTAATTTTATTTCAGATAGTTTAACATTCAAATATAATCAAATTACTTTCGAATAATTAAATAATAACTACACCGCCACATCGTACTCCCTGAGTGCATCGTTCAAAGAAGTTTTCAAATCGGTGGATGGTTTTCTCTTGCCGATAATCAGTGCGCAAGGCACTTGATAGGCACCCGCCGAAAACTTTTTGGTATAACTCCCCGGAATCACGACCGAGCGTGCAGGAACAAAGCCTTTCATTTCGACAGGTTTTTCTCCTGTGACATCGATGATTTTGGTGGATGCCGTCAGGCATACGTTGGCTCCCAGAACAGCTTCTTTTTCTACCCGGACACCTTCCACCACGATGCAGCGAGAACCGATAAACGCGCCGTCCTCTATGATTACCGGAGCTGCTTGCAAGGGTTCTAACACGCCACCTATACCGACACCACCACTCAAATGCACGTTTTTACCTATTTGCGCACAACTGCCTACGGTTGCCCAAGTGTCCACCATCGTCCCTTCATCTACATAAGCACCAATGTTTACATAACTCGGCATCAAAATAACGCCTTTTGAGATGTATGCTCCATGACGCGCCACGGCATGCGGCACCACGCGGATTCCTTTTTCTGCATAGCCTTTTTTTAGGGGAATTTTATCGTGATACTCGAAAATGCCTACTTCAAACGTTTCCATTTTTTGTATAGGGAAGTACAAAACCACTGCTTTTTTTACCCATTCATTGACCTGCCAGCCATTTTCGACAGGTTCGGCTACGCGCAACTTGCCCGAATCGAGCAAATTAACAACTTCGCGGATGGCGGCAAGGGTTTCGGTTTGGGATAATAAAGTTCGGTCATCCCAAGCTTTTTCTATGATGGATTGTAAATCGTTCATGCCGGATTGTTTTTGGCAAAGATAAGTTTTTAAACCGTTAAAAAGGTATGGTTTATGCGTGGGCTATGATACAATCATTTTAATTTATTAATGGTTTCAAACATTTTAAATGATTTTTATTTCTTGTTCAGGCGGTTGTATAAAACAACAAAAACTGCACATTGCCAATTGTATATTGTTTATTAAAATCGATACAAATTAATTTTTCTGTTAATTAATATTTCACTTTCAACAACAGATCTAAGCTTCTGCCTTTTGATTATCTTTACACATCATGTCTATCATCATTGCCATCGACTACGGAAGAAAAAGAACGGGAATCGCTGCAACAGATACCTTGCAACTAATTGCCTCTGGACTTACCACGGTCAACACCTCGGAGTTAATGACTTTTTTAGAAAATTATTTTAAAACCGAATCTATTGAACGAGTAATCATCGGTTTGCCCAAACAAATGAACTATACACCTTCCGAAAGCGCACCTCTCGTTTTGGCTTTTATTGAAAAATTTAAACTAAAATTCCCTTTGATTGCTATTGAAACCGTTGATGAGCGTTTTACTTCAAAAATGGCGGTACAAAGCATGCGAAACCTCAAGAAAAAACATCGGCAAAACAAAGGCTTGGTGGATGAAATCAGTGCAACAATTATGCTTCAGGACTACCTACTTTGGCGAAAATAAAAACGACGATAGATGAATTTCACAAAGTCAATATGATTGGGCCTATTTTTTGACTCTAACTCTCGGATCCCATTTTGCGTTGAAACGTCTTTTTCCCAAGAGGATTTCGAAAAAAAGCTTGAAGTCGGAAATCAAACTCCAAAATGGGTATTTGAAGGTTGCGGGCTTATTTTTCTCAAAGAAATAATGACCAAACCAAGCAAATCCATACCCGATAACCGGAATCAGAAGCCACATCCAGTAATGTTTAGATGAGATTAAAATCGATGCCAGCATGATAATGATAAAAGTTCCGATGAAATGCAACACCCGATTCGTAGTGTTTTGATGTTCTTTTATGTAAAATAGGTAAAACTCATCGTAGGTTTTTATTTGTTCTTCCATAACTTAAAATTTGTAAGACTAAGATATAAAAAAAAACATTCCGAACGGTGTCGGAATGTATTGAATTTTATGCTTCTCCGGTCGGGCCAAAGTTGAGCGGAATAGCAGGCTGGTCAAAATCATCAATTTTGCCAAAATGAGATTCAAACTTTTTGACGTTTTCCGACAATGCTTTCTGTAAGCGCTTGGCGTGTTGCGGGGTCAAAATAATCCGAGATTTGACCTTTGCTTTGGGCCTTCCAGGCATGATGCTCACAAAATCGATGACAAATTCAGAAACTGAGTGGTTGATGATGGCCAAATTGGAATAAATCCCTTCGGCTGTTTTTTCATCCAATTCAATATCTAATTGACTTTCGTTATTGTTCTTTGATTCTTCCATACTTAGTTATACAATAATTCTTGTGGTTTCTTTTTAAGAAGCAATTCTTCGTATTCTTCTTTAGAACCCACCAAGATGTTTTCATAGGCCCGTAAACCGGTTCCTGCAGGAATTTTATGTCCGACAATTACGTTTTCTTTCAAGCCTTCCAATCCGTCAACTTTTGCGCTGATAGCAGCTTCGTTGAGGACTTTGGTTGTTTCTTGGAAAGAAGCAGCCGAGATAAATGATTTGGTTTGTAAGGAAGCTCTTGTGATGCCTTGCAATATTGGTGTAGCAACCGCTGATACGGCATCTCTGGCTTCTACCAAAGCTTTGTCGTTGCGTTTCAAAAGTGAGTTTTCATCACGCAATTCACGCGGCGTGACGATTTGCCCCGGCTTTATATTGGTAGAATCCCCTGCATTGACAACCACCTTTTTGCCAAAAAGTCTGTCGTTTTCTTCAATAAAGTCATCTTTATGAGCCAATTGGCCTTCCAAGAGAAGGGTGTCGCCCGGATCTAAAATTTCAACTTTACGCATCATTTGACGCACGACTACTTCAAAATGTTTGTCGTTAATTTTAACGCCTTGCAAACGGTAAACTTCTTGTACTTCGTTAACCAAATATTGTTGAACTGCGGAAGGCCCTTTGATACGCAAGATATCTTCAGGTGTAACAGATCCGTCCGAAAGTGGCATACCGGCTCTGACGAAGTCGTTTTCTTGAACGAGAATTTGATTAGACAATTTAACGAGGTAATTTCTTATTTCGCCAAATTTAGACTCGATGATAATCTCTCTGTTTCCGCGTTTGATTTTCCCGAATGAAACCACCCCATCTATCTCTGAAACCACGGCGGGATTAGATGGGTTACGCGCTTCAAACAATTCGGTTACCCTTGGCAAACCACCGGTGATGTCGCCTGATTTAGCCGAACGTCGGGGTATTTTAACCAAAATTTTACCTTCTTTGATTTTCTCGTTGTCATCGACCATGATGTGTGCACCGACAGGAAGATTGTATGATCGGATAATATCGCCGTCTTTTCCGAGAATGTTTAAGGTCGGGATTAATTTTTTATTTCTTGCTTCTGAAATTACTTTTTCTTGGAATCCGGTCTGCTCGTCAATTTCAACTTGAAAGGTAACGCCTTGTTCAACATTTTCGTAGGAAACTTTCCCTGTAAATTCAGATACAATGACTCCGTTAAAGGGATCCCATTGGCAAATTATGTCACCGGCATTGACTACCTGCCCACTTTTCACAAAAAGCGTAGATCCGTAAGGAATGTTATTGGTAATCAACAAGATTCCTGTATTGACATCATATAGTTTGCATTCGGTAGTTCTGGATATAACTATTTCATTTTTGGAACCATCTGCATGTTGACCCGATACGGTTTTCAAATCTTCAATCTCAATGCGTCCTGAAAAACGAACTGCCAATTTATTTTCTTCGGAAATGTTTCCGGCAATACCCCCTACGTGGAAAGTACGCAAAGTAAGCTGCGTACCCGGCTCGCCGATAGATTGTGCTGCCACAACACCAACTGCTTCTCCGTTTTGGACCATTTTTCCGGTTGAGAGATTGCGTCCGTAACATTTGGCACAAATCCCTTTTTTAGCTTCACAGGTGAGTGCTGAGCGGACTTCTAATTTTTCAATGGGTGAATTTTGAATTTGTTCGACAACCGCTTCAGTAATCTCCTCCCCTGCGCGAACAATTAGTTTATCTGTCAACGGATTGTAAACATCGTGCAAGGAAACCCTTCCGAGAATTCTTTCACCCAGTGATTCAACTATTTCTTCATTTTTCTTTAGGGCTTTTACTTCCACTCCCCTCAGTGTACCACAATCTTCCGAATTGATTATTACATCTTGCGATACGTCCACCAATCTTCTGGTGAGATAACCGGCATCTGCCGTTTTCAAAGCTGTATCTGCCAAACCTTTTCGAGCCCCGTGAGTAGAAATAAAGTATTCGAGGATTGATAAACCTTCCTTGAAGTTAGAAAGGATCGGATTCTCGATAATTTCTCCACCACCTGCGGTAGATTTTTTAGGTTTAGCCATCAATCCACGCATGCCGGTCAACTGCCGGATTTGTTCTTTAGAACCCCGCGCACCTGAATCGAGCATCATGAACACAGAGTTGAATCCTTGTTGGTCTTCTCGGATGCGTTTCATGGAAAGTTCGGTCAAGAGTGCATTGGTAGAAGTCCAAACGTCGATCACTTGGTTGTATCGCTCGTTGTTGGTGATAAGCCCCATGTTGTAATTGGCCATGATTTCATCTACCTGTTCTTTTGCCTCGTTTAAGAGTGTTGGTTTTTCCTTAGGAATAATGATATCACCTAAACTGAAAGACAAGCCTCCTTTAAATGCATAATTGAATCCCATTTCTTTCATACCGTCCAAGAATTTGGCCGTAGTCGGTGTATCTGTCTGTTTTAGTATATTCCCTATGATGTCTCGAAGGGATTTTTTAGTCAAAAGCTCGTTGATATAACCGACTTGCTTTGGAACAACTTGGTTAAATAAAACCCTTCCCACAGTAGTTTCAACTATTTTTTTAACCAATTCACCTTGGTCATTTAAATCTAAAACGCGTACCTTGATCATGGCGTTGATATCAACCATTTTTTCGTTGTATGCAATGATAACTTCTTCCGGAGAAGAAAAGGTTAAACCTTCCCCCTTCACAAAATATTCAGGCACAGACTTTCTGGGTTTTGTCATGTAATAAAGCCCCAAAACCATGTCTTGAGAAGGTACCGTGATAGGTGAGCCATTGGCTGGATTCAGGATGTTGTGAGAGGCCAGCATAAGCAATTGGCACTCAAGTATAGCCTCCGGCCCTAATGGTAAATGTACTGCCATTTGGTCACCATCAAAGTCGGCGTTGAATGCAGTACAAACCAACGGGTGTAGTTGAAGTGCTTTTCCTTCAATCAATTTTGGTTGGAATGCTTGGATTCCTAGCCTGTGGAGTGTTGGAGCACGATTCAAAAGAATAGGGTGTCCTTTGATGACGTTTTCGAGTATGTCCCAGACAACTGGTTCGCGTTTGTCGATGATTTTTTTGGCAGACTTAACCGTTTTAACGATTCCTCGCTCAATAAGTTTGCGTATGACAAAAGGCTTGTAAAGCTCCGCTGCCATATTTTTTGGAATTCCACATTCGTGCAATTTGAGATCCGGACCAACCACAATGACTGAACGTGCTGAATAGTCAACTCGTTTTCCGAGTAGGTTCTGACGGAAACGGCCTTGTTTCCCTTTGAGTGAATCGGATAGGGATTTAAGAGGCCTGTTTGAATCTGTTTTTACAGCTGATGCTTTTCGGGTGTTGTCAAACAAAGAGTCAACGGCTTCTTGCAACATCCTTTTTTCGTTTCGGAGAATTACTTCAGGTGCTTTTATTTCGAGTAATCTTTTCAAACGGTTATTGCGAATAATAACTCTTCTGTATAGATCATTCAAGTCAGAAGTTGCAAATCGTCCGCCATCGAGTGGCACCAAAGGCCGCAATTCGGGTGGTATAACTTGAATCACTTTCAAAATCATCCAAGAAGGCTTGTTCTCTTTGATAAGATTGCCTTCGCGCATAGATTCAACAACTTGTAGCCTTTTTAAGGCTTCTAATTTTCGTTGTTTTGAAGATTCGTTGTCTGCTTTGTGCCTTAATTCATAAGATAGCTCGCTTAGGTTAATTCTTTCCAATAAATCTATCAAACTTTCGGCTCCCATCTTAGCGATAAATTTGTTTGGATCGGAATCGTCTAAGTATTGATTGTCTTGAGGAAGTGTGTCTAAAATATTCAAATATTCTTCTTCGGTCAAGAAATCTAGTTTTTTAAGCGGTTCACCTTCTTCATTTTTGGCATTACCGGGTTGAATGACTACATATCTTTCATAGTAAATAATCATGTCCAACTTTTTAGATGGCAAACCGAGTAAGTAACCAATTTTGTTTGGCAACGACCTGAAATACCATATATGCGCGATTGGCACAACCAAGTTGATGTGGCCGACACGGTCACGCCTAACTTTCTTTTCGGTTACTTCAACCCCACAACGATCACAAATAATCCCTTTGTACCGGATTCGTTTGTATTTTCCACACGCACATTCATAATCTTTGACCGGACCGAAGATTCTTTCGCAGAAAAGGCCGTCTCGCTCAGGTTTGTGCGTACGATAGTTGATGGTTTCCGGTTTTAATATCTCACCTCTGGATTCTGCAAGTATAACTTCGGGAGAAGCCAGGCTGATTGAGATTTTGTTGAATCGAGGTGCTATGCTTTGTTCATTATTTCTAGCCATGATAATGGTAATAATAAAATTTAATTACTTAAAAAAATACACTGTCAAAATAATAATCAATTGTAGATTATTCTTCTAACCTGATATCTAAACCTAAACCTTTGAGTTCGTGCATCAATACGTTAAAAGATTCAGGCAATCCCGGCTCAGGCATTGTTTCACCTTTCACGATGGCCTCATAGGTTTTCGCTCTTCCGATTACGTCATCCGATTTAACGGTCAGAATTTCTTGAAGTGTGCTGGATGCTCCGTAAGCTTCGAGTGCCCAAACTTCCATCTCACCAAAACGTTGTCCACCAAACTGTGCTTTACCACCGAGTGGTTGTTGTGTAATTAATGAATATGGTCCAATGGAACGCGCGTGCATTTTGTCATCAACCATGTGGCCCAATTTGAGCACATAGATGACACCGACGGTTGCAGGTTGATCAAATCGTTCACCGGTACCTCCGTCATAAAGATAGGTATGCCCGAAGCGAGGAACGTTTGCTTGGTCTGTCAACTCATTGATTTGCTCTATGGTTGCGCCGTCGAAAATTGGCGTTGCAAATTTCTTGTTAAGTCTTTTGCCTGCCCATCCCAATACGGTTTCATAAATCTGACCGATGTTCATACGGGATGGCACACCCAACGGGTTCAAAACAATGTCAACCGGCGTTCCGTCTTCGAGGAAAGGCATGTCTTCATCGCGAACGATTTTGGCAACGATACCTTTGTTACCGTGACGGCCGGCCATTTTATCACCCACCTTAAGTTTACGTTTTTTTGCAATGTAAACTTTGGCTAATTTGATGATACCGGCAGGCAATTCATCTCCGACAGAAATTGTAAATTTCTCTCTTCGCAATGCGCCTTGAATATCGTTTTCTTTGATCTTGTAATTGTGGATAAGATCGATAATCAGATTGTTTGTCAAATCATCCGCTACCCAAACCCCTTTGCTCAAATGTGTGTAGTCTTCTACCGCATTCAGCATTTTCAAAGTGTATTTTTTTCCTTTTGGAAGAATTTCTTCTCCGAGGTCATTCAATACCCCTTGACAAGTTTTGCCATTGGTGAGTGCAAATAATTTTTCTAAAAGCATATCTTTGAGTTCTTGGAATTGGGTTTGATATTTCAATTCGAGCTCAGTGATGTCTTCTTTATCTCTTGATCGTTTGCGTTTGTCTTTGATGACTTTTGCAAACAATTTTTTATCGATAACTACGCCGTGAAGTGAGGGTGATGCTTTGAGTGATGCATCTTTTACATCTCCGGCTTTGTCACCAAAAATTGCTCTCAAGAGTTTTTCTTCAGGTGTTGGGTCCGATTCTCCTTTCGGTGTTATTTTACCAATCAAAATATCACCCGGATTGACTTCAGCTCCGATACGAATCATACCGTTTTCATCCAAATCTTTGGTAGCTTCTTCGCTCACATTCGGTATGTCGTTGGTGAGTTCTTCCGCACCCAATTTGGTATCTCTGACATCCAAAGAATAATCGTCGATGTGGATGGATGTGAAAATATCTTCACGAACCACTTTCTCAGATATCACGATGGCATCCTCAAAGTTGTAACCCTTCCAAGGCATGAAAGCTACTTGAAGATTTCTTCCCAATGCCAATTCGCCATCTTGTGTGGCATATCCTTCGCATAAAACCTGACCTTTTGCAACCCGATCACCTTTTCTTACGTTTGGTTTTAGATTGATGGTGGTGCTTTGGTTGGTTTTCCTGAATTTAATAAGCGGATAGGTTTTTACATCTGATTCAAAGCTGACCAATTTTTCTTCTTCAGTCCGGTCATATTTGATTTGAATTTGATTTGCATCAACATAAACGACCTCACCATTCCCTTCTGCATTGATGAGTACCCGTGAGTCGGAAGCTACTTGTCTTTCCAAACCGGTTCCTACAATAGGTGATTCCGCGCGAAGAAGCGGCACGGCTTGACGCATCATGTTAGATCCCATCAAAGCACGGTTTGCATCATCGTGCTCCAAAAATGGAATAAGCGAAGCCGAAATAGAAGCAATCTGATTGGGTGCGATGTCTGCATAATGCACACTGGTAGGCTCAACTACAGGAAAATCTCCTTCATCTCTGGCGATAACTCTATCTGCAACAATCTTTCCGGCAGTATCCACCGGTACATTCGATTGTGAAATCAGCTTGCCTTCTTCCTCTTCAGCACTCAAATAAATAGGTTCTTCCGAAAAATTAATCTTCCCATCAATAACCTTCCTATATGGTGTTTCAATAAAACCAAGGTTGTTTACTTTGGCAAAAACAGCTAATGAAGATATCAAACCAATATTTGGCCCCTCTGGGGTTTCAATAGGACAAAGCCTGCCGTAATGGGTATAGTGAACGTCACGTACCTCAAAACCTGCTCTTTCTCTTGATAAACCTCCCGGCCCTAGGGCAGAAAGCCTTCGCTTATGTGTAATTTCAGCCAATGGATTGGTTTGATCCATGAATTGAGAAAGCTGATTGGTTCCGAAGAAAGAGTTGATGACCGATGACAATGTTTTGGCATTGATCAAATCTATCGGGGTAAATACCTCGTTGTCTCTAACGTTCATTCTTTCGCGAATGGTTCTTGCCATTCTAGCTAAACCAACACCAAACTGAGACGACAACTGTTCGCCTACGGTACGAACCCTGCGGTTTGACAAGTGGTCAATATCGTCCACCTCCGCTTTTGAGTTGATCAATTCAATCAAATATTTAACGATGGTGATGATGTCTTCTTTTGTCAAAACTTGTTTTTCAACAGGCAAGTCGAGACCTAATTTTTTGTTCATTCTGTATCGTCCTACTTCACCCAGATTGTATCGTTGGTCTGAGAAAAATAGTTTGTCGATGATACCTCTTGCGGTTTCTTCATCGGGCGGTTCTGCGTTACGCAATTGACGATAAATATGCTCGACAGCTTCTTTTTCTGAATTTGTCGGGTCTTTTTGCAGGGTATTGTGAATGATGGAATAGTCTGCTTGGTTGGTGCTTTCTTTGTGAAGCAAGATGGTCTTCACGTCTGCATCGACTATTTTATCTATGTGTTCTTTTTCTAATATGGTATCGCGGTCGAGTATAATCTCGTTTCGTTCGATAGAAACAACTTCTCCGGTATCTTCATCGACAAAATCCTCATGCCAAGTGTTTAAAACACGAGCTGCGAGTTGGCGACCCAATACTTTTTTGAGTGCTGTTTTGGATACTTTCAATTCTTC
Organism: Flavobacteriales bacterium CG_4_9_14_3_um_filter_40_17; assembly: GCA_002790195.1. Taxonomy (GTDB): domain Bacteria; phylum Bacteroidota; class Bacteroidia; order Flavobacteriales; family Flavobacteriaceae; genus UM-FILTER-40-17. The sequence continues at coordinate 35,790 of PFUR01000075.1, forward strand.
GGCTAAGTCGAAAATTTCTAAGATGTCCTTGTCTCTTTCAAAACCGATGGCGCGGAAAAGTGTAGTGACCGGTAATTTTTTCTTTCTGTCAATGTAGGCATACATGACGTTATTGATATCCGTTGCAAACTCAATCCAAGATCCTTTGAAAGGAATAACTCTCGCAGAATATAATTTGGTTCCGTTTGCGTGAAATGATTGGCCGAAAAATACGCCCGGTGAACGGTGTAATTGAGAAACCACGACGCGTTCGGCACCATTGATAACAAAGGTTCCGCTGGGAGTCATGTATGGAATGGTTCCCAAGTAAACATCCTGAACAATGGTTTCGAAATCTTCGTGCTCCGGATCTGTGCAATATAATTTGAGCCGAGCCTTCAGGGGTACACTGTGCGTGAGTCCACGTTCGATACATTCTTGAATAGAGTACCGGGGTGGATCGACGAAATAATCAATAAATTCGAGTACAAATTGGTTTCTGGTATCTGTAATCGGAAAATTTTCCATGAAGGTTTTGTAGAGCCCTTCATTTTCTCTTTGATCAGACTTGGTTTCTAATTGAAAGAAATCCTGAAAAGATTTTAATTGGATATCCAAGAAATCTGGGTATTCAACAATGTTTTTGAGCGATGAGAAGCTGATTCTTTCAGATTGATTTGCAGACATCAATGGAAAATATTTGGTTAAAATAATTTTATAAAAAGACGTACACTTAACTATACGTAAAATGGTTTAGGCCTATGGGAGTCGATTCCCAAGACCTAAACCTGAAAGGTAAAAGCCGGTTGAAATTATTTCAACTCAACCTCAGCACCTGCTTCTTCCAACGCTTTCTTAAGGCTTTCGGCCTCGTCTTTAGAAACGCCTTCTTTTAAAGGGCTTGGAGCTGCATCTACGATATCTTTAGCTTCTTTCAATCCCAAACCTGTCAATTCTTTTACCAATTTGACAACTGCTAATTTGGAAGCGCCAGCTGCTTTCAAGATAACATCAAACTCACTTTTTTCTTCCACAACAGGGGCATCGCCACCTGCTGCCGGACCTGCTACTGCAACTGCTGCTGCTGCCGGTTCGATACCATATTCGTCTTTAAGAATGGTTGCTAATTCGTTTACCTCTTTTACGGTAAGGTTTACCAACTGTTCTGCGAATGCTTTTAAATCTGCCATTTTTCTATCGTTTTAAAAATTTGTAAATAAATATTTGTGTATTGAGTGCGTACGAAATAATAATTATCGTTCAGATAATGTTTTGACAATTCCCGCGAGTTTTCCACCACTTGATTGAAGTGCTGAGAGAACGTTTTTAGCAGGAGATTGCAACAATCCGATAATTTCTCCAAGGAGTTGTTCTTTTGATTTGATGTTGACCAAATCTTCTAATACTTGGTCTCCCAAATAAATAGATTCGAAGATGTAAGCTCCTTTCAGAATGGGTCTGTCCGATGTTTTTCGAAAATCTTTGATGACTTTAGCCGGCACACTGCTGGTTTCAGACATCAAAATAGAGGTATTTCCTTTAAGAATGCTTGGCAAATCGCCAAAATCCTTATCCGATTTCTCCATGGCTTTAGCCAACAAGGTGTTTTTAACAACGGAAAGTTTTACATTTGCTTTGAAGCAAGCACGGCGAAGGTTGGAAGACGCACCGGCATTTAATCCAGAGATATCAGCAAAATAAATATTGTTGTTATTTTGAAGTTGCGTTGTTAAATCTTCTATTGCTACTAATTTTTCTTCTTTTGTCATAATCGTAGGGATTAAACCGTTTTAGGATCAACCGGAATTCCGGGACTCATGGTACTGGAGAGGCTGATGCTCTTTATATAGGTACCTTTTGCCGCAGTCGGTTTAAGTTTTAATAATGTTTGAAGAAGCTCTTGAGCGTTGTCTGAAATTTTTTCAGCTGCAAAAGAAGCTTTACCGATTCCTGCATGGACGATTCCGGTTTTATCAACTTTAAAGTCAATTTTACCAGCTTTCACTTCAGAAACAGCCTTACCAACTTCCATAGTCACCGTACCTGTCTTAGGGTTGGGCATCAAACCTCTTGGACCGAGAATACGTCCGAGTGGCCCTAATTTTCCCATCACGCTTGGCATGGTAATAATGACATCTACATCAGTCCAACCATCTTTAATTTTTTGAAGATAATCGTCTAATCCGATAAAATCGGCTCCGGCTTCTTTTGCTTCGGCTTCTTTGTCCGGTGTGACCAAGGCCAACACACGAACACTTTTGCCTGTACCGTGTGGAAGAGAAACAACTCCTCTGACCATTTGATTGGCTTTGCGTGGGTCAACTCCTAATCTGACGGCTATATCAACAGATGGATCAAATTTTACATTGGAAATTTCTTTGACCAATGTTGAGGCTTCATTAATTGAATAAACTTTGTTTTTATCAATTTTGGATAAAGCTTCTTTGTATTTTTTAGTTTTCTTTGACATGTTCGAAACTTTTAAAGATTAAAACGGTGCGTTTCCGGTTACCGTGATGCCCATAGAACGTGCTGTCCCGGCTACCATTGACATACCAGACTCAATTGTAAATGCGTTGAGGTCTTGCATTTTGTCTTCTGCAATTTCACGGATTTGATCCCATGAAACGCTTGCTACTTTTTTACGATTAGATTGAGCCGAACCGCTTTTAATCTTAGCTGCTTCGAGTAATTGAACTGCTGCAGGGGGAGTTTTGATGACAAACTCGAAAGATTTGTCTTTGTAAACTGTAATTGCAACAGGCAATATTTTACCGGGTTTATCTTGGGTTCTTGCATTGAATTGCTTGCAGAATTCCATGATGTTAACGCCGGCAGATCCTAAGGCGGGTCCAACCGGTGGCGATGGGTTCGCGGCACCTCCCCTAACTTGTAGTTTAACTACCTTACTGATTTCTTTTGCCATTTTGTTAATTAAATTTAATTACAGGCGCTTATTTGGAAGCTAAAACGCCATTTCTATTGTGATGTGTAACAGTTATTTTCTTAAACTTTTTCTACTTGCATATAACTAAGTTCCAAGGGTGTTTTTCTTCCGAAAATTTTAACCATAACTTCGAGTTTTCTTTTTTCTTCGTTGATTTTCTCAACGGTTCCGTTAAACCCATTAAATGGGCCGTCTATAACTTTAATAGTTTCTCCTATAACATAAGGGATAGAGACATTTTCAGCTTTTACAGCGAGTTCATCTACTTTACCTAACATACGGTTTACCTCAGACAGCCTTAATGGAACTGGCTCCCCTCCTTTGGTTTCACCGAGAAACCCAATAACACCATTGATTGATTTGATGATGTGTGGTATTTCACCGGTAAGATTCGCTTCAATCATTACATAACCCGGAAAATAAACTCTTTCCTTGTTCACTTTCTTACCGTTGCGAATCTGTATAACTTTTTCGGTTGGAACCAATACTTGAAAGATAGAGTCCTCTAAACCAAATCGTTTTATTTCCGATTCGATATAAGATTTAATCTTATTCTCTTGGCCACTTACCGCCCTGACTACATACCACTTTTTTAGATTTCCAGACTCTGCCATCAGATAAATTATGATTTGATTGCGTTAAAATAAAAATCTAATATTTCGCTAATCAGTATATCTACACCCCAAACTGATAATGAAAAAATGACAGAAAAAACAGCTACTGTGACAGTTAGCCTTTGCGCCTCCGCCCATGAAGTCCAAGAAACTTTGGTTTTCAATTCAATAAATGATTCACTTATGTATTCTGTAAATGCTGACATGATTTTTTATTTAAAAACTTTTAGTAACTTATACTTGCCCAATTATTAAGGAGCAAAACCTTTTCTTTGAAACTTTATTATGATTGATTCTTGATAAATAATATTTACGAATCAAACGCAGTAAAAGCTTCTAACTTCATTTCCTGAGAGGCTTCCTTCGCCTCCGCTTAGGACAGGTCAATCGGGATAAACTTCTCGCCTTTCTTAAGCACGGGCGGAGAGGCTCGAACTCCCGACACCTGGTTTTGGAGACCAGTGCTCTACCAACTGAGCTACGCCCGTTTGTTATTTAAATCTTCAATCCGAAAGGTAAAGCAACTCAAATACAAAATTACTTTAAAAAAACAGTTAAGGCACTTCCGAAGAAGTACCTTAACCGGTTTGATTTACTTGCTTAGTTAACAATTTCAGTCACCTGGCCAGCACCAACAGTTCTACCACCTTCGCGGATTGCAAAACGCAAACCTACATTCAATGCGATTGGACTCAATAGTTGTACATCGATGGTAAGGTTGTCGCCGGGCATAACCATTTCGACTCCGCTTGGAAGATTGATGGTACCGGTAACGTCTGTCGTACGTACGTAAAATTGCGGACGATAATTATTATGGAACGGCGTATGACGGCCACCTTCTTCTTTTTTAAGGATATAAACCTCAGCTTTAAACTTGTCATGAGGTTTTACTGAACCAGGTTTACAGATAACCATCCCTCTTTTGATTTGGGTTTTATCAATACCTCTTAACAGAAGACCAACGTTATCTCCGGCTTCACCTCTATCCAATATTTTACGGAACATTTCAACTCCTGTAATGGTTGAAGTCAATTTCTCTGCACCCATTCCGATAATCTCAACGCTATCACCAGTCAAGGCAATACCTGTTTCGATACGACCTGTTGCAACAGTACCACGGCCTGTGATAGAGAAAACATCTTCAACCGGCATCAAGAAAGGCTTCTCGATGTCTCGCACAGGAAGTTCAATCCAAGTATCAACCGCATCCATCAATTGCATGACGGTCTCAACCCATTTTGGCTCTCCATTCAATGCGCCTAATGCCGACCCTTGAATAACCGGTGAATTGTCACCATCGTAATCATAGAAAGACAATAGGTCTCTGATTTCCATTTCAACGAGCTCTAACAATTCCGCATCATCCACCATGTCAACTTTATTCATGAAAACAACCAAACGAGGGATACCTACTTGGCGGCCAAGCAAGATGTGTTCTCTGGTTTGTGGCATCGGACCGTCAGTGGCGGCAACTACAAGAATAGCTCCGTCCATTTGAGCAGCTCCCGTAACCATGTTTTTTACATAATCCGCGTGACCCGGACAGTCAACGTGAGCATAGTGACGGTTGGCAGTAGAATATTCTACGTGCGATGTATTGATTGTAATACCACGTTCTTTCTCTTCCGGAGCGTTGTCGATAGAATCGAAACTTCTCTTTTCAGAAAGACCTTTGCTTGCCAATACAGTAGTAATAGCTGCAGTTAATGTAGTTTTACCGTGATCCACGTGCCCAATCGTACCGATATTTAAGTGGGGTTTGGAACGGTTGAATGTTTCCTTTGCCATGATTAAAAAAATTAAGACTTTAGTTTATATTAGTGTTTAAGAGATTTTCAATTTTGATTAAAGTTTGAACAGCCGTTAAATAGGTATTTTAGTTAAAAAAAGCTTATTCTATACTTACTTTGCAATTTTAATTTATTTTACATTCTGAGCCAATGACGGGACTTGAACCCGTGACCTCTTCCTTACCAAGGAAGCACTCTACCACTGAGCTACACCGGCTTTTGAGCGGGAAACGAGATTCGAACTCGCGACATTCAGCTTGGAAGGCTGACGCTCTACCAACTGAGCTATTCCCGCTTTTTAATTTTCACAAACACTTTCGTGCTTTGTATGTGATTTGGTGACAATAAAAAATGAACTTCAAAATTCTAAAATACTTTGTAGCACAAAGCCTTTTTAACTGCTTTTCATAAGCAATCCACGGACGCTATTTACACTAAAAACCAGTGGGGAGAGCAGGATTCGAACCTGCGAAGGTTACCCAACAGATTTACAGTCTGTCCTCGTTGGCCGCTTGAGTATCTCCCCTGAAGGACATTATAAAAATGAACTTTATTTTTTTCTCACTTAGGCTCTGAAATCAGCAAAACTGATTCCTTTTCTCTACGTTTTAAGCATAAAAAAGTCCGCTATTTCTAACGGACTGCAAATGTAGAGATTTATTTTCTTCTACAAAATTTTTTTTTTGAAAATTTGCTTAGATATGCACGCGTAGTTTTTGTTTTCTTTTTTTGAGTTGCCTCTCCAACGATTGGATAGCTAAATCCGTAGCCTCCTCGAAAGATTTAGATTGTTTTTTTATGATTAAATCATCGCCGGGTATGTAGAGCCGAGCTTCAAAAATCTTGTTTTCTTTTTCACTGGTATTATCCAATTTGAGAAAAACATCGGCCGAGACAACTTTGTCATAGAACAACTCCAACTTGTCCAATTTTTTTTGAACAAAATCAATGAGTTTGACATCTGCATTAAAATTTACGGATTGGGTGTTTACTTTCATAACTACATAATTAAATTAAACAAATCACTTTTTGTCACCTCTGGGATGTGCATTCTTGTGCACATTCTTGAGTGCTGCCATACTGCTATGGGTATATACTTGCGTTGCTGCAAGGCTTGAATGTCCCAACAAATCTTTGATTGCGTTGAGATTAGCTCCCTTATCGAGCAGGTGGGTTGCGAAAGAATGCCTGAGTACATGTGGGCTTTTTTTGTCCTTTGAAGTTACTTGACTAAAGTATGAATTAATAATTCGATAAACAAGAACATCGTACATTTTTAACCCTTTTTTGGTAATAAAAAAATAATCGTTTTGTATTTGTGGCATTTCATCTCTTTTGGAAAGATATTCTCCAACATTTTCTAATAAATTGTCTATCAAAGGAATTATTCTTTGTTTATTGCCCTTTCCAGTCACTACTAATTTTTTGGAGGTTACATCCAAATCGTTCAATTTTATATTGATCAATTCACTCCTGCGAATACCTGTTGTGTAGAACAATAAAATAATTAGTTTGTTTCTGATTCCTTCGAAAGTGTCCGCATGCTTTAAATCGTCCAGCACTCGATTGATTTCTTCAATCGAAAAATTGGTTTGGATGTTTTTGGGAATTTTTAACGCTTTGTGGTGTGCAAGCGGGCTGACTGAAATCTGCTTAATCTTGACCAAAAATTTGTAGTAAGCCCGGAGGCTGCTTACTTTCCGGTTCACACTTCTGTTGGTTAAACCTTTCTCAAGCAAATGAATAATCCAGTTTCTGACTTGTGAATAATTGATATCCTCCGGCGTTTGTTGAAATTCTTTTTGTATAAAATCAACATATTCGAGCAAATCCGATTTATAATTCAAAAGCGTATGTGGTGAATAGTTTTTTTCTGATTCTAAATACCTGAAAAATGATTCGTATGTATTCATAATAAAAAACCTGTCAAACAAAGTTACACACTTTAATTGACAGGTTAAAATTTAAAATCAAAAAACTATTGATTTTCGTTGTCTCTAAGGTTTTGGATGTATTGCGCTTTTTGTACTTCCGCTCTACGGCTTACTGAAGGCTTGGTAAAATGCTGTCTGCTTCTGAGCTGACGCATGGTACCGACGCGATCAAATTTGCGTTTGAAACGTTTCAACGCTCTGTCGATATTTTCGCCTTCTTTTATGGGTATAATTAACATAACATAACACCTCCTCTCATTTGGGTGGCAAATGTAGGTTT
>PFUR01000075.1:43364-109046 GCA_002790195.1 Flavobacteriales bacterium CG_4_9_14_3_um_filter_40_17
TATTCCGAGCAATAACCACTTTTTGGATTTCAGAAGTTCCTTCTCCGATGGTACACAACTTGGAGTCGCGGTAAAATTTCTCTACCGGAAAGTCTTTGGTAAATCCGTAACCACCAAATATCTGGACGGCATCCGAAGAAATAGACACACATATTTCAGAGGCAAAGAGTTTGCTCATGGCACTGAGTTTGGTCATTTTTTCACCTTTATTCTTTAGAAATGCAGCCTTGTGCAACATGAGTTCGGCGGCCTCTATCTGTGTTGCCATGTCTGCCAACTTGAAAGAAATGGCTTGAAATTGGTTGATGGGTTGACCGAATTGCTCTCTTTCCGAAGAATATTTTAAGGCTGCTTCATAGGCTCCTTTAGCAATCCCAAGGGAAAGCGCACCGATAGAAATCCGCCCGCCATCCAATATTTTCATCGATTGCACAAATCCATCGCCAATTTCGCCCAACACATTTTCAGCCGGGACAAAACAGTCGGAAAAAACCATTTCAGCTGTTTCGGAGGCGCGCATACCTAACTTATTTTCTTTTTTGCCGGACGAAAACCCTTTTGTCCCTTTTTCGACCACAAAAGCAGTCATTCCGTGCGAATCTCCTTTCTCTCCAGTTCGGGCAATGACAACAGCTACATCGCCACTTTTGCCGTGTGTAATAAAATTTTTGGTCCCGTTCAACACCCAACCTCCATCTTTTTTGATTGCTGTGGTATTCATCCCTCCGGCATCACTTCCTGTGCTGTGTTCAGTCAATCCCCACGCTCCCAACCACTCGCCGGATGCTAATTTGGGAATCCATTTTTCAATTTGACTTTTGCTTCCAAAACTCAACACATGATTGGTGCAGAGCGAATTATGTGCTGCCACCGATAAACCGATAGACGGATCTACCTTTGAAATTTCTTCGATAACGGCGATGTATTCATGATAACCTAAACCGGAGCCACCCAGGCTTTCAGGCACCAGAATACCCATAAATCCCATTTTTCCAAGTTCAACAAAAAGTCCTCTCGGAAAATGTTGGCTTTCATCCCATTCCATAACATGCGGAAGAATGTGTTGTTGAGCAAAATCTTTGGCTGAACCAGCAACTAAAGTTTGGGTCTCATTGTATTCAAAATTCATCATAAAATCACAATTTTTTTAGGTACAAATATAAGGCAATTGAGGGAAGTCGATTGGCCGGGAAATCTTCAATTTTTGTTAATTCTTCTAAACTTTTAAATGAGCCGTTGGCACGCTTGTAATCCAAAATTTTAGTTGCGAGCTGACCGTTGATATAGGCAATCGACCGCAGTTGGTCGTATGTTGCTTCATTTAATTCTATTGGTTCGATTGCCGGTGTTGATAAAATCGTAAATTTTTCTAAGGTTTTCTGCACAACAACAGAATCCAAACCATAGACATCATACAATTGTTCATCTACTAAAAAACCACCCAAACGGTTTCTAAAACTGATAATACGTTTCGACAATTTATCTCCTATTCCGTTTATTTTTTTTAATTGTTCTACATCAACGGTATTCAAATCTTCTTTCTTAGACGACTTTTCAGCGGTGTCTTTTTCATACTGAGGGGAAGTTGAATTGAAACTTGAATTCTTTTTCACCCAATCAGGAAACTTAAATGACGGGCTGACAGCCTCAAATAAGGAATCTGAAATTTGAGTTACCACTTGGAATTCTTTGGCAGAATTTACAAACTTCCCCTGATTTCTATAAGCGTGAAGCCGATCAATTTCGGCTACGGACATCCCAATCAAATACCCTTTGTAGTCGGTTATATAATTGGGATTGAAAGGGTAAATGGTGTCTTTCGGAGTTTCAGCAGATTTTAAGGAATCTATTTTTTTTTGAATCAACAGTAGATTTTCGGCAGCCATTAAATCCGTTTTGATATCGGCTTGTGCCTTTATCCGGAAAAAGATTATTTGCATAACCACAATAAGTGCGGCCAAAATCAAAAGACCTCTTCTTTGGTGTTTGTTAAACGACAAAAACTGCTCTTTTTTCAGAAATGACATACCACGGTCATATTGCAAATTGCCTATCTCGGTTCGTCGTCGTTTTCCGAGTAGGAATCTGGTTCGTCTTTCGGCGGCATGGTCAATACTTTATAGAAAAAGTAGGCTGTAATGGAAATGACTGTTCCCTGAGCCAAAATCATGGTAATTAGTGCGCTTGTGTTCATAGTGTTGCCCTCCCTTCTTTTCTGCGTTTAAGAAATGCCAAATAAACGATGCCGGAAATAAATAAGAACAGCCCCAGCAACATGAATCTAGCCAATGACATAAAGAATTTTTTATCGCGTAATTTTTCTAATTCGACTGCATCAGTAGCAACCTCTATTTGTTGGTTGAGACCTGTAAACGCTAACTGATTGACAATTGAAGAATTATCTAATGTCCATCCATTCCCGTTGAATAGAGAATGTAAATTTCCTGACCAATCGTTGTCCAAAGGAGTAAATAAGGCACCCAAAAACACGATTAGAAGCAAAGTCGGGGTGATGTATTTGATGATAAATTTATAAATATTGGGAATTTTGATGTCGGCTCCTTCGTTGATTTCCCGCCATCCTTTGTCAATTCCGAATATCCAAGAAAAGACAATTGTTTCGAGCAAAGCAAAAACAACTAAACTTACCGTCGCTGCCCAATAGTCATATTCATCAAACACACCTTGATTGTAGAAGAAAACCGTCGGAAGCCCCATCACGAGTGCCAAGGCTCCAAAAGACCAAGCCGCTTTGTTCCTTCCCCAGTCGAATTCGTCCCGCATAAAGCCCATCCAAGGCGTTCCCATGGCTAAAGATGAAGTGATTCCGGCAAAAAACAAAAGACCAAACCAAAATAATCCGGCCAAAGCGGCCAGAACTGTTCCCCATTGTTGGAAGAGATAGGGCATGGTTTGAAAAGCCATTCCAAAACCTGCGTTCTTCATAACCCAATCTAAGCCCAAGTAACCTGCTGCAATTGGAATCACAATGGCACTACCCAAAACAACTTCGACAAACTCATTCATAAAACCGGCTGAGACTGAGTTGAGTGCCACATCGTCCTTAGATTTAAGGTAAGCCGCGTAACAATGAATGGTTCCCATACCTACAGAAAGGGTGAAAAAAATCTGTCCGGCAGCTGCCAGCCAAACTTTCGGGTTGGTCAACGAGTCAAACTGTGGTGTCCATAAAAAATTGATTCCATCCCAGGCATTTGCATCGGGAAATACGTCAGATGCACCACTTGTGCCAAGCGTCAAACCTCTAATTGCGAGAATTAGACCGAATAAAATAAGCAAAGGCATCCCTATTTTAGCCACTTTTTCAATCCCACCTAAGCCTTTAGAAAGGATAAATGTATTGATAGCCAAACATACAATATAAAAAATGACTGCTTCATACGGGATTCCTGTAGTTGAAACGCCTACGGTCACATAAGTATTAAAAAAATTGGCAACTTCACCTTGCGAAAGCCCGTTAAAAGTTCCAACCAAAGAATGATAGACATAGGACATCGTCCAAGATTCAATATAACAATAGTAGGAAACAACGGCAACATTGGTGAAAATTCCAAAAACTCCAATATACTTCCAAACCCGGCCTTTGGCCATGGTGTCTAATATATAAGGTGTACTGTGGTTGCCTGTTTTGCCGCCGTAGCGGCCGGAAGACCACTCGATGAAAAGTAATGGAATTCCCATTATCAGAAAACAAACCAAATAAGGGATGATGAAGGCACCTCCTCCGTTTTGTACCGCCTGAACCGGAAATCTTAAAAAATTACCGAGCCCGACTGCGTTGCCCGCCATTGCCAAAATGAGGCCTACACGCGAACCCCAAGATTCTGCTTTTTGTGACATAAAGTTGATTTTGTTTTAAAAACTTTCAAATATAAAAAAATGGTTTAATTATTCTTTAATTAATGTTATTAATAAAACTTTTTATCTTCAAAATTAAAATATTCATCCGCTCACCGAATATTCAAATTCATGTTTTACAGTCATTAAGCATGGAGAATAAAAAAAACAAACCCCTTGGTTGTAAATCCAATCAAACGTTAAATAGTTAACTGATTTTAACTATCGAAAGAAACTTAATGATTTGAAAATTGAAATCCAAAAGGTGGATTATACCCTTTACAATTATTTTTTATACCAAAATAAAATTTTATCAATAGTAAATGCCAACAGAACATAAAAACAGTCCAATGTAGCAATCGCTAAGATTGGGTTTTATGGATATCTGAACTGTGTTACAAATCAAAAACTGAACTGCGTTTGGTATAAACAAGGTCTTTCAATTTCAACAAAAAAGCCAAGGTCAAATACACTGCAAACCACAGGCCGACCGTGGCAAAAGACAGGTAAATAAAGAAAAGCCGGACATTTTTAGCTCGCATCCCAATTTTATCTGCCACTCGAGATGCTACTTCAAAACCGTGCCTCTCAAAAAAACTCCGAATGTTGTATATAAAACGCATTGAACACTTTTTTCAAATTCAAATGTAACAAAAAAAGCCACCTTTTGGGGTAACTTTTTAAATCCTTTTTTAAGGACGAATTTTAGGATTTATTCCCTTTTATTTTATATTTTTGAAACCCTTTCATTTATTAGCCAAATAGTGTTTTCAAAAAAAATATTTCTCGCAATTGCTGTCTTTTTTTGTTTCCTGACAGATGGATATTCTCAACTCGATTTCACACCTACCTTCCCACTTGACCCTGCCCAGTGGCAAATAGGTGGCGCGGCGCAATTGGTTGATTTGGATGGGCAGAACGGCAATGACGAAATCGAGTTGGTTGGATCTAATTTATTTGAAAGTGGCTTTTTGTTTTTTAACAATCCGGTCAACCTGAATGTTTGCAATGCCTGGCAAGTAGATTTCGATTTCAGGATTTGGAGTACCACTTCCGTGAGTGGAGCCGATGGTTTTGCTTTTGCATTTTTAGAGCAATTTCCGTCCGGGTTTGTCAGTGGCGGCGGTTTGGGCATTCCCAACGCTTCCAACACCCGAGGCGTAATTGTGGGGTTTGACACTTTTGACAATTGCCATGACCGGCTTTCCAACCAACATGACAATCCCGAAATTCAAATCCGGGAAGTAGATGTCGCCAACGGGCTTTCATACGACGAGAACTGCTCAACACCCACCCGGCAATCAACCCCGACTACCCGGAAATTAGGTATTGGAAATCTTTCAACAGACAACTTAATCCTTCGCTCAACCAATTATCGGCACGCACGCATCGTTTTTGAAAACCAACGGATTAGCGTTTTTGTGGATGTGCAAAACAACGGGGTATTGCAACAAGTTATCGATCCGGTAGCCCTGACACGAAGCCTCAATTTTTCAGGATTTTTCGGTTTTACGGCAGCGACCGGAAGTTGGGTTGACAGTCACGCGATCAAAAACATCAACATCAGCATCACCCGGCAAGACACCAACATCGCATCGGAAGTACTCCAATGCGACAACAATCCGGTCATTTTGGATGGGAAACCCGGCTTCGACACCTATGCTTGGCGAGATGCTCAAGGCAATCCACTCGGAAACACCCAAACCATCACCGTAAATAACCCAAGTGTTTTTATTGTCGAAAAAACTTCGCTTTGTGGCACAGAAACCGAAACCATCACGGTTGTGCCCAACGATATACAAATTACCGGGTTTGATGAACAATCGCTTTGCGGGTTGCAAACAATTACCTTGAATGTCAGTGGTGGCGAGTCACCTTATGCCTATTCCATCGATGGTTTTCAAACTTCACAAAGCAGCTCGTCCTTCGATTTTACCCAAAGTGGTTTTGTACAATTTTCTGTCCGGGATGCCACCGGCTGTGTGCGGACACAAAACATTCCCGTTTTGATTCCAGATCCTTTACAAGTTAATCTGAGAACCATCAATGCCAACCAGATACAGGCATTTGTAACAGCAGGGACACCGCCTTTTACTTTTTCGTTTAATGGCGGCCAAGCCGCAAGTTCGAGCCGGTTTACGGTTCAGCGAAGTGGGACTTATACCGTTTTGGTGACGGATGCCGTTGGTTGTACCGCCGAAGCAACCATTTTTTTTGCCTGTGACCCGCTGAAAGTAGCCAACTTTTTTACACCCAACGGCGACGGCATCAACGATTATTGGTATCCGACCGGTTTGGGCTGTACGCCTGATTTGGAAGTGGAAATTTACGATAGATTCGGAAGAGAATTGGCTAAATTCAGAGGTATTGTCAACGGTTGGAACGGAACTTTTAACGGGCAAGATATGCCGGGAACGGATTATTGGTACAAAATAAACACCGGTATCGGCGATGCCCCGATTGTCGGGCATTTTAATTTGTACCGATGAAAAAATTTTACTGGCTTATCGGGATTTGCTGTCTTACATTTTATGTGAACGGGCAGAACATTCCTTCTCCTACGCTCTATCTCGCAGACAATCAGTATCTAATTTCCCCGGCTTGGGCAGGCATCGGCGACAGCTATAAAATACGAACCCTCGGACAGTGGCAATGGCTCGATGTGCAAGATGCGCCCCGGACTTATTTTGTGTCTGTCAATGGCAGGCTTTCCGGCAAAACAGGTTTTGGTGTGTTGCTTTCGGATGATGAAAACGGGTTTACCTCCATCCGTTCGGCGACTTTTTCATTGGCATATCACTTAATCTTGGATGCCGATAAATATCGATTTTTGTCGTTTGGGATGTCCTATCGGTTTTCAAATTTTAATGTGGATACATCCAGTTTTTCGGGCGGGCAACCCGATCCGGCGATTGGTGGAGACCGGAGTTTGGACGAATCTAACTTTGATTTTGGGCTTTTGTACCGGGCAAACGGATTTTTTCTCAATTTGAGTTTTACGGATATCATCAACCGAAGCGAGGCAGAATTTACGGCACGAGAACCTTTGAGCATCAGCAAGATAAATGTATATGCCGGTTACGAATTTGATTTGGCAAGTACCCGCACAGGTTATCTCGTGGCCGAACCGAGTGTCAATTATCACTATTTCTCCGCCGACGGCCGTTCGGAAACCGATTTCAACCTGAAAATCACGCAAGAAGAAAGAGATTTTTCCTATTGGGGTGGGCTTACTTTCCGGATAGAAACCGACGAGAGCAATCCGCAGTTGTTGTCTTTGACACCCATGATGGGATTGAAATACAGAAACTTTACCTTCGGCTATGGGTATCAAACTTTTTTTACTGAAACTTCTGCTTTTAACAACAATACTCATTTGTTGAGTCTTGGTTATGACTTCGGCGGAGCGGAAAGCAACTGCATTTGTACCCAAGTGAGAGGGATAAAATAACAATTGTCAACAATTTCTGTCAAGTTGTTATAAAATCTGTTGGTTTGTAGTGGTGTATTTTAAAATATTCTGATACTTTTACGAAATTAATAACTAAAACGTTTGAAATGGGAATCATATCATTTGTAGGCTTCACTTTATTGGTGGCATTGATTGCTTGGTGGTCAACTCGAAAAACCAATGAAAGCACTTCCGATGGCTACTTTCTGGGAGGAAGAAGCCTGACAGCTGGCGTTATCGCCGGCTCACTCTTGCTTACCAACTTATCAACTGAACAAATTGTCGGGCTCAACGGTCAAGCTTATACCGAAGGGATTTTGGTTATGGCGTGGGAAACCTTGGCGGCTATTGCCATAGTCTTGACTGCTCTGTTCTTGCTTCCCCGCTATCTCAAAGGTGGCCTGACTACTGTCCCGCAATTTCTTGAAAAAAGATTTGACCGGTTTACCAAAACACTTACCTCCGGGCTTTTCTTGAGCGGATATGTTGTGGTGCTTTTGCCAATTGTGCTTTATTCAGGTGCTCTGGCCATCAATACCATGTTTAATATTCCAAAATTGTTGAACGTTTCTGATACGACCGCACTCTGGATTATGGTTTGGTCTATTGGAATTGTAGGCTCCATCTACGCAATTTTCGGCGGGTTGAAAGCGGTCGCCGTTTCTGATACAGTCAATGCCATCGGCCTATTGATAGGCGGTTTATTGATTCCTATTTACGGTTTGTACAAAATCGGTGAAGGAAGTATCATTGACGGTTTTGACACCTTGATGGAATCTCATCCCGAGAAATTTGATGCCATCGGCGACAGCCACGCGACCGTCCCATTCGCTACTATTTTTACCGGTATGATGTTGGTGCAGCTATTTTATTGGGGCACCAACCAAGCCATCATCCAACGGGCTTTGGCAGCCAAAAACCTCAAGGAAGGCCAAAAAGGTTTGATGCTGGCAGCTTTCATTAAAATTTTGGGGCCGATTATCGTGGTTTTACCGGGTATCATCGCCTTTCACATGTTTGGAAACTTAGAGAACCCCGATCAGGCCTATCCGACCTTGGTCAACGCCGTGTTGCCGAAAGTTTGGCTCGGGTTTTTTGCCGCCGTTCTCTTCGGCGCTATTTTGAGTTCGTTTAACAGCGCGCTCAACAGCTCGGTAACTCTTTTCGGAATCGATATTTACAAAGAATACTTTAACAGGGAAGCCAGCGAACTCAGGGTAGTAAAAGCCGGAAAGTTATTTGGAGTCTTGTTGGCTTTGCTTTCTATGTTTATTGCTCCGCTGATTGCCAATGCTCCACAAGGTTTGTTTGGCTATTTGCAAGAAGTAAACGGCTGCTACAACATCCCGATTCTCACCATCATCGTAGTGGGTTATTTGACCAAACGCGTACCTGCCATTGCAGCGAAAGTAGCTTTGTTCTCAGGTGTTATTTTGTATAGCGTCAGTCAGTTTGTCTTAAAACCTTACGTATTCGGCAACGACAATTATCCGCATTTTCTCCATGTGATGGCCATCCTGTTTGTAGTCAACGTGTTGATTATGCTTATCATCGGCAAACTGTATCCCAACGAAGCGCCTTACGAACAAGCTTATACCAAGCAGGTTGATATTGTTCCTTGGAAACACGTGAAGTTGGTCGGAATAGGTATTTTGGTCATCGTAATTGGGGTTTATATCTATTTCTCCTAAAAAAAGCCATTTGATACAATATCGAAAGGAACAGATTTTTTAAAAGAAAAAGCCTGTTCCTTTTTTCATTGCTTATATTTGATTATATTCATTACACAAAAGAATTTAAAAAAACATGAAAACTACTATTCATTTCTGTTTCCTGATTTTTTTTATGTCAACGGGATTTCACACATTTTCGCAATCTCTCAAAGTGATGACCTACAACATCCGGCTCAACGTGGAGTCTGACGGTGAAAATGCATGGCCTAACCGCAAAGATTATTTCACTTCACAAATACAATTTTACGAACCGGATATATTCGGAATACAAGAAGCTCTTCCTAATCAAATTACTGATATTTCAAACGCGTTGGGGCAATACGAGTATGTCGGTATTGGCAGAGATGGCGAAGGAAAAGGCGAGTCGTCGAATATTTTTTATAAAAAAGACCGGTTTACGGTTATGGAAACCCAAACTTTTTGGCTTTCAGAAACACCCGGCAAAATATCCAAAGGTTGGGATGCGGCTTTGAACCGGGTTTGTACGTATGCCTTGTTGTCTGATGAAACTACCGGGAAGCGTCTTTGGATTTTCAATACCCATTTGGACCACATCGGCGAAGAAGCCCGCACCAAGAGTATCAAACTGATTCTTTCAAAAATAGAAGCCGTCAACAGTCCTGACTATCCGGTTATTTTCATGGGCGATTTCAATTCTGAACCCGGCGTCGAAAGAATTATTTCACTCAAAAAAGAAATGGTTGACACCCGCTCAACCTCTGAAAACGCGCCTTTCGGCCCGTCTGGCACATTCAACGGATTCAAGCATAACGAACCAGTAACCCTCTTGATTGACTACATTTTCATCTCAAAAAATGAAAAACTGAAAGTATTGAAATATGCTGTCTTGAGCGATTCAAAAGATTTAAAATATCCATCCGACCATTTGCCGGTTTATGTCGAATTAAAATATCAGTAATTTGCTAATTTTATAAATTGTCACCAAGATTGATTTATGAAAATGCTTACACTTTTGACAAGTTTATTTTTTATGATTTCTTGCAAAACAAATCACGGCAACATCGAAAAAACGTACCGGTTGGTTTGGTCAGACGAATTTAACTATTTTGGCAAGCCCGACCCGGAAAAATGGGGTTTTGAAAACGGTTTTATCCGTAATTTGGAAAAACAATATTATACCGGTAAATTAAAAAATGCCCGTGTTGAGAATGGTGTTTTGATACTTGAGGCTCATAAAGAAACCGCCAAAAATAAAGCCTTTATTTCCGAAAAATTAACTGACTGGAAAGAAAATTTGCGTCAAGCAGATTACACCTCCGCGAGTCTTACCACCAAGGGGCTGGCTCAATGGAAATACGGAATCATTGAAATAAAAGCCAAACTTCCAAAAGGAACCGGGCTGTGGCCTGCCATTTGGATGTTGAACGAAAATTTCGAAGAAGAAGATTCACATAAGGGTGAAATCGATATTATGGAACACTTGGGGTTTGATAGAAAATCAATCATTGGCTCTGTCCATTTGGATACACCTGAAAATGAATCGTATCAATTTCAAAGTAAAAAAATTCGGATTAAAAATCCTTATGATGAATTTCATACTTACGCCATTCGTTGGACAGCAAAACAAATCGATTATTTACTTGACGGAGAGATTTATCAAACCATTAAAAAGAAAAACTTTAACCAACACAATCAATGGCCTTTTGATCAGCCATTTTACTTAAAACTCAATGTGGCAGTAGGCGGTATCTCAGGTAGCAAAAAAGGAATTGATGACTGCACCCTTCCTCAAAAAATGATAATTGAGTATGTCAGGGTTTATCAAAAATGATTAACCCTCTCCTAACTTAGATTTGTTTTACCTAAATATAATACGCCTATGCTTTTCTTATGGATTAAAATTGATAATTTTATCAAAAAATATTTCATTGCTATAAAAACGTTTAAAAAATGTCAAAAAAAGGATTTCTTATCGATATGGACGGGGTCATTTATTCAAATGAAACCTTAATTCCCGGGGCAGATAAATTTATTCAAACCCTTCAGAAAGAAAACATTCCCTTTCTTTTTATGACCAACAACAGCCAACGCACGCCTTTGGATGCGGTATATAAAGTTGCTCGTATGGGAATCGAAATCAAGGAAGAAAATGTTTATACCAGCGCCATGGCGACAGCTTGGTTTTTGTCTTTTATGAAACCCAAAGGCACGGCTTACGTGCTAGGGGAAGGCGGGCTTTTGGCGAGTTTGCACAATGTGGATTACAAATTGGTAAACTCCAACCCGGATTTTGTAGTAGTGGGTGAAGGGCGAAATTTTACCCTCGAAATGGTCAACAACGCGGTGGATATGATACTTTCCGGCTCCAAATTTATCGCTACCAACCTCGACCCGTCGCCGAAGAAAAAAGGCTGGGTGAATCTGGGTATCAAAGCGGTCGTAGCCATGATCGAAGAGGCAACCGGCAAAAAAGCGTTTTCGGTGGGCAAACCAAGCCCGGTGATGATGCGCTCGGCTCGTAAATATCTCGGTTTGAGCGCAGAAGAAACCATCATCATCGGCGACACCATGGATACGGACATCTTGGGCGGTGTCCAATTAGGTTACACAACTATCCTCACCATGTCCGGTGTTTCCACTACTGATTCGCTGCTTGATTATGCCTTCAAACCCGATCTGATTGTAAATTCGGTAGCCGATATTGATATCAAATCTGTGCTGGGAATGCATTAATTTTATTATTTTTTAACATATTGTCCGACTAAAAAATATTTCGTTCCTATGGAACTTTTTTGCTAAAACACAACTTCTTTTCCAACATTGTCCCTAACGGGACTATCCCGTTAGGGACTAAATAGGGGGAGATGTAAAAAGTACCACCGCTCAAAATGTCCCGTAGGGACTATATCTGTAGTGATTCAGGTTTATTATTTGGTTTTAATCGCACAACCATATTTTTTTAAGATTCAAACTTTTATTAATTCACTATTTTTGTCAAACTATATTAGATTCAAAAATTATAAATCATGAAAAAAGTTATCAGTGTATTGATTGTATCTCTTTTGATTAATCTCAACTTATCCGCCCAAGAAAAACCACAATTGTTGCCAAATTTTGCCATACAAGATACCGATGGAAATACCTTTTCAGAAAAGGATTTGGCACACAACAAATACATCGTTTTTGTCTATTTCAACCCGACTTGCCCGCATTGTCAACGCGCTTTCAAAACCTTAAACGAAAATGTAGCCAAATTGGGTAACAACATGACTGTATATGGGATAACGGTCGGTGACAAAGGAAATTCGCTTTTCTTTATGAAAAAATACGCGCCTGCCCTAAACGAACGATCCAACTTCAAACTCTTATTGGAAAAAGACAAAGCATTTACAACTGTTTTCGGAGTTGAACGCTATCCATCAATTTATCTGTATTCGCCCGATAAAAAACTTCTCAGCTTTGAACAAGACGAGAAGAAAGTCCTGAATTTTTTAGGGAAAATACAACCCGTTGATCGATAATCGATAAAATATATTTTGAATAGGTAATATTCAAAAAAAAACCTAATTTTGAAAGAAACATCCTTGATTGGATGTTTTTTTTTACCTAAAATTCAGACTGAATCTTTTAACTCACCAAAACCTATGAAGACCAACCTTTCCATTTTTTCCATCGGATTAATTTTGACATTAACCGCCTGTAATCAAAAAATAAAATCAGAGCCGGTAACCACCACTCACAAAGATACTACAATTGCCTTTCAAGAGCAATTCCGCCCACAATACCACTTCACCCCGCCTGCACATTGGATGAACGACCCGAATGGTTTGGTTTATAACCAAGGGGTTTATCATTTGTTTTATCAATACTACCCGGAAGATATCGTTTGGGGACCGATGCATTGGGGACACGCGATTAGTAAGGATCTGATTCACTGGGAACATAAACCCATCGCTTTGTATCCGGATAAAAACGGTTATATTTTTTCGGGAAGCGCAGTTGTTGACAAGCAAAACTCTTCAGGTTTTGGCAGTTTGGAAAACCCGCCTTTGGTGGCTATTTTCACCTATCACAATGATGTCAGGGAAAAAGTGGGTGGCAATGATTTTCAAACACAGGGAATTGCATACAGCTTGGACAATGGTGATACCTGGACGGTTTATGACAAAAATCCGGTGATAGGCAACAAAGCCATTCGCGATTTCAGAGACCCGAAAGTCTTTTGGTATGAAGAAGGGGAGCAATGGATATTGACGCTGGTTGCCGGCGATTATGCCCGGTTTTATGCATCCGGCAATCTCAAAGATTGGAAACATTTGAGCGATTTCGGCAAAAACACCGGAGCGCATGGCGGCGTATGGGAATGCCCGGATTTGTTTAAACTCAAAGTGGAAAACTCGAACGAAGAAAAATGGGTTTTGTTTATCAGCATCAATCCCGGTGCGCCGCTTGGCGGTTCGGGGACACAATATTTTGTCGGGGATTTTGACGGAAAAACATTCACTACAGATCAGGGAGATATCAAATGGGTTGACTACGGAACAGATAATTACGCAGGTGTAACTTTCAATAACACACCCGATGGCAAACGTATCTTTATCGGTTGGATGAGCAATTGGCTTTACGCCCAAAAAACGCCTACCGAAGTTTGGAGAAGTGCCATGACATTGCCTAGAGAGCTTTCGCTGGCAAAAGTTGGCAAACAATATGTTTTGAAAAGCACGGTCGTAGGACAGATTGCATCTTTGGCAGAAAACCAAATCGAGGAAGCAACTGTCAGATTGCCTAAAACCGTTGAAAGTGAAATTGTTTCTCAAGCGGAAATTTCTTTTTCAACAGCAAACTCTTCTTTTAAACTTGTTTTTTCAAATGCTCAATACGATTCGTTGGCCTTGCAATACAATGCGAATACAAATGCTTTTTCGATAGACCGGACTCTGTCGGGTTTGATCGATTTTGAAGAAAATTTCGGCAAAGAAATACATGTGATTCAAACGCCAAATATTCTGGGAAGCAACATAGAATTTAAAGTATTCTCGGACCAATCATCTATCGAAGTTTTTATCAATGGTGGAACTTACACTTTTACCGAAATCGTTTTTCCCAAAAAACCATTTAACAAATTAGAGATTTTTGGTGATGAAAATAAAGAAATCAAAAATTTAAGCATTAAAAAAATGAATACAATCTGGTAATTTCATAATATTGAAGAACCATATAACTTTTAAAACCTAACCAAAACTTTCCAAACCTTGAACACGAACAACATCCGCAATTGGTCCATCACAGTTGCCATTTCAGGCTTCTTATTTGGATTCGACACCGTAGTTATTTCCGGTGCCAATCAACCCATCAAAGAACTTTGGGACACCTCTCCCCTTTTTCACGGGCTTTTCATCATGTCGATGGCACTATGGGGAACCGTTATCGGCGCATTGCTGGGCGGTATCCCATGTGATAAATACGGTCGAAAAAAAACCCTGTTTTGGATAGGAGTACTCTACTTGGTTTCTGCCTTGGGTTCGGGTTTGGCAACTGATCCCTACTCTTTTTCATTCTTCAGGTTCATTGGCGGATTGGGCGTAGGCGCATCATCTGTCGCAGCCCCAATCTATATTTCGGAAATAACCACCGCTGCCAACCGCGGGAAACTCGGCATTCTCTATCAATTCAACATTGTCTTCGGTATTTTAATCGCTTATTTTTCAAACTATCTACTCAAAGGGTTCGATGGAGCCAATGATTGGCGTTGGATGTTGGGCGTAGAAGCCATTCCTGCTTTCATATATTGCATCATGGTTTTGCGCGTACCCGACACCCCGCGTTGGTTGATTTTGAAGAAAAAAGACGAAACAGCCGGATTGGCATTACTCGAGCAAAATCTTTCTAAAGAAGAAGCTTTGGCGAGTTTCAAAGAAATCAAAAGTGATCAACTGAAACCCAATCAAAGTGAGCATATTTTTTCAGGTAAATTCAAATGGCCATTGATGTTGGCTTTTCTGCTCGCATTTTTCAACCAGCTTTCGGGCATCAATTTTATCTTATACTACGCACCCGAAATCCTTGAAATGGCCGGATTGGCTTCTAAAGAATCACTGATGAATTCGGTACTCATCGGTGTGGTCAATCTGTTGTTTACGTTTGTAGGTATGCGGCTGATTGACCCCTTCGGCAGGAAACAACTGATGTTGGTTGGCTCCATCGGCTACATCGTCAGTTTGAGTTTGGTTGCTTGGGCTTTCTATTCAGGCGCAGGATCACTGGTTTTGATGGTGTCTATCCTGTTGTTTATCGCTTCGCATGCCGTGGGGCAAGGCGCGGTCATTTGGATATTTATTTCTGAAATATTCCCGAACAACGTCCGTGCTTCCGGGCAATCATTCGGGACGGGGACGCATTGGGTTTTCGCAGCACTCATCACCTTCTTGGGCCCGGTGGTAATTGACTTATTCCGTGTAAATCCTTGGCCTATTTTTGCGTTTTTTGCTTTCATGATGGTGTTGCAACTCTTGTTTGTCCTCTTTATGATGCCCGAAACCAAAGGTGTTTCTTTGGAAGAACTGGAGCACAAAATGCTCAATAGAAACCTAAAAAAATGAACGAGGCTGCTAATTTTTTGTGTTTTGGTGAAGTCCTCTTCGATGTTTTACCAGATAAAAGAGTAGTTGGCGGAGCTTCGCTCAATGTGGCGATTTGGTTGCACAGGCTCGGCAACCGGGTGAAGATGTTGAGCGCTGTTGGCGAGGACGGATTGGGAAAAGAATTGCTCAGTTTTATATCCAATCAGGGATTAGACACGACGCTGATTGAGGCACACAAAACCTTGCCGACGAGTACGGTGAATGTGAAACTTACTACCGAAGGAATCGCAACTTACACCATCGAGCAACCCGTAGCTTGGGATGAAATTTCTTTATCTGACACGGTGAGGGAAATATCGGATTGCGCAACCTATCTTATTTATAATTCGCTGACTGTGCGAAGCAAAACCAGCCGGAACACCCTTTTTCGGCTATTGGAAAGCAAAGCGTACAAGGTGTTGGATGTAAATCTACGCCCGCCGCATTACGACCGGGAAACATTAATCAAACTCATGCAGGCGGCGGATTTCATCAAGTTTAACGAAGAAGAAATTTTGGAAATAGCTGCCTATTTCAAACCGGGTGTTCAAGGCCTTCGCGAGGCTGTTTTGTTGGTATCCGAACAGACGAAAACCAACACCATTTGCGTGACACTGGGCGGTGATGGTGTATTGTTGTATAAAGATAAGAAGTTTTATTCCTTTGGCGGATTCAAAGTCACCGTGAAAGACACCATCGGCGCCGGCGATTCGTTCTTAGCCGCTTTGCTGTCCCAATTGCATCAACAAGCCCCGGTTGAAAAAGCGCTCCGGTATGCCTGTGCTTTGGGTGCTTTGGTGGCATCGAAAGAAGGAGCTGTCCCGGAAATTAACCTGATTGAAATCGACCTTAAAAAGAACTCCAAGAAATAAAAAAAACCTAATCACAACACGTGGATGAGGGCTTTCAAAAAATAGATGAATCATTTATTTCGCCGATAGATTGACCAAAGCTTCTTGAACTCAAATAAAAAAGTAGCGTTTGGTAAGCCATAAAACAGCAAGCCCCAAGTGCTTTTGAAATCCATATAAAGAATTTAAGGGTATGAAGTAAAATATTAAGTTGAATGAAAATCAGTTTAGCTTAAAAATTAGGTTCCGATTTTTTTTTGATTTAATTTACGGTTTTGTGTCAATAGTCTTTTGTGGCATCTAAAAAAGAGTTTAAAGACAATCAAGTGCTACTTTTGTATTCCTCAATACTTGAAAAATTTATCTAAACAAAAAAGGATGCTTCTGCCCATTTATTGCAAACTATTTTCTTAAAATATTCATATAAATGCATAAAGGATATTCAATCACAGAAAGTTTTTTACTAAATTAGGGGTAGTTTTTTAAAAAAACTACTATTTAGATTCTAATCAATGTCAAAAATCCCAAAAACATACACCGATTTCAAAGATGAATTTCCTGATGTGAGTCTGATCTATTATAATTTAGGAACAGCGGTTCACAATGCCGAGCCTTTAGACGATAAAACAAGGGCACTCAGAAAATTAGGGATGTCCTGCGTGGCGCAAAAAGAAGGAGCCGTGCATTCCCAGACGCGCAAAGCGCTGGATATAGGTTTGCACCAAAGCAGAAATTCACCACGTGGTGGTACTTATGTTGCCCAAACCAGGCTTACCCGTTATGATGGCTGCAATGACCTAGGTAAACGATATCCTTGAACCCAACAAATAACCATTCAATGCTCAAAGACACCTTTAACAGAACCCACGATTACCTGCGCATTTCCTTAACCGATGCCTGCAACTTCCGCTGCTTGTATTGTATGCCCAATGAGCAAATGAAGTTTATGCCGGCAAAGCATTTGATGCAAGCAGATGAAATTGAAATCCTCGCCAAGACTTTTGTAGAGTTGGGGGTAAAAAAAATAAGGCTTACAGGTGGCGAACCGCTGGTGCGAAAAGATGCAAAAGTCATCGTCGCGCGGTTGTCCCAATTTCCGGTAGAACTTACCTTAACAACCAATGCTGCTTTGGTGGACAAGTTTATTGACGTGTTTCATCAGGCCGGTATTAAATCCATCAACGTGAGTTTAGACACCCTGCAAAAAGATAAATTTTTGAAACTCTCCAAGCGCGATTTGTTTGAAAAAGTATGGAATAACATTCAGTTGTTGATTGAAGAAGGTTTTCACGTAAAAGTAAACGTGGTGGTGATGAAAGGCATCAACAACGATGAAATCCTTGATTTTATTGAATGGACCAAAAACCAACCCGTACACGTGCGTTTTATCGAGTTTATGCCTTTTGACAAAAACCAATGGAACAGCTCCAAAGTGTTCAGCTATCAGGAAATACTGAATCTGGCCGAAACCCAATTCAGCTTTATCAAAATGAAAGATGGCACGAACGAAACAGCCAAAAAATTCAAACCTTTTGGGCATCAGGGTACTTTTGCAGTCATCAGCACAATGAGCGCGCCGTTTTGCCTCAATTGCAACCGAATAAGGCTCACGGCAGACGGAAAAATGAAAAACTGCCTTTTTTCTAAAGGAGAAGCCGATATCCTTACCGCTTTACGAAATCAAGAAGACATCGTGCGCATCATCAAAACCTGCGTGGGACAGAAAGAAAAAGCCCTTGGCGGACAGTTTGAAGGCGATTTTCATAAAATAGACACCACCAACATAAACAATCGGAGTATGATACGCATTGGCGGTTAACTTTTGCCCACCATTATTCTCAAAAATCAACAAATCATCAATCATCAATCAAAAATGATTCCTGTTTCCGAAGCCCTAAACCTAATCATCACACATTGTAAAACTTCGCGGGTTGAGGAAAAATCGCTGCCCGATGCCTTGGGATATGCACTTGCCGAAACGCTTTTTGCAAAAATGGACACCCCGCCTTTTGACAACTCGGCGATGGATGGTTATGCGTTTTCCTATGCGCTTTGGGATAAGAAAAATCCTTTAAAGGTCGTGGGCGAAGTGCAAGCCGGCGATGAATACCGTTTGAAAATTGGCGTCAATGAAGCCATCCGGATTTTCACCGGAGCACCCCTTCCACCTGATGTGGATACGGTGATTATGCAGGAAAAAGTAGAGCGCAACGATGACAAAATCATCTTGCTTGACGAAAATCTAAAACAAGGTAACAACATTCGCCCCAAAGGTTCACAAACCAAAAAAGACGACCTTGCTTTAGAAAAAGGACAATCAATAACACCGGCCGGAATTTCCTATTTGGCAGGAATGGGCTATTCAAAAGTGAAGGTGTATGCCAAACCCAAAGTGAGCATCATCATCACCGGAAAAGAACTCGTGAAAGCAGGTGACACCTTAGAATCGGGCAAGATCTATGAATCCAACGGAATTGGTTTGACTGCTGCTTTACGTCAACTCAACATCGAGCCGGTTTCGGTGGCCTTGGTTGACGATGTTTCCGAAGCTATTGAAAAAGTCATTAAAAATCAATTGAGTAGCGACATTGTCATTCTCACCGGTGGCGTTTCGGTGGGGAATTATGATTTAGTACCGGCAGCTTTGGAAAAATGTGGCGTGGAGAAAATCTTTCACAAAGTAAAACAAAAACCCGGCAAACCCTTCTATTTCGGAACAACAGCTAATGCACTGATTTTTGCACTTCCTGGAAATCCGGCGGCGGTTATGACCTGCTTTTACGAATATGTAGTGGCTGCCATTGATTATTTTACTCAAAAAACACATCTTAAATCCTTGCAACTTCCTTTAAATAATGACTTTACCAAAAATCAGGGACTCACGTATTTTTTAAAAGGCAAAACCACAGAAAAGGGTGTCGAAATTTTAGACAGTCAGTTGAGTTATATGCTCAACTCCTTTGCCATTGCCGATTGCTTGATTACCCTTGAAGAAGACAAAACGAATTACAAAAAAGGGGATGTAGTACCGGTTTTAATGATTGCGTAAAATGGAACTAAAAAACTATCAGGCAAAAGGACGTATCTGGCTGGAAACCGAACAAGACCATCAGTTAAGTCCAGGACGGCAAAAGTTGATATTGGCCATCAAAGAGTTTGGCTTCATTTCCAAAGTAGTAAAAAAAATGAAGATTTCTTACCGCCACGCTTGGGAAATCATTAATGAGCTAAATGCCTCTTCCAACCTGCCGATTGTTGAAAAAAACTCCAGTGGCAGCGGTGGCGGTGGCAGTAAGTTAACAGAATCCGGAGAAACTTTACTCAAACAATATGAGCAATGCCAAAACGAATTTGAAGCATTTAAATCCGAATTAAATAAAGTTGAATAAATGAGCTTAGAAATCAGCATCTTATTTTTTGTCTTACTTTTTGTAGCGGCTTTTTTCTATGCCTCTGTGGGCCACGGCGGCGCGAGCGGTTACTTGGCTTTGATGGCCTTGTTTTCGTTTGCGCCCGAAACGATGCGCCCTACGGCATTGGTCTTGAATATTTTTGTGTCGTTTATGGCGTTTTATCAGTTTTACAGAAAGGGCTTTTTTCAATGGAAACTATTTTGGCCTTTTGCCGTTGCTTCCATTCCTGCGGCATTTATCGGCGGTTTAATTACGGTTGACGATCAAATTTACAAACGCATTTTGGGAGTTTTGCTGCTGTTTGCCATCGCACGGTTTTTGGGTTTTGGCATCAATAAAGATAAAATTCAAAAGAAACAACTGCTGTCTCTTTCCTTATTGATAGGGGTCGTTATCGGACTTTTTTCAGGAATGATTGGCATTGGTGGCGGTATCATTTTGAGTCCATTGATTTTGCTTTTAGGATGGGCAAACTTGAAACAAACGGCTGCCATTTCAGCTTTGTTTATTTTTGTAAACAGTGTGTCAGGATTGGCAGGATTGGTTTCACAAGACGTGCAATTCAACACTTTGATGTGGGCAATGCTAAGCGTGGCGTTGGTGGGTGGTATGTTGGGTTCTTATTTTGGCGCGAACAAATTTAATAGCAATAAATTAAAATATGCCTTGTCATTTGTGTTGCTCATTGCTTCGATTAAATTAATGTTTACCTAAATGAACAACTCCATTCCACATACCACAGGATACATTCTCGCCGTCGGCAAAAGTACTCGAATGGGCGAAGACAAAGGACTGAAAGCTTTCAACGGAAAGGTCCTTGTGGCATCGGTTATCGAAGAATTGCAAAAGGCTGTAAATAAAGTTGTTATTGTTTCGAGCAATCCGTCGTATGAACAATTTGGATTGGAAGTTGTGGAAGATTTGGTAAAAAACATCGGTCCGGCGGGAGACATTTATACCGACTAGCAACACAGCAACACCGAAAAAAACTTTATCGTGAGTTGTGATATGCCTTTTGTTACAACTGAAGCAATGGCATTTATGTTGCAACAAAGGAAAGAGGCAGAAATTACCTTGCCCAAAATAAACGGCAAGCTGGAACCGCTTTTTGGGGTGTATTCAAAAAAATGCGTGTCTCTTTGGAAGCGTTTGATTGATGAAAACTGCATCAAACTTCAGGATATTTCAACACATTTTGATTTAAAAATTATAGAAGTGACAAACAATTCCCTATTTTCGGAAAAACTATTTCAAAACCTCAATACCCAAGACGAATTTAAAAATGCTTTAAAGACTTTATAAAATGGAAATTAGTATTTTATTTTTTGGACAATTGGCTGAAATTATCGGGAAACCAAGCTTGAGTCTGAGCAATGTTTCCAATACCGATGATTTAAAAGCCCATCTGCAACAGCAATTTCCTGCTTTAGAAGAAATGACGTTTTCTATAGCTGTGAATAAAAATATCATTCAACAAAACACGCACTTAAACGCAGGCGACGAAGTGGCTTTATTGCCTCCCTTTTCCGGCGGATAAAAGAGAAAAATGAATACAGAAAATAGATATCAACGACAATTGCAATTAACTGGTTTCGGCAAAGAGGCTCAGAAAAAATTGGCTATGGCTAAAGTCTTGGTAATAGGTGCCGGTGGCTTGGGTTGCCCGGCCTTGCAGTATCTCGCAGGTGCCGGCGTGGGTACCTTGGGAATTGTAGATTTTGATACGGTTTCCCTGAGCAATCTGCATCGGCAAACGCTTTATGCCACGGAAGATGTTGGTAAATTAAAAGTAGAAGTTGCAACCAAAAAACTGAAGGCACTAAACCCCGAAATCGAAATTGTACCCTACATCGTTCAACTTAACAATCAAAACGCATTGGAGATTTTAAAAAGTTACGATATCATCATCGATGGAAGCGATAATTTCAGCACCCGGTATTTGGTGAACGATGCCTGCGTGTTGCTCGATAAGCACTTGATTTATGGTGCCGTGATGCGTTTTGAAGGGCAAGTGGGCGTTTTCAACCTCGAAAGAAACAACCTGAAAACCAATTACCGCGACTTGTTTCCCACACCGCCCGATGCGGCAAGTGCACCTTCTTGTAATGACGTTGGGGTTTTGGGGGTTTTGCCGGGTATAATCGGCACTTGGCAAGCTTCAGAAGCCCTAAAAATCATCACCGGAATAGGAATGCCTTTGGCTAATAAATTACTAACTATTAATCTGTTGCATAATTCTTTTTACGAATTTCAATTGGCAAAAAACTCTAAAAGTGAAATGGAAATGCCTAAAGATGCCACTGCTCTTTTGCAGTTTAACTACGATTGGTTTTGCAATAAAGCCTATGAAAACATACTTTCCTGCAAAGCCTTTGATCAACTTCTAAAACAGCAAAAATGCCTCATCATAGATGTGCGAGAGCCCAATGAAATGCCGATTATCACTGAATTTGAAACGCTGCAACTTCCGTTGAGCCGCTTTAGCGAAAGCATTGCTGACAAGACATTTAACAACACCGTGGTAGTACTTTGCCAAAGTGGGCAACGCAGTTTAAAAGCCTTAGAACTTTTAAAAAAACAACATCCAAAACTCACCGCATTCAGTTTGGAAGGCGGTATAACCCAATGGAAAAAATCACATTAAAATAAAACCAATGAGCAATCACAAACCAAAAAAAATATTTATAGACGGTGCCATTCCGCCGGAATTTATTGGTGAAACCATCGCCAAACACAGCAGCAAAAAAGACATTGGCGCACACAATATTTTTCTTGGTCAGGTGCGCAATGATGTCATCGAAGGTAAAACAGTAGCTGCTATTGATTATTCAGCTTATGAAGAAATGGCAAATGAGAAGTTTCACGAAATCCGCGAAGCCGCTTTTGAAAAATACCCGTTGAATTGTATGCACATTTACCACAGCTTGGGAAGCGTAGCCGCCGGCGAAATCTGTTTGTTTGTCTTCACTTCCTCCAAACACCGAAAAGATGCTATTGCTGCTTGCGAATACCTTGTAGAACGAATCAAAGCCGAAGCACCTGTTTGGGGTAAGGAAGTTTTTGAAGATGAAAGTTTTAACTGGAAAGTAAATAATTGATGATTGATTTTAGAAGTCTTTATTCAATCATCAATATTAAATAGTCAATATACAATAATCAATCAAAATGGTCGATATCACCTTTAAAATCAAATCACACCGCATTGCCGTGGCACAAGCTATTGTAAAAGTTAGCAAACAAGAAACCATTGATGCCATCCATAACAAAACCGTACCTAAAGGCGACGTGATAGAAGCGAGCCGCGTGGCGGGACTTTTTGGCATCAAAAAGACAAGCGAAATGATTCCCGATTGCCATCCGCTGCCGGTAGAATTTGCAGCCGTAAGGCACCGCATCGTGGGCTTGGAAATCATCATAGAAACCGAAGTTCAAACCATTTACCGCACCGGCGTGGAAGTAGAAGCAATGCACGGTGCGTCTGTGGTGGCGCTCACCATATACGATATGCTGAAACCCATCGATAAGGAAATCGAAATCAAAAACATCAAACTCCTTAAGAAAAAAGGCGGAAAATCCCAATATAAAGTTGTTTTAAGCCGAACCATCAAAGCAGTGGTTATTGTGTGTTCCGACAGTATTTCTGCCGGAAAAAAACAGGATTTTGCAGGAAAGGCAATCATTCAAAAATTAGAAGATATTGGTGGCGTAAGCATTGAGGATTACGTGATTATACCCGATGAAATTTCAGAAATACAAGCAAAAGTTCTAGCACATTACGATAAAAAAACAGACCTCATCATCGTTACCGGAGGCACCGGATTATCAGCTCGCGATGTCACACCCGAAGCTATCAAGCCTTTGTTGGATCAGGAAATTCCGGGAATTGGCGAAGTGGCGCGTGCTTACGGGCAAGAACATATGCCGTATGCAATGTTATCTCGAAGTTTGGGCGGGCTCAAAGGAAATTCGCTTATCTTGGCATTGCCCGGCTCTACCCGTGGTGCTGCCGAAAGTATGGATGCGTTGTTTCCGTATCTGCTGCACATTTTTAAAATTATGGAACATTCGGCACACGAATAATTTGTAGACCAAAATTGGGGTTGATAATTTTTTATATCTATATTTAATCGCTATATTGCAATATAATAATATATTTTAAAAATCAAAGCAATGAAAATAACAATTTTAGACCCAGCCATGTGCTGTAGCACCGGAGTGTGCGGAGAAGATGTAGATGATGCCTTGGTAGCAACCGCTGCCAATGTAAAGTGGCTAAAATCCCTTAGATATGAAGTCAATCGACACAATATTTCAAATGATGGTGCGGTTTTCAAAGACTATCCACAGGCGGTTGATAAACTCAAAAAAGAGGGTGTGGATTCGCTCCCTTACATTTTGGTGAACGATCAAATCGTGATGGCAGGAAGCTATCCCACCAAATCCGAATGGATGCAATTTTTGGGTAATGAAACTTCAGAAGCTCAAAATCCAAAAACTGAAGTTGACGATACCACAAAAATCAACCTCCTGATTTCCATCGGTTCGGCCATTGCGGCTTCGAACGAGAAAGCACTTAAGCATTTTGTAGATGAAGCAAAAACAGCGAATATTTCCATCGAAGAAATAGCTAATGCCCTGAATATTGGCAACAATTTGCGTACTGAAGTATCACAAACAGTGGTGCAAACAGCCAATGCTTTACTAAGCGAAATACAACCCGCGACTTCTTCTTGTTGCTCTGGTTCAAGCTGTTGCTAATGGGTTAACCTCAAAATACAAAAAAACATGAAAATGTCAACACAATATCTCTTTTTCACCGGCAAAGGTGGTGTGGGAAAAACCTCTCTATCCTGTGCCACCGCAGTAAAAATGGCGGACGAAGGCAATAAGGTTTTACTCGTGAGTACCGACCCGGCATCTAATCTGCAGGATGTGTTAGACAGCCCCATTTCAGAAAAAATACAGCCTGTAAAAGGGCTTCAAAACCTTTCGGCCATCAATATTAACCCGGAAGTCTCAGCTCAGGAATACCGCAACCGCGTGACTGAACCTTTAAAAGACATTTTGCCAGAAGCAGACATCAAGAAAATGAACGAGCAGCTTTCGGGTGCTTGCACCACGGAAATCGCTTCCTTTGATGAGTTTTCACGATTTATTTCCGGCGAAAATGAAGGCGGAAATTTTGACGTGATCATCTTCGATACGGCTCCTACAGGACACACCTTACGATTGTTGGAGTTGCCGGCTGCATGGGCATCTTTCTCAGAAGAAAATCCGGATGGCGCTTCTTGTCTGGGTCCAACTTCCGCCTTAAAAAGCAGTCAGGAGCGCTACAATAAAGTGGTGGCAACCTTGAGAGATGCCAAACAAACCACCTTTTATCTCGTGGCAAGAGCTGAAAAATCATCAATCAAAGAAGCTTCCCGCACCAGTGCCGAGTTACAATCGTTGGGACTCAACCACCAAAAATTATTGGTCAACGGGGTATTCAAAGCGCTGGATCAATCGGACGCTTTCGCCTTGAAAATGGAAAAAATGGCACAGCAGGAAATGGCTGATTTGCCTAAAAACTTACAAGATCTGGAACAGCAACGTTTTCCGTTGTTACCTTACAATGTGTTAGGCATTGAAAAACTGCGCTCTTTGCTCGATACGATCCTGCAAGAAAAAGTAGTGCAGCAAACGCTTTCATCCACAAGCGTTCTAGTCCACGAACTCAACGGCATCGACCAGCTGGTCGATGACTTGACCAAGGAGCAGAATCACGGATTGATTATGACGATGGGAAAAGGCGGTGTGGGTAAAACCATTGCTGCTTCGGCCATCGCGGTGATGATTGCCCGCAAGGGTTTTGAAGTACATCTCACTACGACAGATCCGGCTGCTCACGTGCAGGATTTTATCAATCAGTTGGGAAGCTTACCTGAAAATATGACGGTTGATCGCATTGATCCCAAGGTGGAAACCCAACGCTACACCGAAAAGGTTTTGGCTCAAAAAGGTGCAAATATGGACGAGCAAGGTAAGAAGTTATTGTTAGAAGATTTAAAATCGCCTTGCACAGAAGAAGTAGCCGTATTTCACGCCTTTTCAAAAGCCATTCAGCAAGCCAAGCGCAAGTTTGTGGTAATTGATACTGCACCCACCGGGCATACTTTATTGTTACTTGATACAGCCGGAAGCTACCACCGCGAAGTGATGCGCACTACCGGAATGGATCCCGCTAAAATAAAAACGCCTTATATGGCATTGCAAGACGGCAGTTTGTCTAAAGTGATTTTGATTTCCTTGCCGGAAACCACCCCAATGCGTGAAGCTACGGCCTTACAAGAAGATTTGAAACGTGCGGGCATTTCGCCTTATGCTTGGGTGGTCAACCAAAGTCTTTCAATGCAAGACGGACTCAAAGACCTTTTATTGAAAAGCAGGGCTTTGGCAGAAGTGGATGTTATCAAAAACATCGAGAACACTCTTACAAACAAAATTTACGGCATTCCTTTTTTACCCAAAGAGCAACTTTTGACGGCACTCCTAGAATTTTATGATACCAAACAACTGGTAAAAGAAAAAAAATAGGCATCACAAAAACCGAACTTTTATCGTGCGTTTTATTATTATCTTTTATATTAAACAACAAAGAATTTTTATTTAGAACTTATTTAAACTTTTATCAAAATAAGAGCAAACCCTAACTTATCTCGGAGAATGCTCAACAGTAGCCTCACGAACCCAATAATAATCTAAATTTTGATGCAGTTTGGCATTGATTAGTTCCATGCCTTCTTGGTAGGTGCTGCCTTGCGGAACGGCAACGGCTTGACCGTTGGGCAGTGAAACCATGTAGAAACCGTCTTCAAATTTTGATAATTTGACATCTGTTCCGTCTATATTTTCTGCATACCAGGTTTTTTCTTCCGGCAAGTAATACATGTTTACTTTTTTGCCCTTTTTTTTCCCGGAGAGAACGGCCACCGAAAAATGATTTTGGGTAGCGGTAAGCTGGTATTTCACACCGTCTTTTTCTACAAATTGGTTTTCGATATCGCCCGCTTGCATAGCTATCGGGTTGGAACCGGACCAAAATTCAATCACGTTGAAGATGATTAAGTCTCCCAAAAAAAACAACGGATAAACCGGGATGATAAAGAATCCCCAAAAAATGGCATTGTTGACAAACTTGCTGTCGGAAACCCCTTCGTTCCAGTTCTTAAGGTTGTTAAAAGCTTTGAATTCGCCGAGACATGATGAAGACAGAATGCTTGCAGTTAGCACAAGTGCTAGTAGGTTTTTTTTCATAAAAATTGAATTAATTAGTATAATTTAAATCTGTTGGTGTCTATACACCTCCCTAACGTTTTTCATCAGGTTTGACGAGTAAACGAAATCGACTATTGCTTTATTGTCTGTGTTAAAAATCTCTTTGTTGCTCCCCTCCCACGCCTTTAATCCGTCTTTGAGAAACACGATTTTTTCTCCGATTTCCATCACCGAATTCATGTCATGCGAATTGATTACCGTGGTGATGTCAAACTCGCGGGTGATTTCCTGAATCAGGTTGTCAATCAAAATGGATGTTTGCGGATCAAGCCCTGAGTTGGGCTCGTCACAGAATAAATATTTGGGATTGAGCACAATGGCACGAGCAATAGCGACTCTTTTTTTCATACCACCCGAAAGCTCTGAAGGTAATTTTTTATGCGAATCTTTGAGGTTGACCCTTTCCAAAACCATATCGACCCTTTCTTTCATTTGGGTTATGTTCATACTGGAAAACATTTTGAGTGGAAATTTCACATTTTCTTCGACACTCATCGAATCGAACAATGCACTTCCTTGAAAAACCATCCCGATTTGAGTGCGCAACTCACGCTGTTCGTCATAGTCTAAGTTTTTATAAACATGCCCTTCAAAAGATATTTCGCCTTCATCGGGTTTAAAAAGCCCAATCATGCACTTCAAAAATACTGTTTTCCCGGAGCCGCTTTGACCGATGACGAGGTTGGTTTTTCCCTTGTCAAAACAAGTGCTGATTCCTTTGAGTACTTCAACACTGTCAAATGTTTTATGTAAGTTTGTTACCGTTATCATCAGCTGAGAAGTAATTGTGTTATGATATAATTTAAGACAATAATCACCACGCTGGTCCAGACGAACGAGGTGGTACTCGCTTTACCAACTTCCAGCGCGCCGCCTTGCATGTAATATCCATGAAAAGCCGGTATGGTAGCCAAAACAAAAGCAAAAACCAAGGTTTTGATGAAAGCATAGATGACGTGAAATTGAATAAACTCTACCTGTATGCCTTGGGTGTAGTCTGAAGATGTAGCAAAACCACCCATCACTGCCGCAACCCATCCGCCAATGATTCCGAGAAACATGCTGATGGCAATAATAAACGGATAAAGCATCATGGCAATTATTTTGGGGAAGATGAGATAGTTAAGCGAATTTACGCCCATAACTTCTAAGGCATCAATTTGTTCGGTAACGCGCATGGTGCCAATGCTCGAAGTGATAAAAGACCCAACCCTGCCTGCCATGATTATAGAAATGAAAGTAGGCGAAAATTCGAGTATGATGGATTGCCGGGTGGCAAAACCAATCAGAAATTTTGGTAACAAAGGGTTGGTAAGGTTTAGAGCCGTTTGAATGCTCACAACACCCCCTACAAAAAACGAAATAAAGGATACGATTCCCAACGAACCAAGTATGAGATCATCAACCTCTTTCATCAAAACTTCTTTGAAGTCACACCCACGAGGCGGCCTGCTGAAAACTTTCCGCAACATGATGAAGTAAGCACCAATCTTAGTAATATGTTTCATGTGTATTCGATTTCTTTACTTAGAAGTCAATCTTTTGGCTAAAGTAGAAAAAAACGATTGATTATCTCAATTTTTAAAAGGGCTTTAACCTTAGATAAAACAAACCGGCTCAAATTGAATTGACAAAAAAATCCGAAGAAATTCTCCGGATTTTTATTAACTGTATCGACGGCAGCTGTTAGTAGAAAACTGCTCTATTATCTTCTATCTTCGCTTTGGCTTTCAAGGCATTAAAAATGTTGCCAGAAACCGGCGCGCTGCGTTGGTTCAAAATGGCATCTCCATAGGAAAGATAACTTTGGATGTCCTCAGCTTTATTCAGTTTGATAACTTTTATTTTATACACTCCATTGTTTCCTTCCAAAGCTACAGATGTTTGATCCGGTTTGAGGCTAAAAGCAGCTCCCACCACTTCGGGTTCCCTACCTGCTCCTGCTATCATCGGGTTTTTTCGGTTTACGGCTAATGCGCTTTCAATACTTACGTTGTAAGTTTTCGCTGCATCATCCATGTTGAGCTTGGCAATTTTTTCTTTGATGATGGCAGCCTTCTTTTGATTTCTCAAGATTGGCAAGACGCGGATGGAAGCATCTTCAGGTTTCATCAGCCCTTTTTCAGCTTTTTTGGTCAGTTGGACTACTGCATAATCTCCATTTGCCAAATCGAATCTTTTGATGTCTCCAATTTTGGTGTTTTCTTCAAATGTCCATTGAACCAGGCTTCTGTTTGATCCAATCCCGGGAAGTAATTCGTCTAAGAGGTGAATAGAGTTAATGGGATTTGCTTGGTATTTATTTTGGTCAGCGACTTCTTGAAAATCTTTTTCTTTCACGGCCAATTCAAACTTGGTGGCGGTTGTAAACAAATCGGAAATTGTCTTGTCTGAAGGCTCTATCCTTCTGGCTAAATTGGCCACTTTCACGACTTTCACCGTGCCTTTTTGGTCGTCAATTTTAATGATGTGATAGCCAAATTGTGTTTCTACAATTCCGATGTCGCCTTTTTTATTTTCAAAAACATAATCGTTGAATGGTTTTACCATCGTACCGTGTGCAAAATATCCCAAATCACCTCCCTTGTCCCTGTTTGACTGATCAATTGAATATTTGGGAGCCAATTCGGTAAATTTGATTTGATTACTTTTGATGACTGTCAAAAGACTATCAACCAATATTTTGGCTTCCGATTTTGGCAAAGCATCCAGACCCGCAGATTGCAATCCTTGATAAGAAACCAGAATGTGGCTTGCTTTGACTGAATCCGGCTGTACTGTAGCGGCTACAACTTTGGTGGCTTTAAAAAAAGCTCCATCGCGGTATGGCCCGAAGATTTTTCCTTCTGGCGTGGCCAATATACTGTCAGCTACATTGGACGGCAATTGATTTTTTGTGACAAAGGTGTTCTCGTAAGGCAAGTCAGAATTCGCTGCCAAGAATTCGCTGATTTCGGTTGTGTTTTTCAATCCTTTGACAGTGTCATTTTTTTGAGTCTCCGAGTTGTATTCAACCCGATCGTTTAGCAAAGATAGAACGGCTTCTTTTACTTGGTTTTCATCCTCCAACGAAGCTTTTTCCTGAAACAAGACAAATCGGATACCTCTCGAAGCTTCTTCTTCAAAACTTTTCGGGTGCTCTTTCACGTAAGCTAAAATTTCTTCTTTGCTTACCTCTATCTTGTCATCTGCGATGGCTTTATAGGGAATCAAAACAAAATTGAAATCTACTAAATCGCGCTCATTATGGTAGGCCCATTTCGATTCGAGTTTGGTTGCGGTAAAGCCTCCTTTAACCAGATTGAAAAAATGTTGCTGAATGGCATTGGCAGCTAAGCTCTTTTCGTAATCTAACCACTGCCTCCAAATTTCACCCCCTTCTTTTTCTATACTTGCAATGTATTCACGAAGCCTGTACTCATCAAAAAACCCATTTTCATTTTGGAAGTTTGGATTGTTTACCAAACTCGCCATCATGATGTTCCACTGTTCGTCTTTTTCTACCGTTAAACCAAGTTTTTCAAATTGTTCTTCGAATAGTATTTTTCCTACTTCTTGATCCCAAACATATCGAACAGCCTGCGTGTTCGTCGCGTTTGGCCCTAAGTTGGCCTGTGCGTTATCTACTTTTTGTCTGAAACTCAGCATATCGATGTCAGTTCCGTTGACAACACCTATGTTTTTGGGGTTTCCGCTATTAAAACCACCTTTTGTGAGTACATCAGATAAAATAAAGGCAAAAAGTGCCAAAGCTATAATCAGGATAAGAATCAGCGTACGTTGTCTAATCTTTGAAAGTATTGCCATTGTGCTTAAATATTAAAAAAATTCAGTCGGCGAAAATACCATTTTTAAATGAATAATGAAATAAGAATGTGGTATTTATTTTTTATGAAAATACGAAAAATCTGGACCAGTTGGCAGAAGTCGAGTGCAAGAGATTGAGAGAATGGAGGCGTAGGCTTAGAAATCGTCAGTTGGTAACCGGATAACCAGATTTTTTAATCCGATTTTAATATTTTCAGGGTGACTAAATCAATCTTGGTATTTGAAGCTTCGAGTATGGTAAACTGGTATTTATCTATCTGGACTACTTCATTTATTTGAGGAATCTCTTCGGTATAATTGACTATCAGCCCGCCTAATGTCTCATAGTTTTCGTCTTCCGGCAAATCCAATTTATGAACTTCGTTGATGTAGTCAACTTCCAATCGGGCAGAAAATTTGAAAAACGTCTCGTCTATCTGGATTTCAATTAGTTCATCCACATCGTGTTCGTCTTCTATTTCCCCAAAAAGTTCTTCTACTATGTCTTCCAAAGTAATGAGCCCGGCTGTCCCTCCATATTCATCGAGGACAACTGCAATGCTTTTTCGTTTTTTGATTAACAAGTCCAGTATATCTTTTGTAAGCATCGTTTCAGGGATAAATTCGATGGGTTTTAGGATGCTCGTAATATTTTTTGGTTTTTTGAACAAATCGAACGAGTGGATATATCCAATGATATCATCAATATTCTCTTTGTAAATCAATATTTTTGAATAGCCTGTTTCGGTCAAAATTTTGACGACATCAGCGACCGGGGTTTGTATATCCACTGCTTCGATTTCCGTTCGAGGCACCATAATTTCCCGGGCTTTTATTTCAGAAAACTCAAGTGCATTTTGAAAAATCTGAATTTCCGAATCCACTTGGTTTTCGTTGTCATTTTTTTCAATCTGTTCGTTGATATAATGTCCCAATTCCATTTTTGTAAAGGTCAATTGGATGGCATCACCTGAAGTTTTAAAAATATATTTCAGTATCCAATCGGTCAATTTCATGATTAGTTCGGACGGGATTGAAAGCAACAACATGATGACATAGGCCGGAAAGGACAACCATTTCAACAAAGAATTGGCATAGACTTGAAAAAAAACTTTTGGCAAAAATTCGGCGGTAATCAGAATGACTAAAGTTGAAAGGATGGTTTGAGCCAATAGGTTAAAATCGGTCAGCAGGCTGTTTACAAACCCAAATCGTGTCGGGTAGAGCCGAACAAACAAGCCCATCAAAAATTTACCCATAAAATAACCGTAAATTACCAAAGAAAGATTATTACCCACCAGCATAGTGGTGATAAACTTGGAAGGTTTTGCGGTAATTCTTGACAACAACATACCAAAAAGGTTATCTTGCTTTTTCTCAATTTCAACTTGAATTTTGTTTGCAGTGACAAAAGCGATTTCCATGCCCGAAAAAAATGCGGACAGCAATAAGGTAATCAGAATAATAGGCATCTCAGGATTCATGAATCTTGGTCATTTCTGCTTTCAAATTTCTTTCTGAAATTTCTTTTAAAAAAGTACATAAAAAGCGCAACAATGGCAAAAAGAGCATACAGATAGGCTTTTTCAGAGGCTACATGCCAAATTGTAATTGATTGATAGATAAAAAAAACAGCTATGATTAGGTAGCCAAATTCAATTATTTTATAAACATACTTATTCATTTCCTATTGATTTTCATTTATGAGGCTTTCTGCGCTGAATCTGGTGATGTTGATAATGGTGAGGTCTAAGTTGAAATCAATCCCAAAACCTTCCACTACCGAGCCATCCACATCGGTAAATTTAAATTTTTTTTCTGAGAAGAGCCACTCGTTTTTTTGATCCCAAAAAAGTTGGTCGGTTTCCAATAAAGCACCATCGTGTTTGATGATTTTGACATTGCCAAGCAGTTCAATCACGTCCATGCTGTCGTAGTTGACCGCTTTGTCGGCTTTGACCGTGGTTTTGAAATTGTTTTTGTCGAAAAAATAAAGGAGGAGGCCTTCAGGAAAACGGGAGAATGAAAATTTCCGGTTGCTGTAATCAATCATTTTGGCACTGATGAGATGAGAGGTTACCCTGCCTGAATCAGTATATTTCAGGCTAAAATTTTCTGCTATGCCGATGGGTGCTCTTGAAGTCAGTTGCATTTTTTGAATCTTACCCAGATTGTCCTGACAAGAAAAAAACATTGCCACAACAAGCGTTGCGGCAATGTGAAAAGTTAAGGCTTTAAAGTTACCCTTAAGCATTTTGAAAGGGATCAGGTTTTTTAAAAATTTATAAGTTGGGAACTCTCACACTCAGACCAATCCAGCAACCGATTTTGATGGTTTCACCCGCTCTGGCTCCTTGAAAAATATCGGCTTTTGAGGGTGCTTTAGCCATAAAGTTGTCCACAAAACTTTGTGCTACTGAACGCACGGTGGCATCTACTTGACCTGCCCTGCGAGCCACGTCAGCGGCCAACCAGTAAACAGCTCTTTTATCAAAAACAGTTTCCCCACAGTCATTTGCACTGCTGCCATACATTTGGGCAATCAACAGATAGGCTTTCCCCATCGAAGGGTTGAATGACAAGGCTTTGTTTGCATAGGATCTTGCGTTGCCGAGTGCACCTCTCTTTCTCAACACAGTTGCTATTTTGTAATAAATTTCTGCTTTTTTGAAATTATCTGCATTCAATTCAGCAGACTGGTTAAAATATTCAAGTGCCTTATTCATGTCTTTCTTTTGCTCTGCTAAAATACCCAAAAAGTAGGAAGATTGAGCAGATGGGTCGATGGCGTGATAGGCCTCAACCAATTTAAAATAGAGCGGGTCTTCGGTACATTCTTTCTCAGACATTCTGGATGCAGCGGCGTTCAACCATTTTGCATCGGTTTTTTTGTTTTCAAAATCTTTGTTATACAATGGAATAAGATTATCACAATCAGCCAATATGCCTAACTTGGCATCGATGCTGTCTGACACAGTCCCGAATGAACCGAGGTTGACATCAGCTACTTGGAGCGAACGTTCTTCTTTGGGGGAAAGCGTTCCGGCTTCTTGTTTTGGAAGAAGTTCATTCAAAACAGAAGACAATTTATTAGATTCTTCGACTATTTTGGCTTTTACGTCGTCATATTTATCGAAAACAGATTGAATTTCTGCATCACCGGAATTGTACAAATCCACCAAAAGTGAAAAATAGGCATATAAACCACGTGGGTTGGTGAAATTTTCTCTATCGTTAGTGAATGCAGTGTCCAATATACTGTAAATTTCCTTTTTGGTGCCAATGTTGTTTTCCATCATGGCCATGGCTTTGTCCACCAATACTTTACCTTCTTTTCCGGGGAAATATTGAAGACGCTCGTCATAGAGTTTGATAAGGTCGTTGATAAAAGCCGTTTTTTGCTCACCCGAAGTTTTGCTTATCTTATCTTCCAAGATTCGCTCACCATAGATGTAGGTAGCTAAATTTA
This sequence comes from Flavobacteriales bacterium CG_4_9_14_3_um_filter_40_17, assembly GCA_002790195.1. GTDB lineage: Bacteria > Bacteroidota > Bacteroidia > Flavobacteriales > Flavobacteriaceae > UM-FILTER-40-17. The sequence goes on from PFUR01000075.1 coordinate 77,845, forward strand.
AATTAGGGCAATTTTTACGGACACGTGTCCAGGGCTCAAAAGCGGCATCATAGTTTTTGACTTTGGCACTTTCCACGAAGAGCGACAGATCAACCGAACAATCTTGTGCTACTGAAACTAAGCTGCTAAATACAAAGGCGGTCAATAAAATTAAGTTTCTTGTCTTCATCTTTTTTAATCTTTAATGGCAAATTTAGTAAATTAATTATATTTTCTTTTAACAAACCAACGATCATTAAATGAAAGTCCGATTCTAATGTTAAAGTATTTTTCCTTGACTAGTCCATTCGTTGTAGTTCCCTTCTGCCCAAATTCAAATCCAATATTGGCGTTTGAGAAAGATTGAAACCCACTTATGGGCAATCCCATCCCAAAAGATATGCCAAAGTCGTCAATTGATTGATTATTGATTACGATTCCTGTTTCTTCATACCGTATTCCTGCCATGTAAACTACTCTGCTCAAGTAGCTTGTAAACGAATTGTATTTGGGAATAAAATATCCACCCGCCGCTAACCTCGAGCTGTTTTCAAACGAAACATTTCCAATATTGATAAACCGGTTGGTAAAATTCTTGCTTTCGACATTGGTATATTGAATACCGGCAAACCATTTTCTGGGTTTGCCTATCCCGGTTCCCACCGATATCATTTGCGGGATTACCAAATCGGTATCGGGTACATCGACCGCTAAAGAATCGGTTGGAAAACCAACACCGGTGGCTGAAAAAATGACTGTTGACAGCAATCTTCTATTTTCCGAAGTTAAGCTGACCTCCGGAGAATAAGTGAGGGAAGAGCTAATTTCGAGGTCTTTTTTTATTTTCATTTGATGATGGACACCTAAGGTATAACTAAATCCATATAAGTCTGAGCGGTCGTTTTCACGTGATCCCAATTGAACATCAGCAAAGGAAATGGTATTTTGGTTTTTGATGTTTCCGAAATTGTAGTTCCCTTCTACTCCCACGCTCCAGTTTTTGTTTAGTTGGTATCCTGCCGATAAATAAATCCGGTTGATACCCCCGGAACCTTCAAATTGAGAGACACTCCCTACTATGGTGTCGGTATTTTGCAATTCAAACCCTACCGAACTGAATGGCATAAAACCAAATCCAAGGCCTATTTTTTTGTTGATTGGAAATGCCATTGACAAATAATCGAGTGTCGCGTTGTCTGTGTTTGCAGTTGCATTATCAGTCTCAAATTGGATGGAATTGTATGTTAAACCCAAGGCATACGTTGTCAACCTTAATCTGGAATAAGATGCCGGATTTTGTAAATTGAGATGTATGCTGTCTGCAATCATTCCAATTCCACCCATGATTCGGTTTTCGTTTGTTCCCCTGAATCGCAAATCGCCAATTCCGAAAAACGAGTAGGGAGATTTGCTTCCTTGTTGTGCTAAGCCAATGGTGGCGTACAAAAGTACAAGTATAAATAAATTTTTTTTAATCATTTAGTTAATTGTAATCTAATAAATCATTAAGTCCTTCCAGTAAAAAATTTGAATTGGCAAATATGCAGTTTTTTAAATGATGACGCAAGTATTCAGCATCCCCTCCTGTTAAAATTATTGTTAATTTCTCATTTTCAGCAAGATATTTATCAATCATCCCGTTCATTTCAAAAACAATTCCATTCTCTATTCCTGAGTGTATGGCACTCTTGGTGGTGTTTCCAATGAGTTTATAAGACAAGTCTCTGCTCAATAAAGGTAATTTTCCCGTAAAGTGATGAACGGCTTTGTATCGCATTGATAAACCGGGTGAAATGGCTCCTCCCAAATATTCGTCTTTTTCGTTTTTGTAATCATACGTGATGCAACTTCCGGCATCGATTACCAATACAGCTTGTTTTGGATATTTAAAGGTGGCTTCACTAATCAAAGCAATTCGATCTGCACCTAAAGTTTCAGGTGTTGCATAAAGATTGACAAATGGCACGCGTGTTTGGCTGTTTAATTTAAGTACATGATTGTGGCTTTTCAAAAATAGCTCTTCTCTAGCATCAAGATTAGTTACTGAGCAAACAATGGTTTTGAGAATTTTAAACTGATTATGGAGCTCAGCAAACGAAGTTTCCAAAGCATCGTGGTTGATTATCGATTTAACAAGCATTTGTTTGTTTTTGAAAACAGCTAATTTAATAGCCGAGTTTCCTACATCTATCACCAAATTCATCTGATTGGTTTTGTTTGCAAAAATAGGAATAGATATTTTTAAAAAAATTATTTTGGGAGTATAAAAAATGAAACTATATTTGCACCCGCATTTAGGCAAAGGTACCTTAGCTCAGATGGTAGAGCAATGGACTGAAAATCCATGTGTCCCTGGTTCGATTCCTGGAGGTACCACAAAACATACCCACTTTTCTATAGGTGGGTTTTTTTATTAAGTTTGGTGACTTCAATTAAACATTTCAAACTGCGCTACCAAATGTTTTGAACCCAAACTAATTATACTTCTTTCGCAGACATCACATGAAATCACAAGCCGGTTAATCCTTTCATAAATCCTTAAGCCAGCCTCAATAACCATCAATCCGCGGAAGCATTTTCTTTATCCATACAATTTGTCCCAAATGATAATGTGTATGTTCGATGATACCGTGGAGGTTTCGGTAATGGTCTCCTTATTTTTCTTCTGAAAAAGCTTCCCAAAGTTTGTTTTCAGGCAACTCTGCCAGCAAATCAGCAAATTTTTAGGTATCTGTCTAGGCGCTATCGCGCAAATTTTACAAATCTTCCCGTGAGTGGACAGGCGGATGATGGTCAAAACTGTAAGCATCCTCATGTATTGAGCGGTTTGCTTTCCAAAACATCCAATGCGGCACGCACATAGTAATGGATGTGGTAAACCAATTCTACGATGCTGTTGAAACCATCAACTTGCATAATAGCCTACTGTCAGGTGACTCCTTCTAAGTATTGTTTCATATTTAAAAAAGCCCGGTTTCCGCCAAAATAAACTTCTCTAAAATGTTTGGCAATTGGTCGGGGAGGTTCATAGATTTTTGTTTAAGGTTGGCTTATCTTACAAATCTATCCATTTATTCTTTATATTTAACCCCTGTTGACCTGATTCTCAAGCCAATTCCCTAACTTGCATCTTCCAATCAACTCCGAAAATGACTGACAAAGAAAATGAAAATTTACCGGTATGGACAAATCAAATCACACCGGCAGTGTTGGCTCAAATGTGCAAACAACTCAACAAAGACCTCAACCGAGCGGGTTTTTTTGAACAAATAAGCGAAGTGGCTGACCCGGTTTTAATGAAAAACCAATTGGAAGCTGTTTTGCAAAAGCATTTATCTGCAGATTCTAAAAAAATCTCCAATCTGCTCTATGCTGTCGATGTGCCCGAAGCCGAACTCAACGCGTTTTTATCCGAAGAAATCGTCGAATTAAGCACAGCACTTACTTGGCTGATTATCAAGCGTACTTGGCAGAAAATAAACCTCCGGCTCAACGGTTTTCGGACAGTTTGAAGTTATTGAATAAAATTAAACTGTGATTTTGTATATTTAAAAAAATAAATACGACTTAGTTTTCTGTCTCATTTATCGTAATTTTGAAAAATTATTTGAATTCAATTTTCCCATAGAAAGCCTTACATACAATGGATAAATTTTCCTTTCTCAACGCGGCACACACTGCCTTCTTTGCCCAATTATACGACCAATATCTCATCAATCCTGACAGCGTTGAACCCAGTTGGCGTGCCTTTTTTCAAGGTTTCGATTTCGGACTCGAATCTGGCGGGGAAGAAAGGACAATTTATGTGGAAAGCGGCAAGACGCAAATAGAAGTTCCAAAAGATGTTCAAAAAGAGTTTCAGGTAGTCAAACTCATCGAAGGATACCGCACCCGTGGGCATTTGTTTACCAAAACCAATCCCGTTCGCGAACGACGCAAATACAGCCCCACATTAGACATTGAAAATTTCGAGCTCAGCACAGCCGACTTAGACAGCGTTTTTAACGCCGGAGAAGTAATCGGAATCGGTCCCGCAACACTCCGAAAAATCATCGAACATCTCGAAAATGTCTATTGTGCCTCTATCGGTATCGAATTTATGTACATTCGAAATCCAGAAGTGATTCAATGGATTCAAAGCCGAATCAGCCTAGACGAAAACAAAACCATTTTCTCACCTGAAGAGAAAAAAAACATACTCAATAAACTCAACCAAGCATATAGTTTTGAAACGTTTTTGCACACAAAATACGTCGGCCAAAAACGATTTTCACTCGAAGGAGGTGAGTCACTCATACCTGCCCTCGATGCCATCATCGAAAAAGGAGCAGAATTGGGTGTGGAGCAGTTTGTGGTCGGTATGGCACACCGCGGTAGGCTCAATGTACTGACGAATATATTCGGCAAACAGCCAAAAGACATCTTCAACGAATTTGACGGAAAAGATTATGACCAAGCAATTTTTGACGGTGATGTAAAATATCATTTGGGCTGGACATGCAACCGCGTTTCAAGAGGAGGAAAATTAATCAACATGAACATCGCGCCCAATCCATCACATCTCGAAACGGTAGGTGCAGTTGTAGAAGGTATCACACGTGCTAAACAAGACGGCCGATTTCCCAATCAACCCGACAAAGTATTACCCATAGCCATTCACGGCGATGCAGCCATCGCAGGTCAAGGCATTGTTTACGAAATCGTTCAGATGGCCAATTTAGATGGTTATAAAACCCAAGGCACCATTCACATTGTAGTAAACAACCAAATTGGGTTTACAACCAACTACATGGATGCGCGCTCGAGTACGTATTGTACCGATGTCGGAAAGGTGACACTTTCGCCCGTGTTACATATCAATGCCGATGATGTAGAAGCGGTTGTCCATGCAGTTTTATTTGCTGTTGACTTCAGAATGACTTTCCACAGAGATGTCTTTATCGATTTATTGGGCTATCGAAAATATGGCCACAACGAAGGTGATGAACCTCGTTTTACGCAGCCCAATCTCTACAAAGCCATAGCGAGCCACATGAATCCGCGTGATATATACGCCAAGATTTTAGAAGCAGACGGACTGATTGATGCAAATTATTTGGTGGAATTGGAGGCCAAATACAAGGCAGGCTTGGAATCTGACTTGGAAGAATCCCACAAAGAAGACAAAACCTTCATCACCCCGTTTATGCAAGATGAATGGGAGGGTTTCGAAACGGTTGACGAAATCGCTATGATGAAAGATTTCGACACATCTTATCCCAAAGAAAAATTGGATTTGCTCGCAAAAGCAATAACCGAACTACCCAAAGACAAAAAATTCATCCGTAAATTGGAGCGGCTGATTCAGGACAGAAACGACCAGTATTTCAAGAAAAATAGTTTGGATTGGGGACTTTGTGAGCTGTTGGCATACGCCACACTTTTGGATGAGGGATACAACCTTCGCATGTCCGGGCAAGATGTAGAAAGAGGTACTTTTTCTCATCGCCACGCAGTTTTGAAAGTGGAAGATTCTGAGGAAGAAATCATCTTGTTAAACAACATGAATGAACAGCAAGGAATTTCTTATTTCTACAACTCTTTGCTTTCCGAATACGGCGTTTTAGGATTTGATTACGGTTATGCCATGGCAAGCCCGAATACACTCACTATTTGGGAAGCCCAATTTGGAGACTTCAGCAACGGTGCGCAAATCATGATTGATCAATACATTTCAGCCGCTGAAGATAAATGGAAATTGCAGAACGGCATTGTGATGCTTCTTCCACACGGTTACGAAGGCCAAGGAGCAGAACACTCTTCGGCAAGAATGGAACGTTACCTCCAACTTTGCGCCAAAGACAATATGTTTGTGGCAGATTGTAGCACACCGGCAAACCTGTTTCACTTGCTCAGACGACAACTCAAAACACCTTTTAGAAAACCGTTGATTGTCTTCACACCAAAAAGCTTATTGCGACATCCCAAAGTGGTTTCGACTATCGATGATTTGACTACCGGCAAATTTCAAAAGGTAATAGACGACGTGGAAGCCAATCCAAAAAAAGTAAAATCATTGGTGTTCTGCACCGGAAAATTTTACTACGAATTGCTGGGAGAAAAAGAAAAAAGAAAACGTGATGACATCGCTTTGATCCGTATCGAGCAGTTGTTTCCCCTTCCGGCGGTAGAGATTCGCTCAATTATCAAAAAATACGGAGCCGATGAAGTGGTTTGGGCGCAAGAAGAGCCTCAAAACATGGGCGCTTGGGGATTCCTCTTGTTGCACTTGGAAGAGGCCAAAACCTTTAGGCTTTGTTCGCAACCGTTCTATGGCGCACCCGCAGCAGGAAGTGCCGAACGATTCAGGCAAAGACACGAAAGAGTTTTGAATGAGGTTTTCGAAACGAAGAAATAAATCTTAAATTTGGAGTCTTGCATCTAATTTTCAAAAAAGACTATCAAAAAACATATTAAAACCAAAAAGTAAATCATGATTTTAGAAATGAAAGTGCCTTCACCGGGCGAATCTATCACCGAAGTTGAAATTGCCCAGTGGTTGGTAAAAGATGGTGATTACGTAGAAAAAGACCAAGCCATTGCTGAAGTTGATTCAGACAAAGCCACCCTTGAACTCCCTGCTGAAGCTTCTGGCACCATCACGCTCAAGGCGGAAGTTGGAGAAGCAGTATCTGTAGGAGCTGTTGTTTGTTTGATAGACACCGCGGCGGCCAAAACTCTGGGTGTTGACAAACCGGTTTTAGAAGAAAAACCAACACCCAAAGCCGAACCGGCTAAAAAAGAAACTGCTCCCGCCAAAGCAGCTGAGAAAACCTATGCTTCCGGTACTCCATCTCCGGCAGCCAAAAAAATATTAGAAGAAAAAGGCATCGCTCCGGAGACCGTCAAAGGTAGTGGACGAAGCGGACGAATCACCAAAGAAGATGCCTCAACAGCGGTACCTTCCATGGGAACTCCCGGCACGGGTTTGAGAGGGAGCGAACGCAAAAAAATGTCGATGCTGCGCCGAAAAGTTGCCGAACGATTGGTCAGTGCAAAAAACGAAACCGCCATGCTGACGACTTTCAACGAAGTTGACATGAGCGAGATTTTCCGTTTGCGAAAAGAAAACAAAGATGCCTTTGCTGCTAAACACGGTGTAGGGCTTGGTTTTATGAGTTTCTTTACCAAAGCGGTCGTCCGAGCGCTTCAATTGTATCCAGATGTCAACTCAATGATAGATGGCGATCAGATGATTACATATGATTTTTACGATATTAGCGTGGCAGTGTCCGGTCCGAAAGGCTTGGTCGTGCCTGTGGTGAGAAATGCGGAAAACTTGAGTTTCAGAGGGGTCGAAAGCGAGATTAAACGCTTGGCCATACGCGCAAGAGACGGACAAATCACCGTCGATGAGATGACCGGCGGAACTTTTACGGTGTCTAACGGTGGTGTATTTGGCAGCATGCTCAGTACTCCAATTATAAATCCGCCACAGAGTGCCATCTTGGGTATGCACAACATAGTGGAAAGACCCATCGTGAAAAATGGGCAAATCGCAATCGCACCAGTGATGTTTTTAGCCCTATCTTATGACCACCGCATCATAGACGGACGCGAGTCAGTCGGTTTTTTAGTAGCCGTCAAAGAAGCGATTGAACATCCGGAGGAACACCTGATGAATGGCGATGTGAAAAAGGCACTGGAACTTTAAAATACATTTATGAAAGATAAAGGCTCGGCAGCCTGTGAAAACTTGCCGGGCCTTGTTTTTTTTAACAGTAGATTGATTCGTAATTATCTTCAACCCCTTTTCTTCTTCATCGCTACGGCCAAGGCTTTAGCTTGTATGCTTGCTGATTTTTCCAATTGATGAACGATGTTTTGGTAGTCTTGATTATTCCGGTTTTGAGAAAGTTTAGAAACTGCCTGAACCTCACGAACGGCTATCTTAAAACCGATGATTCCATTTATTTGCCGCATGGTTTTCTCAGACATTCGGTCAACAGAAACAGGATTTTCTGAATTTTGCTCGTATTTGTCAACCATTTTTTTCAAGGAATCGTGCAACTCGTCATTTTCCATAATTTGGATGGAACCATAAACATGAACTGCAAGGTAATTCCAGGTCGGAACTTCTTCTTGTTGGTACCAAGAGGAAGAAACATAGCTGTGCGGACCCGAAAAAATGGCGAGGACTTCCTCGTTTTTTTTGAAATTTTTCCACTGCGGATTCGCTTTAGAGAGGTGACCGGACAGTTCTGTAATTCCTTCATTTTCTTCATTCAATTCAATCGGGATATGGGTTGCGTGCAATTTCCCTTCGAGTTGGCTTATGAGAATGCCAAAGCTATTTTCCTTCAAAAAATTTCTAATTTCTTGCTGATTTTCATTCCGATATTGGGATGGAATATACATTTTTTAAATTGCTAATGAACTTACTCCGCTACCAACCTGATGCCGTCTTCCCCTATGCTGATTTTTTTTTCTTTATACAGGGCACCTATTGATTTTTTGAAAGCTTTTTTGCTGATTCCGAACTCGGAATAAATATCCTCAGGTGAACTTTTGTCTGACAGCGGAAGAAATCCATTGTTGGTTTGTAAGGTTTGACAAACCATTTCACAATTTACATCGTTAAATTTCAAATATCCTATCGGCTGCAGAGAAATGTCCAATTTATTGTCTTCCCGTATTTTTTTTACATAGCCATCCAAACAATCACCAACATTGATGCTTTTGTAGATTTCGTTGGTATAAATCAGTCCTTTGTATTGATTGTTGACAATGACCGAAAAGCCCAAATCTGTTTTTTGTAAAATGATAATCGAAACATTTTCTCCCTCCTTCAAATTTTCAATCTCATTTTTCAGATATTTATCGATTTTATTGCTGGCAAAAAGCCGATTGGTTTTGGTGTCAATGTCTAAGTAAACCACGTACCACCTGCCCTGCTCCATTTTCTGCCGTTGTTCTTTGAATGGCACCATCAGCCCTTTCTCCAAACCCCAATCCATGAATGCACCGACCGTTTCAACAGCACTTACCCGCAAAAAGGCAAATTCATGCAACAAAATTTTCGGTGTCAGATTGGTAGCAATTTTTCGCTCGGAAGAATCTAAATAAACAAACACCTTTAGGACATCGTCTATTTCATATTTTTCGGGGCAATATTTGTTGGGGAGCAGGATGTCTTCGCCAAACTCATCACCCAAAAAGATGCCTACGCTTGTTTGCCTTAAAATTCTCAGTTCGTTGTATTGGCCGATTGCTATCACAGTATCAAAATTTAGAAAAACAATATATTTTCTTCAAAAGTAGTTCTAAAAAGTGAATTAAGAAATTGTCTATGAATTAAGCCTTTAAAAAAACCGCCGGGCTTTTGGTAATCTTGTATTTATATTGTGAGGTCTTACTTTGTCAATATTTTTTTCTAATTTAGGGAAAACTTTTAGCATTGAAAAAAATTCTTATTGTAGAAGATCAAATCGGTGTTTCACGATTTTTAAAACAGGGATTAGAGGAAGAATCATTCGTAGTAACGGTTGCTCAAAACGGGCTCGATGGGCTGAAATATTTATCAGAACAATCCTTTGGTTTGGTAATTTTAGACTGGAAATTACCCGGTATGAGCGGAATTGAAGTTTGTCAAAAATTCCGATTGAAAGACGCTTCTACGCCAATTCTATTCCTGACGGCAAACGACACCCTCGAAGACACTTTAAAAGGCCTTCGATCCGGCGCAAATGACTACATTAAAAAACCTTTTAGTTTTGAGGAATTGTTGGAACGCATAAAAATTCACTTCCGAGACAAAGAAGAAGAACCTATCATGACTGTCAATTTATTGAGAATTGACACCCGGACACACCAAGTTTTTAGATCCGATAAAGAAATCAACCTGACGCTGAAAGAATACCAGCTTTTGGTTTATTTAGCTACTAACAAAGGGAAAGTGTGCACGCGTAAGGACATCATCAAAGATATATGGAACATCGGTTTTGAATATGACACGGGCGTAATCGATGTTTTCATCAATTCGATTCGGAAAAAATTAGATTTCAAAGCAACCAAAGATTTAATAAAAACCGTGAGAGGAGTCGGTTATATGATTGTTGAAGAAAACTAATTTATGCGAAATTTATCCTTTACCAACCGCATTGCCTTTTACTTTATTTTAAGTACCGGGTTTCTTGTTTTCCTCATTTTTATCGCTACCTATCAAATTGTTTCGACAACGGTCAACAACCGCGTTGATCAAAATTTGAGAGCAGAGGCCACTCATCATTTCTCAGAATTGATAGCCGACCATGGTAAACTTGTTTTTCGCGACTTAGACGAATGGAGAGAAAAGGAACACAATGATCTAAACGTAAACCCGATTTTGGTGCAGATTGTAGATGAATTTGGAAATCTTATCGAAAAATCACCCAATCTGAAAAAAGAGCAAATGCAACTTAAAAAAGGGCTTACGGGCTATCAGATATACAATGAAAGTTTAAATAGTGAACTTGTCCGACAAGTGCAGATTCCTTTTTATGACGGAAAACTTCTTGAAGGCTACTTGTTGGTTGCCACACCGTTGGAAGCTGCCAAAATGGTCATACAAAACTTAAAAGATGTAATGATACTGACTTATCCTATCGCTCTTCTGATTCTATTTTTCTTGGCAAAATTTATTGCTTCACGCAGTATTCAACCAGTAACCGAAATCATTCATACTGCCGAAACTATCAACAAAGAAAATCTGTCATCCCGTGTAAAACTGCCATCAAACAAAGATGAACTTTACCAACTTTCGGAAACCATCAACAATTTGCTCGGGCGAATTGAAAATGCCGTCATAAGGGAGAAGCAATTTACCTCCGATGCTTCACACGAACTCCGAACGCCACTTTCCATCATCAAGGGAACGCTCGAAGTACTCCTCAGAAAATCGCGGACTGAAGAGGAATACAAAGACAAGATAGGTTATTGCATCAATGAAACCAATCGGCTCAACGACCTGTTAGACCAACTTTTGTTACTGGCAAGGCAGGAATCGAATAGCTTGAATACCCATCCATCTAATTTTGATATAAATAGCTTATTATTAGACATTATCAATCGGTATTCAATAAGAATATGCGGTAAATATATTCAGGTTTCTTTTGATTTTTCTAAAGAAATTTTGATTCATTCAGACTCCAATCTGCTGTCTATAATTTTGAGTAATTTACTGTCTAATGCCATTAAGTTTTCACCTGAAAATTCAAAGATTACTATTTCTGTTTCAGAAAAAAATCAAGTTGTAACGTGCAAAATTTCAGATGAAGGCATTGGCATTGCAGAGAACGAAATAAACAAGATCTACGAAAAATTCTATAGGGCATCGCTCTCAGGACAAACCGTTGCAGAAGGAAGCGGTTTGGGTCTATCTATCACAAAAAGGCTTTGCGACACGCTCAATATCCAGTTAGACATCAAGAACAACGAAAAAAAAGGCACGGAAGCAGTGTTGCAAATTCCAAAATAGAATTGAAAATAGGGTCAAAATCAATCCAACCCGTCAGACACCATTCTCAGCATGTCGTAGTCGAGTATGGAGATGTGTTTGCCATCTAATTTTATGATTTTATCTTTACCAAATTGCGACAACAACCTGATGACAGACTCCGTGGCCGTACCGACTATGCCTGCAACTTCCTCACGGGTAAGCACCAAACTCAAAGATCCGTCACTTTCTTTACCAAAATCATCTTCAAGCATAAGAAGCGTTGCTGCCAGTCGTGCTTTCATGGTTTTTTGAGACATGTTGACCAACAAATCGTCAGAATGCCTGATAGATTTGCCCATAGACTTAAACATATCAATCGTGAAGTTCGCATTTGTGCTGACGGCATTTATAATTTCAACCTGCGGAATAAAACAAACTTCCATGTCTGTCACGGCGACCGCACTGAGGTTCGTCGGCTCATTGCTCAAAGTACTTCGCTCGCCCAACAAATCACCTTTGGTGGTTAGCTTCACAATTTGGTCTTTCCCGTTTGCACTTAATTTAACCAACTTGCAAACGCCGCTTTTGATACAATACACCCCTTTTAGGTGCTCACCTTCTTCAAAAATACGCTCACCCTTTTTGAAGATTTGATCACCTTTACAACTTGTAAGATGGCTCAATTCTTCCTTGGTCAATGTCTTGAGGGAATTTAACTGGCGGACGATGCATTGCTCACACTTACTCATAAACAGTTGTTTTCATTTGCGCTAACAAATTTAAGAAAAAAACATGACAATTATCATTGTATCAATATACTTAAATATAGATTTTTGCAATGGGTATTTTAAAATCAATGTGTGATGAGTGAAGCTTCTTGCTACCACTGTGGGGATTTGTGCGATGACGAATCAGTTGTTTTTGATGAAAAAATATTCTGCTGCAATGGTTGTAAAATGGTTTATTCCATTTTTTCAGACAATGGCTTAGACTATTTTTACGAGTTAGAGAAAAACCCAGGCACCAAACCTTCCGAATCTGTCAATCGGTTTGACTATTTAAAATTGGAGGATATCGTTCAAAAGTTATTGGATTTTGAGGATGAAACCGTTCAAGTTGTCACATTCTATATTCCAAAAATCCATTGTAGCTCTTGTATTTGGATCTTGGAAAACCTACACCGAATAAATCCCAACATTCTCAAAACACGCGTCAATTTTTCAAGCAAAAAGGTTACATTTCACTATCGATACAAAGAATTTTCTTTGTATGAATTGGCCAATCTGCTCAACCAAATTGCCTACTCGCCCGTTATCCGATTAGATGACGAAAACAAACCAAAAATTATCGGTAACCGAAATGCCATCTATCGGCTTGCAATTGCCGGTTTTGCTTTTGGCAACATCATGTTGCTTTCTTTCCCCGAATATTTTCAAGTCTCCGAACTTTGGCTCGATCGTTTCAAACCCTTTTTCCGATGGTTGATGCTTATATTGTCACTCCCTGTTGTTTTCTACTCTTCTCAAAGTTTTTTTGTGGTTGCTTACCGAAGCCTCAAAAGAGGAATTCTCAACATTGATGTCCCTATCGCTTTGGGGATTGCCGCATTGTTTCTTCAAAGTATATTTGATGTTTTTTTTAATCGGGGTTCTGGATATTTTGACAGTCTCAGCGGATTGGTCTTTTTGATGTTGCTCGGACGTATGTTTCAACAGAAAACCTATGATTTTTTATCATTTGAGCGGGATTACAAATCTTACTTTCCTTTGGCTGTCACAAGAATCCATGCAGACAATAAAGAGGAAATCGTGCCGATTCATTTAATTAAAAAAAATGACCACCTCCTAATCAAGAATGGGGAAATTGCACCTTCAGATTGTATTCTTTTATCGGAAGAAGCACAAATAGATTACAGCTTTGTCAGTGGGGAGTCTAAACCTGTTGAGCGGTTTATGGGCGATAAAATTTATGCCGGAGGAAGGCAGGTTGCCGGTGCCATCGAATTAAAAACGCTCACGAAGGTTTCTCAAAGTCGGTTGGTCCGATTGTGGGATCAACACACTTTTAAAAATGATAAAACAAGCGTTTTTGAAAATTTGACAGACACCATCAGTCAGTATTTCACGCCGGTCATCTTGCTGATAGCCACCTTTTCGGGTATTTATTGGTGGATCTTCAATCCGGCAATTGCCATCAGAGTTGTAACCGCAGTCCTTATTGTAGCATGCCCTTGTGCTTTGGCTTTAGCAACACCTTTCACTTTGGGAAACATGATGCGAATCTTTGGGAAGAAAAATTTCTATCTCAAAAATACGCAGGTGATAGAACGATTGGCAAAAACCGAATTGCTCATTTTTGACAAAACAGGAACCTTGACCGAAAGCAGAAAGATGGAAATTGAATACCTTGGTGAAACCCTTTCAACGGAAGAAAACAACTTCATAAAATCTGTATTAAGACAATCCAATCATCCGCTTAGCAGACAGCTTCAAACCCTGTTTCAAAAAAATGAAATCATCCCGATTGAACACTTTGAAGAAACTCCCGGATTTGGACTTGAAGCACATTCAACTTTGGGAAGTATCAAAATCGGCAGGCATAGTTTTGCCGGAACACCATTTGATGTGGACGATTACAGGGTGACTTCTGTTCACATAAGTATCAATGAATCTTATAAAGGGTATTTCACTTTCAAACATCAATTCAGGGAAGGGGTAAAAACAATGTTGCAAAAACTGGTTAAAAATTACAAATTAATGGTTCTAAGCGGCGATAAACTTTCTGCACAAAAAGACCTAGAAAAAGTATTGCCGGGAAATGTTGATGTACTGTTGGAACAAACACCCGAGGATAAATTGTTTCTCATCGAAAAACTACAAAAAACAGGGACTCAAATCACCATGCTCGGCGATGGGCTGAATGATGCCGGAGCTTTGGCACAAAGCAATGTCGGTATTTCGATTTCAGAAGATACGGCTACATTCTCTCCTGCTTGTGATGCAATTTTGTTGGCTGATAAATTGGCAGGCTTTGATAAAATTTTAAAGGCCTCTAAAAAGTCTATCCGAATCATAAAAATTTGTTTTGCAGTTTCCTTTGCTTACAATTCCATCGGTTTAACTTTTGCGGTTACCGGGCTTTTATCACCATTGGTTGCTGCTGTTTTGATGCCTTTAAGTTCTATTTCCATAGTAGTTTTAAGCACTGTCCTGACCAATAGAGTTGGAAAGAAACTCTAACCAAACTTTATTAAATTGAATCATTGAACTCTTCCTGCCAATCGTATATTCCGATTCGCTTGAAAGCAGATTTTTCAAGAGCAAAATATTGACCGGAAAGCAAACTAAACATATTCAATTTGGCTAAAGCCATGACATTCACAAACCTGTTTAGGTTGGCTAAAACCAACCCCAATTTATCAATTGCATCCCGCTTCAGCGGGATGACAGCTGCAACAACCCAAAAAGGCTTTAGCCAAATAAAAGATTTATGAGCTAAATGATGCTTAAAAAAATTAGTTGATAATTTTTTTTGATATTTAAAATCAATAGCTTAAATTAAGAGTGATGTTGTAAGATGCTATTTCCAATCAATTATTTTATCGGACAGCAATGATTCATTTTCAAATTGAATCATTAAATTCCTCCTGACGGATGCGAACCGCTCGAATAGAAAACACAATCAAAAAAGCGATTGAAACAAAAATACTCAACGAACCGGACAACATTAATATCTTGGATATCAACTTGCTGTAAGCCAAAAAATCTTGAATGCCGGCACCTACCATACAACCCGATCCGATATAAAACCCAACCATCCCGCGGTTGAGCAATTTGAGTTGTTTCAGTTTCTTCAGCGTGACTGTTTTGCCCCGATGGTTATCGGGATGAATATCTAAAATCCTTTGTTTTATTTCACCACTCAAAGCTATCAAAAGATTGGAAGTTGACAAAATGAGCAAGGCAATACCGGGCAAAATCGTGATGGGTACATACCAGTTTTCCATAAAGTGGGTTGTTTGATTATCTGATTTTTAAAATGAAAATTTGATTAAAATACAGTTGACAACAATTTATATTTTCAAAAAAAAATTACATTTCCCGTTTGTCTTCCCTGAATCATCGATCCAAAACTCCCGCATAGGCAATTCCAGTCAACCGATGCATGTCATAATCAAAAGTGGATAAATCGCCTTTGTTGAATTTTGAAACGTCATCGTAGCCACATGCCCGAGCAATCACTTTGATTAAATCGTTGGTAGCCTCAAAAAAGTTATAGAGTTGCTTGGCAGAAGAATCAATCACCAATCTGCTTCGCAACGATTCTTTTTGGGTCGCTATCCCCACGGGGCAATTGTTCGATCCGCAGGCGCGCATTCCTAAACAACCAATGGCTTGCAAAGCCGAATTTGAAACAGCCACCGCGTCTGCACCCATCATGAGTGCCTTGGCAAAATCTTCAGCAATTCTCAACCCTCCGGTAATGATAAGCGTCACGTCTTGAGCATCTCGTTCGTCCAAAAACTTCCGAGCCCTTGCCAAAGCCGGAATGGTTGGCACATTGATGTTGTCTCGCAAAATAGTTGGAGCTGAGCCTGTTCCGCCACCTCGTCCGTCAAGGATGATGTAATCGACTCCTACTTTGAGGGCAAAATCTAAATCTTGTTCAATGTGGCTGGCTGCTACTTTAAATCCTATTGGGATGCCACCGGTGCGTTCGCGCACTTCTGTAGCAAATTTTTTGAAATCATTTACGCCGTGAAAATCTGGAAAAGTTGCCGGAGAAATGGCGTTTTCACCTGCTTTAAGCCCGCGTACTTCGGCAATTTCTTTGCTCACTTTGATAGCAGGCAGATGACCGCCGGTTCCGGTTTTGGCTCCTTGCCCGCCTTTGAAATGAAAAGCCTGAGCTTTGATGACCTTATCCCATGAAAATCCGAATTTGGCCGATGCCAATTCGTAAAAATATTTGGAATTGTTGGCTTGTTCTTCCGGCAACATCCCGCCTTCTCCGGAACAAATTCCCGTTCCGGCCAATTGAGCACCTTTAGACAAAGCTATCTTGGCCTCACGCGACAAGGCGCCAAAACTCATGTCCGACACAAAGAGCGGCATGGATAAAACCAACGGTTTTTGGGCCTTACAACCAATGACAACTTCCGATTTAACCTTTTCATGATCGAGTAACGGCCGAGTGGCCAATTGAGCCGGAAGGAACTGAATATCACTCCATTTGGGCAAAGAATTCCGATCAACACCCATAGAGGCCGAAAAACCGTGTTGACCTACATTCTTCAAACCGTTTTTTGCTAATTCCTTGATGTATCCGGTGTAAGGTTCGGTGTCTTCGGGATGTGTGTCGGCATAGGTTCCCAAATACATATCGCGTTGAAAAGGTTGCGGGTTTTCTTGTTCAAAAGCTTTAATTTCCGCTTCACTGACATAGAGATTATCACCTTCGATAATTTCCTGAAACTTGTGTAATTTTTCGGCATTGTTATATTCGCTCACACCGGTATCATAGCGGTAATCCCAATTGTGAACGCCACAAAAAAGGTTGCCGCCTTCGACATAACCATCGGCTAAAAGAGCACCGCGATGGTGGCATCTGCCGTATAAGACGGAGATACCCTTTTCGTGTTTGATAATGACCAAATCTGTATTGGATGCTAAAGCGTAGAAAGGCGTTTTGAATTCGAGTTGGCTGATTGTTGCAAGTTTTATTTTTGACATATACTTGGTTTGAATATACTGTTAAATAGTCGTAAATATGAAGAATAGGTTTCGTCGGATTATAAATTCATTTGAATAAATTGAAAAAAAAGTTTGTTTTCAACTTTTCCCCGAAAATAAGCTTTTTAGTTTATTGTACCAAAAGATTGCATCCTCTTATATCGGCATGGTCAAAACGTCCTAAAACTTCAAAACACCCGTCAGCATAGGTTTTTCCCAAATCCTGAGTGGCGATAAACGAACAGGAATAGATATTTGCCAAATCAATCACATTAATGCCTCCGTTTTTTTGATGCCCCATCAAAGTCAAGGGGTCTTCGGGATCGCAAATCAAAATTTTCATCCAAGGAGGACATTCGAACAATCCGTCGCCCTTTGAGTAAGCCTGTGAAAAGAGTTCGGTCATGCCGTATTCGGAATGGATGACCGGTACGCCCAATCCGGTTTTTAAAATTTGATGTAATTCTGATCGAATCAATTCTTTTCTTCTTCCTTTCATTCCGCCCGTTTCCATGACAAGGGTGTTGCGAAGTTGCATTGGATATCGCTCTGCCAAATCGAGCAATGCGAACGAAACGCCAATCAGTATAACTCGCTGTCCGGCAGCATCGAGCGCGATTAGTTTATCGCGAAGTTTCTCCATTTCGTTCAAATAGAAACCACTATCTGGATGATGGCTTTCCGAAATCCAATCAGCAACCATATATACCAACGAAGAATTGTTTCTTTCCAAATAGGAAGGCAACAACGCCAAAACCACGAAGTCTGAAATGTTTCCATAGACTCGTTCAAAACCTCTTCGAAAGGAATTTTTGTAGATGGATTCATCAGCAACAGGATGTTTACTGGTCAATTTTCCGGTTGTACCGCTGCTTTCAAAAATCAACTGTGCATTTTTACCTTTACTGAAAACCTTGTGGCTTTTAAAAAAAGAAATCGGCAGAAAAGGTATTTTTTCAATCGCATCAACTTCCTTGGGGTTTATCGACAAACCTTTGCAAAAATCGTGGTAAACCTGCACAGTTTTGAATTGAAAATTAAAAATATCCAACGCGTTTTCGGCAAACATACCTGCAGCTGTAATCCCGAAAATTGAAGTGGAATCTATCATAAAATCGTTCTGTATGTCAACGCAATTGCAAAATTAGGTTTATTTTATAAAACATTTTTATCATGGGTTGAAAGTTTAAAGTAACTGCAAACGACAAAAATCGACAAATCTTTGGCGAAAAATCATTATTAGAACAAAATATTTGAGTAGCTTTGTTAGAGGATATTAAAGCAAAATATTTAGTTATATAAATGATTTTAAGCATTTTAATTAGCCAAATATTTTGCTTTTTTCGTGTGTGAATCTAACTGTTTTTATATCAGACACAAGTTAAATAATGATTTATTAGTTTATAACGATGCTAAAATGATTAAAAAAAATGGTTGAGAATTTAGTAACATACCCTTATGCAGTAACAAGAGAAGACCGTCTGAAAAGCAATGGCCATAATTCATTCCTTATTTTATTTACAGGATTATCGGGAGCAGGTAAATCGACCTTGGCGAATAACCTAGAACATTTACTTTTCAAAAAAAACATTAAAACCTATACTTTAGATGGTGATAATATTAGAAAAGGAATAAATAAAAACCTTGGTTTCAACCCTGAAGACCGATCGGAAAACAACAGACGCGTTGCAGAAATTTCAAAACTGTTAATCGATGCCGGAGTGGTTGTGCTGGTTGCTATCATTGCACCTTATCAAAAAGACAGGGAGATTATTAAAAACATCGTTGATAAAGAAAATTATATCGAAGTGTTTGTCAATACAAGCTTAGAAATTTGTGAAAAGAGAGATGTCAAAGGCTTGTACAAAAAAGCCAGAAATGGAGAGATAAAAAACATGACCGGAATTTCTTCTCCTTATGAAATTCCTACACATCCCAATATAGAAATCTATGATCATTATTCAATAGAGGAGTCTGTGGCTTTAATTTTCGACTTCATAAAAGATAAATTACTTGCTGAAAAAAGTACTCTTTAAAAAAACAAACTGTTTATAAAAAGAGATTTTACAAAGGTTTTCCTAACAAAAATGGGAGTCGAAAACACCTAAACCGGAAAAACAATTACTTTTACTCATCGTTTTTTGTCTTATGTAAAACCAAGTTACGAATTTCTTTAAGAAGCCGACATTTTGGCTTCTTTTTAATTTACTTTTATCGCACATCAATGCATTTAAGTAATTAAACCATATTAATGCCTCCATTAAATCTATCTTATGCAAGATAAAATTATTAATTACCGTCTTCCAATAGTAGTTTCTGCTATCGTTATTACTGTACTTTCTCTCTTTGCATTTCCGCGACTTAAGGTCAATGCTACGGTGGATGATTATGTTCCTAATAGCATACAAAATAAGGTTCATCTAAAGCAATTGGACAGCATTTTTGGTGGCAATAAAATGATTATGGTCATGTTGCAAAAAGAAGATGTAGTAAACGCGGCTACCCTAAACAGATTGAGCGGCTTGGCGAAGGATTTGGGAAAAATTAAAGGTATAGACCGTGTTATTTCACCCTTTGACGCACAGGAACCCTCTATTGAAGATGGTGTCATGTCTGTTCATCCTTTTTTTAATCACATACCCGACAATCCTGTCGCCAATGACTCTTTAAAAAACCGCATCGTTGCCAACAATTTGACCAGCCGTTTTTTTTCGGAAGATTTCAGCTTAGTTTCCCTTGTCCTTGTTAAAAACACCCAAACACCCGACAAAATTATTGAAGATATAAAATTGGTAATACAAAAACATCCGGGTACTGAAGAAGTACTTATAGGTGGAATGCCTTTTATCGGTTATTCTATTGCAGGAAATATACAAAGTGATTTAATGATTTTGCTTCCCATTGCCATGATCCTCATGATTGGGATGCTCTACTTTTCTTTTAAAGAATGGAAAGGTGTATTTATGCCCTTTGTGATTGTGGCAATGAGCATCATTCTTTCTTTTGGCTTGATGGCATTTTTTGGATGGCAAATTTCGCTTTTCAGTATCTTAATGCCTATTATGATTATTGCAATAGGGAATGATTATAGCATACACCTTATAGCTCGTTACCAAGAATTAGCAAGAGAGGATGAAACACTCTCCATGAAACAAATTTGTAGGCAAATTTATAAAGACCTTAACCGTCCCATTTTAATCGCCGGCCTTACCACTATTAGCGGTGTCTTGGGGTTGTTGACACACACCATGGTTCCGGCAGCACAATTGGGCGTTTTAACAGCCATCGGTATCGGTTTTGCTTTGGTGTTGAGTCTTTGGTTTCTGCCTGCAATACTCTCCTATTTTAAACCCAAGAGAACAATAAAACACGAAAAAACCAAAAAATCTTTTATAAATCGCATTTTAAACCTATTCGGGAGGTGGATTACCGTATATCCAAAACAACTTGTTCTTATTTCAGCATTTATTACCGCAATAAGTATTGTTGGAATCTTTTTCTTAAGAGTGGACACCAATGTAGAAAGCTATTTTTCCGGCAAATCAGAAGTGGGTCGTTCTACCAGATTAATCAACGAGAAACTTGGCGGTTCCAAATTTATTTCTATATTGTTTAGCGGCGATGTACTTTCACCTGAGGTGCTTAAGCGAATGGAGTACTACGAGAAAGAAATTCTTAAAGACCCTGCGGTAGGGCATGTGAGCTCTCCGGCTACCATGATTAAGGAATTAAGCAAAGGTTTTTATACACCCGACGAAAAAGGATATAATCAGATTCCGGATGATGCCGGTGAGATATACCAATTGCTAGAGGTGTTTTCTCTTGGCGGAAATGAAGATGCTATTTCACAATTTATGGACTATAATTATGAAAATGCACGCCTTATGATAAGTTTGAAAGATGGTAGTAACAGTGCTGTAAAACACCTCTTAAAAACAATCAATGCATTGACTAAAGACGATTCCAATGTTCAGTTTACCGCAGGAGCTGGCCTTAACGAAATAGAACTAGCAGACATGGTCGTATCCGGACAGATAAAATCCTTGATATTTGCAATGGCAGTAATCTTTATCCTATTAAGCTTTGTTTTTCGTTCGCCAAAAGCGGGATTGCTTTCCAGCCTGCCTTTATCTATTGCTATTCTGGTTCTTTTTGGGTTAATGGGCTTATTGGGTATTGCCGTTGACATTGCTACTGCACTGACATCTTCTATTATGATAGGAGTGGGGGTAGATTATACGATTCACTTTCTTTGGCATTTTAAAGAAGAGCGAGCCAAAGGCTTCTGTCATAAAGAGGCTGTACTTAGTACGCTTGAAACTTCCGGGCGAGGCATCGTTATCAATGCAGTTTCCGTAATTGTAGGGTTTCTACCTTTGGTTTTATCAAGTTTTACTCCTCTAAAATTCTTCGGCGCATTGGTGGTCATCTCTATTACCACTTGCCTTATCAGTTCTTTACTGATAGTACCTGCAATTGTCATATTAACAAAACCTCAATTTCTTGAAAAAAAATAACACCATTACCATGATTAGATATACCTTTTTTATTTTACTCCTTACTCTATCCTTCCCGTCATTTGGACAGGACAATGCAGAAACCATTTTCAAAAAGGCTTCAGAAAAGCTGTTTTTGACTAACATGGAAATGACTATCAACATTAAAGAAACCGGCAAAAATAAACAAGTTAAAGAAAAAACCTTCCATGTCCTTATGGCTAAATTTGGAATGGTTGAAAAAACCAAGACGGTGATACAAAAACCTATTCGCGCTGAGGGAGTTACCATTGTTATCACCAAAAACCCTAAAAAATCCGGGCTCATTGAAATCTTTACTCCTGCCAATGGAAAAATACGAAAACTGAAGGCCACGCCTCAAAACATGGATCGGGTAGGTGCCAGTTCACCCATATCCAATTACACCTCAATGGATACTAATGAGTTGTACGTTAAGCTCATCGGAAAGCAACAACTCGACGACAAACCGAACTACCTTATAATGGTAACTGAGAAAAAAGACACTACCGGTTCAAAAGCCGAATTTTTAATTGATGAAAAATCTTTCCGTATCCTTCAAATTGTTTCTTATGATTCAAGCGGCAACAAAAGTATTTCCAACCTATCCGACTTTCAGGACATCAGTGGGTATAAAGGAAAAGTTTATCCGATGCATATTGTTACAAAATCGATGAAAGATGGTGAAGAAAAAGATATTAAGGTTTTAAGCCTCACACCACGGCCTGATGTAAAAGAAGAAGATTTTAAAATTCTTTCTGCCAAAAATTAAACCTTGATTAAAATGGCTTGGCAATCCATTTTAACATCGCAATCATCATTTTTTTCTAAATTTAAGCCCAACAATCATAATATTTTTTATTTTCAATGACATTTAATAGAAAAATGAAAGAACTACCGGCTTTATTTTCAATTTTTGAATATTTAGAAATTCCCGCACGTAAATCTGGTGTTTTTAAACCTATATGGGAAAAGGATTATTTTATGAAAAAAGCAATCCGAGCTGCCGGGGGTTTAAATAATTGGGGAAACCCTGATTTTATTTCCGGGCTCGAGTCTTTATTAGATTCTATCAAAAAACTGCCATCTACTCATTTTATTGGTCAGATTACGTTGCATTCTTTAATCATCAGGTCATTGGTAAACCGGCTACGATATGTTGAATTGTTGCAAAAAGAAACGAGGCTGCTCTCTTTAAATGCGCCCATTATCATCACCGGATTATCGCGATCGGGTACCACTTTCCTTCATCGCCTGATGGCTTATGATTCCAGGCACTACGCCGCTCCTCTATGGGAATTGCTCAATCCATATAAAAATAGTGGCGTTTTTGATTTTAGAAAAGCCAAAACTACTTATGAAATTTTGTTAAAGAATATCCTGTTACCTGAATTGGATAAAAAACATTATACCCGAGCCGACACGAAAGAAGAGTGTATTATGCTCTTGGCAAATAGTTTTCACTCACAACTTTTTACAGATATAGCTCCTCTTTCTGAATATCTTGACTGGTATATAAAAGAAGACAGAGAATTTGCTTATAAAGAATATAGCCATCAACTCAGGCTCTTACAAAATTACCATCCCGGGAAACGGTTGGTACTCAAAGCCCCCAGCCATTTGGGCAGTTTAGACCATATTATTAAATACATACCTGATGCAACAATCATACAAACCCACAGAAATCCGGAGGAGTGTATAAACAGCCTCTGTAGCCTAAGGCAAACTTTATTCAAAATGGTTGAAAGAGAGATCGATAATCAAGAAATTCTAAGACAGGTTTTGGAATTGTTTGACCATGAGACCAAAAAAAATATCGATTTCCATAAAAAACATCCCAGTAAAGTAATCTCGGTTTCCTATAAAGAATTAACGCAAAATCCGTTTGGTGTTTTAAATGGTATCTATGGCAAAATGGACTATGAATGGACTGAAAACATAGACAAAAGCATTAAACAATACCTTGTTGACAATCCACAAAATCGCAGAGGAAAGCATGATTATAATAATTTGACCCAAAATTCCATACCGGAAAACATAAGAGCGTATGCCGATTTTTTTAAAGACTACTTATAGCGTTTGCAATGTTAAGAAAGATAGTTGTTTTCTTTAAACCAATTAATGGAATCTTCTAAGGCGATCATCACTTCTTTTGGATGATACGCTAACTCCCTGTTTGCTTTGTCAATAGAAAAGTACATTTTTTTCTTTGATAATTTTACACCGCTTACTGTGGCTCTTGGTTCTGTCTTTGATTTGCTGATATTTGCCCACCATTCTGACACATAGGCAATGGGCAATACAAAATTATGCGGCAATTGAATTTTTGGAGCCGCTCTACCGGTGATAGAAGCAATTTTTTGCAATAAATCTTTCATTGAAAAGTTTTCATTTCCCAATATGTATCGCTCACCGATCTTTCCCTTTTCAAGGGCAAGTAAATGCCCGATGGCGACATCATCTACATGTACCCAATTCAATCCCGTATCAACAAATGCAGGCATATTGCCGGCAGCAGCATCAAGAATTAATTTACCTGTGGGTGTAGGTTTAATATCTCCCGGACCAATTGGCGTAGATGGATTTACAATGGTGACACGAAGCCCTTCTTCTTTTGCCATTTTTTTAACCAACTCTTCTGCGAGGAACTTCGATTTCTTATAATCGCCAATCATATCCGCATAAGTAACAGGCGTATCTTCGTTTGCGGGAGTTCCGTCCTGATTGATTCCCAAAGTAGCTACACTGCTGGTATATACAATTTTTTTTACCCCCGATTTCAAAGCAGCATGCATCATATTTTCTGTTCCGGCAACATTATTATCATATAGTTCTTGTGGGTTCAAAGACCACAACCGATAATCTGCGGCCACGTGAAACAAATATTCGCAATCTTTCAAAGCATATTCAAGTGAGTTTACATCTTTGAGATCGCCATAAGCAATTTCTACATTCAATCCCTTCAAGTTATCTAGCATACTTGAAGGACGAACCAAGGTTTTTAAATTATATCCGCGTTCAACCAACAACCGTGCAACAGCCGATCCTACAAATCCTGTGGCTCCGGTAACCAATACTTTTTTATTCATTAATAGAAATAAATTGTAAACAGAATGTCACCACAATTGTAAAGATACGGTTGGAAAATAACATAACCGGAAACTAATTTCGACCAACTAATAAGCCGATTTACACACCTTTTTAATTACTGAATCAATTCTAGTAAAATCACTTATCGGTCAATTGTTCCTCTTTTTTTACAGGAGAAGGTTTCTTTTTTATTATTGGCATTTGTGGGTTTACAAGCTCTGATTTATCTATTTTATTCAGGTCATAGGTTATTGGCAAGTCGGGTGACAAAGGTCCTTCGGTCTTGGGTCCTCCATTTAAACTTAATTCCAAAAGTTTTAAAGGGTTTTTAAATGAATCATTCACAGCGGTTCCTTCAAAACCACAATGTACCATACAATTATCGCATTTTGGATTATGCCCAACTCCGTATTTATCCCATTCCGTATCTTCAATCAGTTCTTTGTAGGACTTTGCATAACCTTCGTTAACCAAAAGATAACATGGTTTTTGCCAGCCAAAAATATTGTAAGTCACCGTACTCCAAGGTGTACACTGATAGGACTGGTTTCCTGCGAGAAAGTCAAGGAACAGGGCAGATTGATTAAACTCCCATTTGCTTTTTCTTTTCTTACCTTCTCTAAAAATACCTCTGAATAGTTCTTTGCTCTGGTTCCTTCCCAAGAAAAGTTCCTGTTCCGGTGCCATTTCATAACTATAGCCCGGAGAAACCATAATTCCTTCCACTCCTAATTTCATTGCAAAATCAAAAAAATCGGCAACTTCTTTCGGATCGACATCGTTAAAAAGTGTACAGTTGATGGTTACTCTATGGCCTTTATCCAAGGCTAATTTTATGGCTTCAACTGCAATTTCAAAGACCCCTTCTTTACAAACTGATTTGTCATGATGTTCCTTTAACCCGTCCAAATGAATAGAAAATGTGAGATAATGGGAGGGTTCATACGCATGTATTTTCCTCTTCAACATTATCGCATTCGTACATAGGTAGATATATTTTTTTCTTTGTATCAATCCTTTGACTATCTGGGGCATTTCGTTGTGGATAAGTGGCTCTCCGCCGGGAATAGATATTACCGGTGCGCCACACTCATCAACTGCTTTCATGGCATCTTCAAAACTCATCCTTCTCTTCAATGTATGTTCCTCATAGGCAATTTTGCCACAACCTGCACAAGCCAAATTGCATTGAAAAAGAGGTTCAAGCATTAAAACAAGAGGATATTTTTTCTCTCTTTTTAATTTTTTCTTAATTATGTAACTAGCGATATTAATTTGTTGTTTAATTGGTACTCCCATCTTAAAAGTAAATTTTTATTCGTGTATAGGTCGATTATTTGTATGAATCTTTACAACTTTTATGTTCAAATCAATAAGCAAAATAGTCAACAATTTTATAATTCAGTTATTTTGGAAAAATTATATTATCAACACTCGACAATAAAATGACTTCAAATCAATCACAAACTCTATTTCAAATTAAAAACTGTCTTAAATCTCTAAACACAACCAAATTTGAGATAGATAAATGTAAGGAGTTTCTAAAACTCTATTCTAATCACAATTAAAATAAATCCATAAACGGATAAACGGTTGAATGAAAGTGCTAATTTAAATGATTTTATGATAAAACACATTGCGAGGTTTGTAAAAAAACTGACAGTAAAAAAATCAATAACTTTTTAAAACCTCACGTTCAACAATACTACAGTAGCAAAATAAGAATAAATTGTAGCTGTATCCATTTTTTTTTTAAATTTCTATCTTATTTTTGATGAAATACAATCGAATAAACAAAAAATGCTTTTTTTATAAAAGAACTGAAAATCCAAAGACTATTGCCGAAAAATTATGGATAACATCAAAGAATTGAAGAAAGAACCTGATCAAACAAGTCCTAAGCTTAAAGTTAAAACACCCAAAAGCGCTATTGACAAGGCGATTCGAATGGCTTTAGAAAGCATTGTTAAAAAACAAGATCCGGAAGGCTTTTGGTGTTATGAATTAGAAGCCGATATTACCATTCCTTCAGAATATATTTTGATGATGCACTACACCGGGGATGTTGATGAAAGAATTCAGGTTAAAATGGTGAATTATATTCGAAAAAGACAACAAGAAAATGGAGGTTGGCCATTATATCTGGGTGGCAAAACAGATATTAGCTGTACCGTTAAAGCCTATTACGCACTTAAACTGGCAGGTGATGACATCGAATCTGCTCACATGTTACTTGCAAGAAGGGCAATTTTAGAAAAAGGAGGTGCTGCAAAAAGCAATGTTTTCACCCGGATTATGTTGGCTATGTTTGAGCAGGTTCCTTGGAGAGCTGTCCCATTAATACCTGTTGAAATCATGTTGTTTCCAAAATGGTTTCCTTTCCACATCAGTAAAATATCCTACTGGTCCAGAACGGTTATAGTCCCTTTGTTTATATTATACAGTTCACGGGCTACGGCCAAAAACCCTAATAAAATTGACATCAGGGAACTATTCGAAGTTCCTCCCGAAAAAGAAAGAAATTATTTTCCCAAAAGATCCTTTTTAAATAAAATAATCCTAACAGCAGAACGGATTGGTTATAATTTGCAATGGCTCATCCCCGGATTTATACATAAAAGAGCCTTGGAAAAAGCAAAGAACTGGATTGTGCCGAGATTAAATGGAGAAGCGGGGTTGGGAGCAATCTTTCCGGCGATGGTAAATGCTTATGAAGCTTTATTATTACTATATGACAAAGATGATGAAGTGGTAAAAACAGCCAGAAAATCTATTGACCTGCTTATTATCGAAAAAGACGACGAAGCTTATTGCCAACCCTGCGTCTCAACCGTTTGGGATACCCTATTGGCTGCACAGGCACTACTTGAGTCAAAGGATGAAAACGGAATAAAGTCAACGCACAAAGGGCTGGAATGGTTGCAAAAAAGGCAAGTTGTAGAGGGGAATGCCGACTGGAGAGAAAACCGGCCGAATTTGGCTCCCGGTGGGTGGCCGTTCCAATTTGACAACGATTATTACCCTGATTTGGATGATACTGCTTTTGTCGGTTTGGCTATGGTAAAAGCAGATTTTAAGAAATACGAAAAGAATATAAAACTTGCTGCGGATTGGATTGCTGGGATGCAATCAAAAAATGGAGGATTTGCTTCCTTTGAATTAAACAATACTCAGTATTATTTGAATGAAATTCCTTTTGCAGACCATGGCGCACTACTAGATCCTCCTACAGCCGATGTGACGGCAAGATGCGTAATGTTTTTAACATCGGTTGTAGATAAATATCCTGAATATCAATACCCTATAAATAAGGCAATGCTATATCTTAGCGAAGAACAAGAAGACGATGGATCATGGTTTGGAAGATGGGGAACAAATTATATTTATGGCACTTGGTCTGTTTTAATGGCCTTTGAAGAACTTAAAATTAAAAGTGATGACAGCCGAATTAAAAAAGCCGTAACTTGGTTAAAATCTGTTCAACGCGAGGACGGCGGCTGGGGAGAGGATAATGACAGTTATGAATCATTTGGAAAACACGGATTGGGATATAAAAGTACTGCATTTCAAACAGCTTGGGCAGTCTTGGGATTGATGAATGCCGGTGAAGCCGTTTCTGAAAGTGTATCGAAAGGCATTGATTTTTTACTAAAACAACAGGGAGTCGATGGGCTGTGGCACGACCCCGAACATACAGCTCCCGGGTTCCCACGCGTATTTTACCTAAAATATCATGGCTATGACAAGTACTTTCCGCTGTGGGCACTTTCAAAATATAGAAATGAAATTAAATCCCTACGCCAGTGATCGGTATAATTATTCCTTTGATACGGGAAGCTTCTGTTTTTAAAGTAGAAAAAATCGCAACCAAAAGACCCATAAAACTGACTGATAATTTATTATTTTTTGTTTCTGGGGTCGGTACTAAAAATGCCGAAGATGCTGTAAACTCTTTGGCTTCTGAAGTTACTCATATCATAAGCTGGGGAAGTGCCGCCGGTTTGTCTAAAATTCTAAAACCGGGAGATTTGATATTGCCTGAATTAATATTGGATGAGAAGGGGACAGAATATGTTACAGATTCAACTTTCAATAATCGAATGGTTCAATTATTTCCAAAAGAACTTTCCTATCACCATGGATCTCTTTGCGAATCGACAAATATGCTGAAAGAAGTAGAAGAAAAAAGACTGTTCGGCAAAAAACACAATGCTATGGCTTGTGATATGGAATCGGCAACCATCGCAAAACTGGCAAAGCAAAAAGGAATTTCATTTAGCGCGTTGCGCGTAATTTCTGATGATTACAATACAAGCATTCCTCAATCTGTTTTTTTATCAATTAACAAAGATGGTGATTTCAGCATAGGCGCATTATTTTTTCAATTACTCCTCAACCCCAAGGAGATTGTTCAGGTCATTCGATTGGGAAAAAATTTTAGCAAGGCAAAAAAGACAATGCTGAAATTAAAAAATGTATTGTTCAGCTTATAATTTTAAACCATCATAATTGCCAATTCCTATTTTAATCAAAATTGACCATGGTTTCTGAAGCTATAGTTTACAAACTTTTCAAGTTCATGCTGGTAGGCATTGGAGGAACTACCATTGATTTTGGAATAACTTATTTGCTCAAAGAAAAGGTAAAGATTAACAAGTACATTGCAAATAGCATTGGGTACTTGTCCGCCGCAACGAGTAACTATGTTTTTACTCGAATATGGGTATTTGAGAGCACCAATCCGAACCTGTCAAAACAATACCTCATCTTTGTTACCATATCGTTGATAGGCCTTGGTTTGATGAATTTATTTATTTGGTTGTATCATGAAAAATTCAAGATGAATTTTTATATAGCAAAAGTTATCGCTCTTATAATCGTATTGGTTTGGACTTTTTCGGCACATTATACAATCACATTTTCATAAGAAAATGGCAACACATGGCAAGAATTTACTCCAACCAATTGATCCAAAAAAAATAAATTCAGTAAAAACCAATTAAAAAAAAGTTTAAGGTCAAAGTTTATTTATCACAAATAAGTTATCTAAAATTGTTAATGTAAATTGGCCTTAATAAAGTATTCTTTGCTCCATGTGCGGCTAAGCTATTTTTCTTACAATTAAGGTTTCATCATTAAAATATTCCCTTATTTGTTTTAACAATTGTATGGTTTCAGCCGAAACAGGATTATTATCCGAAGAAATCTTGCTTTCAATAACCAAAAGCATGTCTTTATATACTTTTATTACTTCATCCATTGAAGTAGTGTTCAAAATAAGTTTAGCTGCCAATCCTTTTCTAATTTTCACGTTTTTTATAAAAACGTCCGGATTGCTGTAAATTTTACAAAGGGTTGCCATAGCCATTACCTGTGGGATAGCGCAGAATTTAAAAATATTTTCATTTCTTAAGTGTTTTAAATACGCTAAGCAATCTGTCGCATGGGTAAGTGCGTTATTTAACATGTGATTAAGGCATAATACGGATTGATCATGTGTAGGATTTATGGCAAAATCGTTTATTTTAGAACCATAAACATGCCAAATATCCTTTGGCCAAAACATGCGGCCTTCATCTAAATCTTCTCTGTAATCTCTCACAATATTGGTTTTTTGTAAAAACAGACCCATAGAATTAGAAATTTCATCTTGGTTCAGAAAGTCATCATTTTCCAGTCCGGAAGATATAAACATCCTTGACAACCCTATCCCTACCAATCCGGCAACATGATGACAATACAGATTGTAATCTTCAACCGATTCGATTTCAGCTTTTACAAAATTAGCCATCCCGGCTCCCACTTTACGGCAGATGTCCGTAATTATTAATTGATTTTTTTGATCGATGGCTAAGAAAGATTGAATTACTTTATCATAATTTTCAAGAAGTTCTACATGCTCTTTTTTGTCACCTACACCTGAGATATTCCAACCTGACTCATAATTTTTTTTATGAAATTCCCTAAGTAATTTAATCTTTAACTCTTTAGGTAAGTTCATATCATCTTCTATTGAATCTAAAGCTCTTAATATGAGATAAAACACGCAAACATTGTTCCCTAATTCATTTGGGAGCTGCTTTATGACGGTCGCAAAAGAACGCGATACCTTGTTCAAGGTATCAAAACAATACCTTAAATTATCGCATGTTAAAGTTTCTGAATTATTATTTTTATAGTAGTCTTTCGATCCTAATTTCAACTTTAAGAGAGCTGGTATTTCCTCCAATCTTGAAAACAATGAATTATTTAACATAATTGTTTTTTTTTTAAATTAAATCATTTAAAATATTTCTTGCCTTTTTTTATTTTTCTATTCAATAATTATGAAGCCGGATAACTGACCTGCGACAATTCATAAAAATCAAATATAGATGAACAGAAAAGATTATAAAACTGTTCTATCCCTATATTGAGATTTTCATGTACCAT
>PFUR01000056.1:0-315 GCA_002790195.1 Flavobacteriales bacterium CG_4_9_14_3_um_filter_40_17
CTTACTCCTGTTATGGTTACATTTTTAATAGCAATTCCTTTTGCTTTGTTTAACCAAATAGGGTTTTCATCTAAATTAACAAATGCTTTTTTAGGGTCGTCATTAAATTCTTTTAATCGAATTTCTAATATTGATTTTATTTTACCATCAACTACTTTATCAATTTTTAAATCAGGGCTTATGGTTTTGCGTATGGTGTAAACAATTTCCTCTTCAACCAATTTAACTTTTTCAGGTACTTGGAAAAGATGTAAATCATCTAAATAGAGAGGTGTCTTTGCTAAACTATTTTTGCCCGTAAATGCCTTTTTAGGG
>PFUR01000056.1:339-24388 GCA_002790195.1 Flavobacteriales bacterium CG_4_9_14_3_um_filter_40_17
GTAAATGCCTTTTTAGGGTCGTTATCAAATTTACTTAGGCGTTGCAACAATGCTTCACGGTATTTCTTTTTGGCTACTTTGTTTATGGTTTCAATATAAAAATTACTTCCAATTTTGGTTTCGGTAGTTTTGTATCTTTTAATAGTGCCGTAAACAGTTTCTAAATGTAATTGCCCTCTTGGGGTTAGCGTATTTTGTGGTTTATTTTTCCCTGTTATTTTATTTTTGTTAGGTGTAACCACTTTGTTTTTAGCCTTAAAGGAAATTATCGTGTTTTCTAAATGTTTTTTTGCTTCTGCTCTAAACTCATCCAAAGGCATGGGTGGTTTAAATTTTAGTTTCCCTTTTTCATCTCTGTACAATTCCTTTTGTTCAATACCGTAAATACTGCTTGCTTTATCACTTCTAGCATTCAAATTGTTGAGGTATTGCACATGGTTGTATTTGGTAAATGCGACTGTTAACGCATCCATCGCATGGTGTCTGTGGTCGTTTCGTTTTGTCCAATCTTTTATTCTCGGCAGTTGTTTGCCTTCTTTGTTGGTTTCGTAATAGGTCAAACCTTGTTTATCATATTTATCCCAATTTAGTTCTTGCATAACGTGAATAAGTTGCCAATCTTCACGTAAACGGTCAGTAACACTACCTGTTGTGGTATTAACAGTTCTGCAAACATCTTCTAACAATTCTTTGGTTTTTTTTGCAATGTATTGTGAGTTACGTAAATCTCTATCAATAAAACCATCAGGAATGTCTTTACCAGCCATCAACAATTTTTTATGTTTCCCTTTTTTACCATCTACTCCTTTAAATAAGTCATCTACACGTTTTTCGTATTCAGCCAACCCATTTTCGCCATATTTTTCAAGGATATAATCGTAAGCCGTTTTATCTCCTTTTTCAATGTTTGCACTTCTTAGCTCCAATGTTTTGTTTGAAAATGAATCGTCAAAAAGGCGAGATTGTGGAATGATGTGTTCAATGTCAAATTCTTTGCTAAATATATTTTCAGGAGCAATATACGTATTGGTATAAAGTGTTTTATATCCTCTTGGCTCCAGTTCTTTATACAATTTGTAGCGAATAATATCATTTCGGCTTACATAGGGTAAACCATATTCGGTTTGAAGTATTTTTCTAAATTTTTCATGCTCGGTTTGAGAAGCAGTCATGCTTTTGGTTGCGTCTTCACGTTCTTTCGCACTTTTCTTTAATTCCCGAGCCAGTTCCAATCGGACTTCATCAAATTTGAAATACTTTATTATTTTTCCATCTTTATCCTTCTCACTATATTCTTCAATTAAAGCATTAACAACATTTATGGTTTGATTGATGATTTTTTCAACTACAGGATTACGAAGGCTGTTTTTTGCAAGTAATTCTAATTTATCTTTTAATGGTCTGTTTGCTCTTTCTTCTTTGTTTAACGAATTGGAGTGGTTATAACCAGCCAAAGCGGCTGCTTCATCATACTGCAAACCGTCTTTTAAATGAGGTAAAATTTTAGCTATTGCTTTAGAACTTAAACTGCCATAATCATCTTCAAAAGTTACATTCGCTAATACTTTTGCATATTCTTCTTCAAAACCAAATTTTTCTTTTAATTTTTTTAATAAGCTATCAATTCCAGATGTTGAGTTATCATCTTCATAAGAATACAATAAATGCCATAATTGATAATAAGGTTGTTGCTCAAAATCTTTTCCTTCTAAATCAGCATTGTAGTTAAGTATGCCTTTATTTATCCCAATAGTTTCAAAAATGCCATTGATTATTTCAGTTGTTTCGTGTGCTGGTAGGCTTGTAAAATCAAATTCATCATGACCAGAGGCTTCAACTATAGTCTGATATGCTTTGTAAAGAGAAGTATTGGTTCTATTTCCTACAATGTCTTTAAAATTCAAGTCCAAATTTTTAAAATCTTTATAAAGCAATTTTAGAATTTGAGCTTTTGTGAGGCTTTCTTTGATATTTAATTCTTTAAAAAGTAACAGTTTACTTTCTTCATCAAGTTTATATTTTGTTTTTTCTTTCTTGTTACTAACTTCTAAATCATTTAATCGCTGCCAAATTCTAAATTCTTGAAATAGGGGAGAAGATTTTGGGCAAACTCTTGGCCCGATTAATTTTGTTTTATTTTTTCCATCAACACTAATT
Source organism: Flavobacteriales bacterium CG_4_9_14_3_um_filter_40_17 (assembly GCA_002790195.1). Lineage (GTDB taxonomy): Bacteria > Bacteroidota > Bacteroidia > Flavobacteriales > Flavobacteriaceae > UM-FILTER-40-17. Next base: position 2,497 of record PFUR01000056.1, read on the forward strand.
TCTTTTTCTTTTCCTTCCAATTCACAAATACTAATCAATCCTTTTTGCGATTTTAATTTTCTTTGATAAAAAATTATAATGTTTTTAATGGTTTGTTTTAACTCATAGTTAAGTTCTTTATGGTGTTTGGTTTGTTCATTCCAAATCGCATCAAATTCATCTTCATAATCTTTTCGGTAGAAAACTTGCCCTTTTAATCGGGCGTGAGGATTTTCCTTAATTTGTTCGTGCAAATATTGCCCAACAGTTTGTTTGTTGAAATACAGTTCTTTACTTCGGTCGCTAATTGCACCTAAATAACCGCTTGATTTGTTTAAATCATTGTTAATTTCTGTAATTACATAAGCTACTTCTTCTTTATTAAGTTGATTGCTCAATGCATCAACTCTCCATTGATATGCTTGTGATTTCTTTTCATCTCTATTGCCTTTGTTTTCAGCAGTATTAAATTTATATTTTTTCCAAAAAATAGCCGAAGTAGCTCGTTGCCCTTTACCTTTCAATTCATCATAAAAAGAATCTGTAAAAATTTCGGGATAAAATTGTTTTTGTGTATTCCAAATAATATCAAATTCAGTTTGTAAATCTGAACGGTAAAAATCAGGTAAAAGCTTTTTTCCGTTTTTAAGTAGCTCTAATGAAAATTGTCCTGGTGTAATTTTTCTTTTATTCAATTCTAACGCAACACCCATTCCATCAATCAACTGACCTTCGTCTTCATTCTTAGCTTTACGACTACTTTTATAACCTCTTTTTTTATTAATGGCTAAAAATACTCTTGCTAACTCATCTTTTTCTATTCTATTTGATGCTGCTTTTGCTCTTAATTCTAGAGTTTGATAGGTTGTATCTTTTCCATCTTCTATTAAGTTTGAATTGTTGTCAATAAAACCTATTTCTGTTAATATTTTTATAAGTTCTTGTCTTCTAAGCTTATATCGTTGAAGATTTCTTCTAGCACTTCTTTTGGAAGTTCTATCTTGGTTGGTGGTAATTGCTTTACCTTTTTCGAAATTACCCTGTTCATCAGTGGTTAAAGGAATTACTCTGACTCCTGTTTTTACAATTGAAGATTTTTCAATTTCATCTTCTTTCTCATTAACGAATGCCCATCCGATAGATGTGCTGCCTAAATCGAGTCCAAGAATTTTTTTCATAAATAAAATTTTATATCTTTGAATTACATTTTGAAGCAAATCACAATAAGGATTATTCCGTTGTGAAAACATTTAGTGCCTCGACTATCTTCGGGGCTTTTTTTATTTCCATCACTAAATGTTTCATAAGCACCTCTAACAAAAAACAATAAACAAGCGAATAAAACATTTGGATTGCCTCTTGTCCATAATCAGGAAGCTTTTTTATTCCCTGCAAATTAATAAAATGAACAATGCAATTCAATTATTGAACTGTTTTTCAGTAATAAAATGTAAAAACCAATGATTTCTAATCATTTTAAAATTAAAATTATTTAAGTAAATCTGAAAATTTCAATACTTTCTGAGGCAATAAACCAAATTTAACGCTTCTCCGAAAACACAGCATCCATAATTCTTACAATTCCCTTGAATGTCAAATAAATAGCAAGAATCCCAAGGGCAATACCGGACATCAGGATCAGATTGCTTTCAATCTTAAAACCCAGGGTAATGCCTACCGGGCCGAGTACCATCAGCGGAAGTGCAAATGCCAATGTTTGGATTCCTTTGTAAAGTTTTTTCTTATCGGTGTGTTGTTCCATTCGGCTAAAATAAAAAAAGCCTCCAAATTGGAGGCTTGGATTTGAAATATAAATCGGGTCAAGCTAATTTTTTATCCAAATTGGCTTTCAATGCAGCTAAGAAGTCCTCCGTATTCAAATAGTCGTTGGAAGTAAGCTTGTCGCCATAAATTAAAACAGCCAAGTCTTTGGTCATTTTTCCGCTTTCAACGGTTTCAATACAGACTTCTTCCAACTTGTGGCAGAAATTAATCAGCGCGGCGTTGTTGTCCAACTTTCCACGGTGTTCTAATCCGCGTGTCCAAGCAAAAATGGAAGCAATCGGGTTGGTGGAGGTTTGTTTGCCCTGTTGATGCATTCTATAATGGCGGGTTACAGTTCCGTGCGCAGCTTCTGCTTCCACGGTTTTCCCATCCGGTGTGACGAGTACTGAAGCCATCAAGCCCAAAGATCCGAATCCCTGCGCAACCGTATCAGATTGTACATCACCGTCATAGTTTTTACAAGCCCAAACAAATCCGCCACTCCATTTCATGACTGAAGCCACCATGTCATCAATCAAACGATGTTCATAGGTGATGCCTTCTTTGTCAAATTGAGCTTTAAATTCATTTTTAAAGACTTCTTCAAAAATATCTTTAAACCGGCCATCGTACGCTTTCAAAATGGTGTTTTTGGTAGAAAGATAGAGCGGCCATTTTTTGGTCAGTGCCATGTTAAACGAAGATCGTGCAAATCCATAAATAGACTCGTCTGTGTTATACATGCTCATGGCGACTCCATCTCCTTGGTAGTCAAACACTTTCCAGACAATAGGCTCTCCGCCGCCTGCGGGTGTAAAAGTCATGGTGAGTGAGCCTTTTCCTTTGATGACTGTATCGGTTGCCTTGTATTGATCGCCAAATGCATGACGACCGATGACAATGGGTTTGGTCCAGCCTTGCACGTAACGCGGAACGTTTTTCATGATGATGGGTTCTCTAAAAACGGTTCCGCCGATGATGTTCCGGATTGTGCCGTTTGGTGATTTCCACATTTTTTTAAGTTTGAATTCTTCCACACGGGCTTCATCCGGTGTGATGGTTGCACACTTGATGCCTACGTTGTATTTTTTGATGGCTTCTGCCGATTCTATGGTGACTTGGTCATTGGTGGCATCCCGGTGTTCGATGCTTAAATCATAATATTTAAGGTCAACGTCAAGATAAGGCAGGATAAGCTGTTCTTTGATAAATTTCCAAATAATTCGGGTCATTTCATCCCCGTCCAATTCTACCACTGGATTGGCTACTTTAATTTTACTCATGATTTTTTTGAATGCTGGTTTATGTTAGCAAATATAGCAAATACACGAACGACAGCATAGCAGTTGACACAATATGTGGGTTTTTAACATAAAAAAAGCCACATCAAATCATTTTCATGTATCTGATATGGCTTCCAAACTAATCCTACGTGTACTGAATTGTTGATTCGCCATTGCTGACGTTTCTCAGATTCGGTCATTGCTGCCGTTTCTTTCTTCTGCACTTCAGACAGTTTGCCCGGTAGATTTCGAGTCTTTCAACTTAAATCATCCCGGCTTTTTGGTCTTACATCTTTTTTAGAAGCAACCCCTTGAGAGTTTTTCTTAAAAATGCAAAACCTTTTGATGAACGTTCAAAAATCAAAATGTTTTTTGTTTCCGGCTTTCGCCTTTCGTTCTTTCATTTTGATATTTCAAAGATAAATCATAAAATGTGAGTATTTAAAGAATGTAAACAGTTACTTTTAAACCAATTATAAACCAAAGAAATAAACAATTGTTAATAAAAAAGCCTCCTATAATCAGGAGGCTTTGGGATAGAATAATAAAGAGAAAAAAATTATCTTTTTTCTTTGATTCTGGCTTTTTTACCGGTAAGGCCTCTGAAATAGTAAATTCTGGATCGCCTAACTTTGCCTCGTTTATTGAGTTCGATTTTTTGTAAAGCCGGCATGTTGATTGGAAAAATCCTTTCCACTCCGATTGTTCCGGACATTTTACGAATGGTAAATGTTTTGGTGGCTCCAGCTCCGTTTACCTGAATGACTACTCCTTTAAAAAACTGTGTACGGGTTTTGTCGCCCTCTTTGATTTCGTAGTAAACAGTGATGGTGTCTCCTGCATAAAAAACAGGAAAATCTTTCTTTTCGATAAATTCGTCTTGTACGTATTTAAGTAACGCTTCCATGACAATGATGTGTTTAATGGTTTGAATTGAAACAACATACACGCCTTTCGCCAGAGGTTGGTTCAAAATGGATGCAAATATACTGTTTTTAAAAGTTTATTTGCAAAACGAACATTAATATTTTACCAAACTGTTTTTTAAATAATTGTTGACTGCCCCAAACTGATATTTTCACTGGATTTTTTGCAAATGATGTTGCCCCGGATATAGTTGACAATGTATTCGCCTACTTCAAGGGTTGTTTTTGGGTTTTCTTTGTTGATGTCTGGTGTAGAAATTTCATCTTCCAAAGATTTGTCAACTGCTTTTCTGATGGTTTCTGCTTCTTCGTGCAGGTTAAAATGATCCAACAGCATAGCTGCTGAAAGAATAGTAGCCAATGGATTGGCAATATTTTTACCTTTGGCCTGCGGATAGGAACCGTGTATAGGCTCAAAGAGTGCAGATTTTGTTCCAATCGATGCTGATGCGAGCAATCCGATGGAGCCTGCTATCACACTGGCTTCGTCCGAAAGAATGTCGCCGAACATGTTTTCGGTTACCATCACGTCAAACTGTTTGGGATTGAGGATTATTTGCATGGCGGCATTATCGACAAACAAAAAATCCAACTGCACATCGGCGTATTTTTTAACTAAGTCTTGTGCGACACGTCGCCAAAGCCTGGAAGTTTCCAGCACGTTGGCTTTGTCAACCAAAGTGAGCTTTTTGTTGCGTTGTTGAGCAGCTTTAAAGGCTAAATGCAAAACACGTTCGATTTCTTCCGAAGAATAGGCGCATAAATCGGAGGCATATTGCTTGTCTTCACTCAATTTTTTTTCGCCGAAATAAATACCACCGGTGAGTTCGCGGTAAATGACAAAATCGGCTCCATCGATGACTTCTTCTTTCAGGTTTGAATACTTGAGCAAGGTTTTAAAAGATGCTATTGGGCGGATGTTGGCAAATAGGCCAAGTTCTTTGCGTAATTTTAAAAGCCCTTGTTCTGGGCGGACTTTAGCTTTTGGGTCGTTGTCGTACTTTGGGTCGCCGATGGCACCAAACAATACGGCATCCGAATTTTTGACAATTTGGATAGTTTCGTCCGGCAGCGGGTTTCCGGTTGCATCGATAGCAGCTGCACCAACCAAGGCATTTTTATAATTGAATTGATGATTGTATTCCTTGGCGATGGCATTAAGCACATTGACCGCTTGTTTAGTTACTTCCGGGCCGATTCCGTCTCCCGGTAGTAGTGCGATGTTCAGTTTCATGGTTTGTATTTTTATCTAATCTAAAGATTATTTTTTGTTAAAAGTATAAAAAAAGAGTTTTATTTAATGAGATTGCTCTTTTGCCCGGTTTTTTTCAAACGCAATAATTGCCTCTTTTTTACTAACCAAAAAATCGATGTCGTCATAACCGTTAATCAAACAAGTCTTACTGTAGGGGTTGATGTCGAAAGTGATGGAATCATTTGCGTAAGACAGCGTTTGTTCGACTAGATTGACGGTCACCAAAGTGTCCGGGTAGGAGGTAACTGTATGCAACAGTTTTTTTAGGAAATCCTCCGGTACTGTAATGGGCAGTAATCCATTGTTAAGTGCATTTCCTTTAAAAATATCTGCAAAAAAACTCGATACAATCACGCGGAAGCCATAATCAAACAAAGCCCATGCGGCATGTTCTCGGCTTGATCCACAGCCAAAATTTTCACCGGCTACCAAAATTTTTCCCGAATAATCGGGGTTGTTGAGCACAAATGATTTGTTGGGAAACAAATCGCTGTTGTAACGCCAATCCCGGAAAAGATTTTCTCCAAAACCCAATCGATCGGTTGCTTTTAAGAACCGCGCAGGGATGATTTGATCGGTATCGACATTTTGGTTGGGCAACGGGACCGCTTTTGACAAGAGCGTCATAAATTTATCCATATTCTTAATTCAAGTATTGCTGAACATCTACTATTTTTCCTTCTATGGCTGTGATGGCTGCTACAAGCGGGCTTGCTAAGAAAGTCCGTGCTCCGGGGCCTTGCCGACCTTCAAAGTTTCTATTGGAAGTGGAAACACAGTATTCACCGGCGGGAATTTTGTCCTCATTCATCCCCAAACAAGCGGAGCATCCGGCCTGCCTGATTTCGAATCCGGCAGATTCAAAAATAGCTTGTATTCCTTCTTCTTTGATACGCTTAGCGATTTGTTGAGATCCAGGGACAATCAAAGCATTCACGTTTGCTGCCTTTTTTCTCCCTTTGATAAAGGAGGCTGCTACCCGGAAATCTTCAATCCGCGAGTTGGTGCAACTTCCGATAAACACGTAATTGACAGGTAATCCCAAGAGGGAAGTGTCTTTTTTCAATCCCATGTAAACCAAAGCTTTATCAAAAGACTCGTCTTGCAGGTTCGGGATTTTCTCCGTTATTTTGATACCCATTCCCGGATTGGTTCCGTAAGTAATCATGGGGGCAATATCGGCTCCATCAAATTGGTATTCTTTGTCAAAAACTGCGTCCGCATCCGATTTGAGAGTTTTCCAATAGGCAATTTTAGCCTTTAATTCTTCACCTTTTGGGGCAAATTCTTTTCCTTTTACGTAATCAAAAGTCGTTTTGTCAGGAGCTATGATACCACCTCTGGCACCCATTTCGATGCTCATGTTACAAACGGTCATTCGTCCTTCCATGCTCATTTTTTCAAACACTTCGCCGGCAAATTCCACAAAAAATCCCGTTCCTGCGTTGGTGCCGAGTTTTGCAATGATGTACAAAATCACATCTTTGGGTAGTACCCCATTTTTCAGTTTTCCTGAAACCGATATGCGCATTTTTTTTGGTTTGTCTAACAGAAGGCATTGGCTGGCAAATACTTGTGCCACTTGGCTGGTGCCAATTCCAAAAGCAATAGAGCCGAAAGCTCCGTGTGTAGAGGTGTGGCTGTCGCCGCAAACGATGGTCATACCGGGTTGGGTGATGCCCAACTCAGGGCCGATGACATGAACTATGCCTTGGTAAGGATGTCCAAGCCCGTACAAGGTGACACCATATTTTTTGCAATTATCGGTCAGTGTTTCTACCTGTTTTTTGGACAAAGCCTCTTTGATAGGCAGATGCTGGTTTTGAGTGGGAACATTGTGGTCGGCAGTAGCGACTATCTGATTGGCTCTAAACAGGGGTAGATTTCTTTTTTCAATTTCAGAGAAAGCCTGTGGGCTGGTGACTTCATGGATAAGGTGTTTGTCTATGTATAAAATCTGTGGACCGTTTTCGATGGTATGCACCACGTGTGCGTCCCAAACTTTCTCAAAAAGTGATTTTCCCATAAGTTAAGCAACGATGATTTTTCGGTCAATATGAATAGATTCCATGATTTGGTGTATGTCTTCGTCGGTGACTTCTTTTTTGCAGTCGGCACAACTTAGAAAGGCATCGTAGGCCTCATCGAGTTCCAATTTTGTAAGTTCATACCCAATATTTTTGGCGCGATAGGCTAAGGCAGCACGGCCGCTTCTGGCAGTCAAGACGATAGAAGAATGATCGACACCAACTTCTTTTGGGTCAATAATTTCATAGGTTTCGCGTTTTTTTATTACGCCGTCTTGGTGAATTCCAGAGCTATGTGCAAAGGCGTTTGCCCCGACAATGGCTTTGTTTGGTTGTACAGGCATTCCCATGCTTTCGGAGACTAATCTGCTGACCGAATTAATCATTTTAGAGTTGATATTGGTCTGCAAATTCAAATATGGATGTTGTTTGAGTATCATCACTACCTCTTCTAAAGCTGTATTTCCGGCTCGTTCTCCAATCCCGTTGATAGTACATTCGATTTGGCGGGCTCCGTTGATAACTCCTTCAATGGAATTGGCGGTGGCAAGCCCTAAGTCGTTGTGGCAATGGCAGGATAGTATGGCTTTTTCGATTCCCTTTACGTTTTCTGTAAGGTATTTTATTTTTGCGCCGTATTCAGATGGCAGACAATAGCCTGTGGTGTCCGGAATATTCAAAACGGTTGCGCCGGCTTTGATAACGGCTTCGCAGACACGCGCTAAAAATTCATTGTCTGTCCGTCCGGCATCTTCAGCATAAAATTCCACATCTTCGACAAAAGTTTTGGCATATTTGACTGCCTCAATGGCTCTTTCGATAATTTTTTCGGGTGTGGAATTGAATTTGAATTTGATATGCGATTCGGAGGTTCCAATGCCGGTGTGGATACGCGGTTTTTTAGCGTATTTTAATGATTCGGCGGCTACTTCAATGTCTTTTTTATTGGCACGAGTTAGACCGCAAACAGTTGCATTTTTTACTATTTTTGAAATCTCAACAACCGAATTAAAATCACCCGGGCTGGAGATGGGAAAACCTGCTTCGATTATGTCAACACCCAGAAAATCTAATTGCTCCGCAATAATCAATTTTTGGTGGGTATTGAGTTTACATCCCGGTACTTGTTCGCCATCCCTTAGGGTGGTGTCAAAAATATAGACTTGATTTTTGCTCATTTGTTTTGACCTGATTATAATTTTTCAAATACGAATGTATAACTTCGCATATTGTATCAAATGAGATATAAAGTGAGTTTTACAATGTTAAATTATTGCAGTGTAAAACTAAAGTTTTGCTAATCAATAAATTGAAATATTATTTTTACGATGGTTACTGATAAAAAAGAACCGCTTTTTGAACTGATAAAATCACTTTCAAAGTCTGAAAAAAGGCAATTTAAACTTTATGTAGGGAGATTGGGAGGCAACACGGATGCAAAATTTATGTTATTGTTTAATTTTTTAGACAAAAGTGTAAAATATGATGAACCTGCCATTTTGAAAGCCAAAATTGTTAAGAAGGAACAAATTTCAAACTTAAAAGCTCATTTGTACCGGCAAGTTCTGGTTAGTTTGCGTCTTAACCCGCAGCATCAAAATCTGCGGGCGCATCTGCGCGAACAACTCGATTTTGCAACCATTCTCTATCACAAAGGTTTGTACAACCAGAGTTTGAAAGTATTAGATAAGGCCAAAGAACAAGCCAAGGAGTTTGACGAAAACAATATTGCCTACGAGATAGTTGAATTGGAAAAAGTCATCGAATCGCAATACATCACCCGGAGTCTGATTACCCGGGCAGATGAATTGTCTGTTGAATCGAAAGAGCTCAGTATTAAAAACGTCATTGCGAGCAAATTATCTAATCTTTCCCTCCAATTGTACAGCTTGTTGCTCAAATCAGGTTACGTTCGTAATAGTGAAGATTATCAGTCTGTTACAAAATATTTTAATGACCGTTTGCCCCATTTTGATTACAAAGGTTTGGGGTTTCGTGAAAAATTGTTTTTGTACAAAGCCTATTTGTGGTATAGTTTCCTTATTCAAGATTTTGTGTCATGCTATAAGTATTCCAGAAAATGGGTTGATTTGTTTCTTGAAAGAGAAGAGATGATTTCTTTAAACCCGGTTTTCTTTATCAAAGGGAACAATTATTTGCTGGAGTCCTTATTTTATTTGCGCCGACACAAAATGTTTAAAAAAGCCTTAGAACAATTTGAACATTTCATCAATATCAAAAAAACCACCATTGACGAAAATACAACCACTTTGGCTTATTTATACTTGTCTAACAATAAAATAAACGCACGCTTTTTAGCGGGTGAATTTAAAGAAGGTGTACGGGAAGTACCTGATATTTTAAAGATGCTCAAAGAGTTTTCGAGCAAAGTCGATCCGCATCACGTGATGTTGTTTTACTACAAGATTGCCTGTCTGTATTTTGGATCCGGCGATTATAAAAATTGCATTGTTTATTTACAAAAAATCATTCAAAGCAAAGATTTGAGCATGCGTGAAGACCTGATGTGTTTTGCGCGGGTACTCAATTTAGTCGCTCATTATGAAGCCGGCATTGATTTTAACCTGGAGTCTCAAATACGTTCCACTTATCGGTTTTTGATTCAAATGAACGATTTACATGAGGTTCAGAAAGAGATGATTAAATTTCTGCGAAGTTTGGGAAATATGTATCCGAGCGAACTCAAAAATGCATTTATCAAATTGTATGAAAACCTCAAGAAATATGAAACTCATCCGTATGAAAGCCGTGCATTTTTGTATCTCGACATTTTATCATGGCTCGAAAGCAGGATTGAGAATAAGCCTGTTGATGAAGTGATTAAATCTAAACTGAAACGCTAACATAGTAAGGATGAGTCAGGGAAAAAATGTCATAATTTTTGGCGCAACCTCAGGAATCGGAAGGGGATTGGTACTTTTTTTTGCCAAAGATGGATATCAAATCGCGGCTACCGGACGCAGAAAAGATATGCTCGAATCACTCCGGAAAGAAGCCCCCAACCAAATTGCTGTTTATGAGAATGATGTCAACCTATTGAGAGAAACCGAACAGGTTTTTAGAAAAATTGTTGAAACTTTTAAAACGATTGATGTTATTGTGCATTGTTCGGGTATTGGGGATGAAAATCCTGCACTCGATTGGCCAACTGAGCAGAACACTTTACAAACCAATGTGATCGCAGCGGCTCATATTTACGGATTGGCATTTAAGCTGTTTCGCAAACAACAATTCGGGCATTTGGCAGCCATTTCGTCCATCGCTTCGCTGCGCGGGAATCGGCATGCGCCAGCCTATTTTGCATCCAAAGCTTTTCAGGTGAATTACCTTGAATCACTTTATCTGAAAACCAAAGAAATTAAGTCCGGAAATGTGTATATCACCGATATCCGTCCCGGTTTTGTCAATACCAAAATGGCATTGGGCAATGAGATTTTTTGGCTTACTCCTTTGCCAAAAGCGGTTCGGCAAATTTATGCAGCCATCGGTCAAAAACGCAGAAAAGTTTATATTTCCCATCGCTGGGCATGGATAGCTTTAGCTTTAAAAGTAGTTCCCGCACGGCTTATTAGAATTTTCAAATAGTTTGAAAATTTGAAAATGTTAAAAATCATAGAATCAAAGAAATTAAGAGAATCGAAAAAATATAAAAATAGATGAAAAAGCAATTGGAATCAGTAGCGGAATTTCACCGTGCATTCAAATTAGGTTATTTACACGAACCCTCTGTCCAACTCGAAAAAGAAAAAATCAAACTGAGGTTTGAGCTGATGAAAGAAGAAAACGAAGAATATCTCGAAGCTGCAGAAAATGCTGATTTGGAAGAAGTGGCGGATGCTTTGGGCGATATGCTTTATATTTTGTGCGGAACGATTTTGGAACACGGCTTGCAACACAAAATAGAGGAAGTTTTTGATGAAATACAGCGTAGCAACATGAGCAAATTAGATGCCGATGGCAATCCCATTTATCGGGAAGACGGCAAGGTGATGAAAGGTCCGAATTATTTGAAACCGGATTTGAAACAGTTTTTTTAAAAGACTGAAAACAAAAAAACTCGCCAATCGACGAGCTTTTCAAGCTTTAGTGACCTCGACTGGATTCAAACCAGTAACCTTCTGAGCCGTAATCAGATGCGCTATTCAGTTGCGCCACGAGGCCTAATATTTCGTTTTCTCCACTTTCTCCCTGCGGCTGAAAACACAAAGTGTATTTTGAGGGTGCAAATATAATCGATTCTGTCTGCTTTGCAAAAATTAAAACAAAAAACCTGTGTTGGCAGATTCAACGAACGAAAACCGGTTCATTTTTGTTTTTGGTTTCAGTTGCACTAAAACGATAACCTTCAAGGCTAAATTCATTGATTAACTCAGGGTTTTCTATATGATTTTCAGCTAAATATCGCGTCATCAATCCCCTTGCTTTTTTTGCGAAAAAACTGATTATTTTTAGTTGTCCGTTTTTATAATCCTTAAAAACAGGGCTGATAACAGTCGCCTTTAATTTTTTAGTATTGACAACAGAAAAGTATTCCTTGCTTGCCAAATTGATGATATAATCATTTTTATCTAGTTGACTATTCAATGTTTTTGTAATCTTGTCCGACCAAAAGCCATAAAGATTTTTCTTTTTGTACAAAGGAATTTGCGTACCCATTTCCAAACGATAAGCCTGTATCAAGTCGAGTGGCTGAAGCAAGCCGTATAATCCTGAGAGTATCAAAAGATGTTCTTGTAAATAGTCGATATTTTCCGGTTTGAGTGTCCGTGCATTCAATCCTTCATAAACATCCCCGTTAAAGGCGTAAATTGCCTGACGTGCATTTTCGGAAGTGAAAGGTGTGTTGAATTGTTGATTTCGCTCCCAATTGAGTTTGGCCAATGCAACCGAAATATCCATCAAATCAGAAAGAAAATCCGGTTTTTTAGATTTCAACACCTTGTTGATTTTTTCGGATTCTTTGAGGAAAACCGGAATCGTGTATTGACTTGTTGGAATAGGCGTTTCAAAATCCAACGATTTGGCGGGCGAAAGGAGTATTTTAAAAGACATGGAAACAATTTTTATCAAAAGTAAAATTTTTCGTAAAGATGACCTAACTTAGTTTTAGCCATCACCTAAGTTTTACCGTTTCATTAATATTGTGACATTAAATAATTGGTTTATCTTTGTTTTGAAGCAAAAAATATCAACAAACAGATTTATACCATGAAATTACTAGAAGGAAAAACAGCAATCATAACTGGAGCAAGCCGTGGAATAGGGAGAGGCATTGCCACCGTATTTGCAATAAACGGGGCTAATGTAGCCTTTACATACAGCAGTTCGGCGGAAGCGGCTCAACGGTTGGAAAAAGAACTTTCCGCAGAAGGAGTCAAAGCCAAAGGATACCAATCTGACGCATCTGATTTCAACCAATCTCAAGCGTTGGTAGATGCGGTGGTGGCAGATTTTGGCACAGTCGATATTTTGATAAACAACGCAGGGATTACCAAAGACAACTTGTTGATGCGAATCTCTGAGGAGGATTTTGACAAAGTGATTGCTGTCAACCTCAAGTCGGTTTTCAACTTGACGAAGGCGGTGCAACGCACAATGCTCAAACAACGCAGCGGTTCGATTATCAACATGAGTTCGGTGGTTGGCGTGAAAGGCAACGCCGGACAATCCAATTATGCGGCATCCAAAGCCGGTATCATTGGTTTCAGCAAGTCGATTGCCTTAGAATTGGGTTCGCGGAATATTCGCTGCAACGTGATTGCCCCGGGATTCATCGAAACGGAAATGACAGCTAAACTCGATGAGAAAACGGTTCAAGGTTGGCGTGATGCCATACCGCTTAAACGTGGTGGGTCTCCCGTAGATGTTGCCAACGCCTGTTTGTTTTTGGCTTCCAATTTATCGGCATACATCACCGGACAAGTCATTAATGTGGATGGTGGAATGTTGACCTAATGGGTACATCAAGCTCATATTGAATGAACTTCAATAGAAGATTTTAGAAGTTGTCAACAAACAGTTTGAATTGTTTTCAAGTTTTAATTTTTTTTGTTGGCTATAAAATTGTTTTATTATTTGTATTTCATAAATTCAGTGACTAATTAATTAAACGAAATTATCATGGCAGTTTTAAAAGTAATCGAAATTTTATCAAATTCAAGTGAGAGCTGGGAAGATGCCACCAAAAAAGGTGTTGAGAAAGCTTCAAAATCCTTAAAAGGAATTCGTTCCGTGTATATTCAAGACCAAAGCGCAACCGTAAAAGACGGTAAGGTTTCTGAGTTCCGCGTAAACTTAAAAATCACTTTTGAATTGGAATAAACTTTTTTTAAAATGACTTTTTTATTCGTTTATGATAGAGTTTTTGATTATGACTCATCCGTAAAACCACAATTTTACGAGTTGTCTTTTTGTTCAAAAACGAGAGGTTTATGACCGGATTTGGTATAATTACGGGTATGTTCGACAGTCTGTGAAGCAACGCGGCATTGTTAAACAAACACAAGAGTCTCCATGAAAATAAAAGACTGTTTTCAATATAAACACCACAAAGACTGGTCTAAAATTGAATTCGATTTTCCAAAACTTGACGCGGACGAACTGAAACGCAAAAAAGTAAAATTTAGAAAAAAAGCATGATTGGAAAACCGAAAAGAAATTAAAATATTAAACCGGTGCATTTTTGTTAATTTTTTTGTCAATCGTGCTTATACTGAAATTCCTCGGGCAAATATAGAGGTAATCGCCTTTCTCAAAAGTTTTAAACTATGAGAAAGGTTTTTAAATTCAAAGCTTTCCATTTTTCTTATCAATTTTGCCGAACTTTGCACCCTGAAAATTTCAGCAAAAAAATCATTTTAAATGGGATTTAAGCTCAAAGCACCTTTTTCGCCGACAGGGGATCAACCCAGTGCTATCAGACAATTGTATGAAGGCATCGTTAGAGGTGATCGTTTTCAAACTTTGCTCGGCGTAACCGGCTCTGGAAAAACTTATACGGTTGCTAATGTGGTTGAAAAAATTCAACGGCCTACGCTTGTTTTGGCTCATAACAAAACACTTGCAGCCCAGTTGTACTCAGAGTTTAAGCAGTTTTTTCCTGAAAATGCTATCGAATATTTTGTCTCCTATTACGATTATTATCAGCCGGAAGCCTACATTCCAAGCTCGGGTTTGTATATCGAAAAGGATTTATCCATCAATGAAGAAATCGAGAAACTTAGATTGAGCACCACTTCTTCTCTGTTGTCGGGAAGACGAGATGTGTTGGTGGTCGCGTCAGTTTCATGTCTTTATGGTATTGGAAACCCTACCGAGTTTAAAAAGAATGTCATCGAAATTAAAAAAGGGCAGGTGCTGGCGCGGACCAAATTTCTGCATCAGCTCGTCCAGTCGTTGTATGCACGAACGGAAGCCGATTTCAGCAACGGGAATTTTCGTATCAAAGGAGATACAGTCGATGTTTTTCCGGGTTATGCAGACTTTGCCTACCGTATTCATTTTTTTGGAGACGAAATTGAAGAAATCGAATCGTTCAGTCCGCAGAACAACCAGAAATTAGAGACCTTTGAAAGCCTGCTTATCTATCCGGCGAATATTTTTGTAACCTCACCAGATGTTTTACAACAAGCCATTCGCGATATTCAAGACGATTTGGTCAAACAAATAGACTATTTTAAAAATGTTGGAAAACATCTCGAAGCCAAACGGTTGGAAGAGCGGACTAATTTTGATTTGGAGATGATTCGCGAACTCGGTTATTGTTCGGGTATTGAGAATTACTCTCGATATATAGACGGCAGGCTTGCCGGCATGCGTCCTTTTTGTCTTTTGGATTATTTCCCCGATGATTTTCTCACAATTGTCGATGAGAGCCATGTTACCTTGTCACAAGTTCACGCGATGTATGGCGGTGATCGATCCCGAAAAGTGAATTTGGTCGATTACGGTTTTCGGTTGCCCGCAGCGATGGACAATCGGCCATTGAAATACGAGGAGTTTGAAAGTCTGCAAAATCAGGTAATTTATGTAAGTGCCACACCCGGCGATTACGAATTGCAACAATCAGGAGGTGTCTATGTGGAGCAATTGATCAGGCCAACGGGATTGTTAGATCCGGAGGTTGAAGTCCGCCCAAGCTTGAATCAGATAGACGATTTATTGGAAGAAATACAATTGCGAGCGGAAAAAGATGAACGCGTGTTGGTCACCACGCTCACCAAGCGGATGGCTGAAGAGCTGACAAAATACCTCGTCCGGGTTGCGGTGCGCTGCCGTTATATTCATTCGGATGTGGATACTTTGGAGCGGGTGGAGATCATGCATGACTTACGCAAAGGCCTGTTCGATGTGTTGGTGGGTGTCAACTTGCTAAGGGAAGGTTTGGATTTGCCTGAAGTCTCTCTTGTAGCGGTTTTGGATGCAGATAAAGAAGGGTTTTTGCGTAGCCATCGGTCGCTTACCCAAACAATTGGCCGGGCGGCAAGGCATGTGAACGGCAAAGCGATTTTCTATGCGGATAAAATGACCAATAGTATGCAAAAAACCATAGATGAAACCAACTACCGCCGATCAAAACAAATCGATTATAACCAAAAACACGGGAAAGTTCCGCAAGCACTCAACAAGAGTTTGGAAAATGCGCTTGCCAAAGACAATCCGTATCGTGTGGTGGAACGAGTCAATCAAGCGGCAGAAAAAGAGATGGCTTATATGAACAAAGGCCAAGTTGAAAAGCGCATTCGAGAAGTGAGAAAGTTTATGGAAAAAGCGGCCAAAGAATTGGATTTTATGCAAGCGGCAAAATATAGAGATGAAATCGACTTGTTGCAGAAACATTTAAGCGTGTAGAACTTGCATTTTTTTTGGCAACAATCTCAAAATGTACTTGTTTTTTGTCTTCATTTTTTTGATGTGTCAAATAAGCAATTACTGATTCAAAGCCATCAAAGTTTAATTTTTCAATATCAAAAAATGCTTTCAGTTTTCAGTTTGAAAATCGAATAAGTATCTCTATAAGGTAATTAACCCATTTTTGTCCAATTCGAAATCACCAAAAGATTTAGGCAACATTTTCAACATCAACCCGATTTGTTTAAAAAAACATCCTAAGAGCAATGATGGTTTTATTCAGATAAATAAGGAAATCGAAATCTATTACAAATTCTTCCGAAAGGTGCAGCGTTTTTTATGGATTTGCTCGTCATAATCTTTCCACAAAACTTGCACGTCTTTATTTTCTTCCAACTCGGGATTGGTTTCTGCTGTAAGTATACCTCTTCGGTTAAACAAATCATTGGTTTCTTTAAAAATAATAGCAGTCAGCCCCTTTTTTTGATAATCGGGATGTACGCCGATGAGGTAAAACTCCGCATGCGAACTCCAGTTTTGCGCCCTTAACAAATGATACCAACCAAAAGGGAAAAGTTTGCCGTTTGCTTTTTTCAAAGCCTTTGTCAGCGAAGGCATCATGATGGAGAAACCAACGATTTTATTGTTTTCATCTTTCAAACAAATAATGAATTCGGGATTGAGGTAGGTGAAATATTTTTTCTTGTAATACTGAATTTGATCGGTTCGCAACGGAATAAATGAACTTAGGTTTGCATAGGTTTCGTTGAGCAGGCCAAACATCTCTTCTGCATGATCTAAGGCATCTTTTTTGTTTTTGAATTTGTAAATATTCACCATGCTTCTTTCTTGAACGATGTTGGCAATACGAGCCACTTTCTCGAAAGGCTTATTTGGGATTTTGACCGTGTATTCTACCCATTTGGTTTCGGGATTATAACCCAATTGTTCAAAATGCAATCGATAATAAGGGTAATTGTACCAAGTGGCGAGGGTGTTCATCTTATCAAAACCGAAAGTGAGCAGCCCACCTTTGTCCATGTTGGAAAACCCGACCGGACCTTCCATATATTCCAGGCCGTTTTCTATTCCAATCTGTCTAACTTTGTCTAACAATGCCCGGCTGACTTCAAGGTCGTCTATCACGTCAAACCAACCAAATCGCATTTTTCTTTTTTTTTGTTCGTTTACCTCAAGCTGATTGATGATGGCAACCACTCTTCCCACTGCTTTTTTGTTTCTATAAGCCATAAAAAAGCGCGCATCAGCATATTTGAACGCAGGATTTTTGACCTTGTCAAAGTTTTCTAATTCTTCATTGATGAGTGGAGGAACCCAATACGGACAGTTTTTGTATAACTCGAATGAGAATTTTATGAAGGAGATTAGTTCTTTTTGATGCGTGAGTTCTTTAACTTCTATCATGTTGTATGTAAGATATTTTTCGCAAATTAGTTTTCGTTTTCGTCAATTTCTTCGTCCGGAGGAGGGACATTCTGCTCTTTTTTCTTAAACCAACGCAAGATAGGCCATCCTTTTTTCTTTTTAGGCTGTTCTAATTCGTTTTTTGGAAGTTTTTTACCATCGTCAACCAATTCCCATTTAGATTCGTGATAGTCCAATCGATAGGAAACGCCTACACCGCCAAAATTTCTGGAAGGGGTATCTTTGGTGTTGAAATTAAACGTGGCATCAAATTGCAGGTTGGAATTGAGCAGGTAAGCTCCGCCGAAGCGAACGATGTTATCCGAATAAAAATCACTGCTGATACCTTGATTTTCGACAAATGCCGCCCATTTGATGTTGAACGCATGCGTCAGTGTCAAGATATATTGAGTCGAGGTAAAATTGGTTCCAATCCGGTCGTAAATGAAGTTGGTCACAAATACCCAATCGGAGGTAATGTGGCTTTGTGTAATCAACATTATTTTTCCACTGATGTCAGCTTCATTTTCATTGAAAAAGTTGAAATTGCTGCCATACACATACGGGCTTCCGTTAAACCGGATATTTGCTCCAGCATATCCGGATAAAGCTGGAACGAGGTTTTTCCATTTGAATTTTTTTCCTTGATTGGCTTTCCAACTGTAAAGATTCGGCTCTTCCATTTTTCTTTTTCGTTGCGGGTCAAAAAACAAATATTTTGCACCCAGTGTAGTGTTCATCGGACCGGTGCGGGTAAATGTCTGTCCGCGGTCGGTGAGTTGGTCAATTTGGTAACTCCCATTGAGAATTACCTCAAATTGTTCCCGCCAAACACCCCAACGAAAGGCGTATTCGATGTCAAAATAATCTACATCTGCATCAAACAAATTGTGTTCGTCATGGCCGAAGTTCATGCCAAACTCTCCTTGATAAACCTTGGTGCCGACAGAATAGGCACTGAAAGAAGTTCCCGGACGGTTGGAATTGATTACATCGGTGTATTGTGAAAAACTGCAAGTTGGGGCAGCCATTAATATCCAAAACGAGAAAAAAAAGAAAAACTTTTTCATATAAAAAATGAGTTTAGTTTATAACGTGAAGATTTTGATTGATTCACGTTTGAAAAACAGCCTGCTGTAATTTATTCTGTTTGGGATGGCTTAAAAGTAAAAAAAAGATTAATTAGATGGTTTTGTTTTTTGGCATATTTTTGGAAAGGAAAAGATTAAACTCATTTTATGCACAAATATTACACACTTTTATGGATTTTTTCAGGCTTGATTGTTTCCTGCAACAGCGTGAAAAGAACCGAAAAATCTTTACTTTCAGGTGATTATGATAAAGCCATCGAAATGGCTGTTAAACAGTTGCAATCCGGAAAGCAAGCTAAAAACCACAAATCTTTTGTTGCGCTTTTGGGTGATGCTTATCAAAAAGCGGTTGAGGCAGATCTCACTCAAATAAATTATCTGGAGAGTCTTCAAAATGAAGAATTTGTAGATCGGATCTACCAAACCTATTTAGGGCTTCGCGATCGGCAGCAAAAAATTAAACCTCTCTTGCCACTGCAAGGAGCAAAATTCGTCCTAAACGATTACACAGAACAGATTGTTGCTTATCGAGATAAAGTTTCGGTCTATCACTATGCCATCGCTAAGGATATGATGAAAAGAGGGCAAAAAGCAGATTTTAGGGCGGCTTATGACGAACTCGTTCATGTGGATCAAGTTAATCCCAATTACAAAGACATCCGCAGTAAAATCGAAGAGGCAAAATATTTGGGTACCGATTTTGTGATTATGTCGCTGCACAACAAAAGCCGACAGTTTATTCCGAATGGTTTGCCGGATCAGTTGATGAATTTTAATCCGAACAATCTAAACAAAAAGTGGACGGTTTTTGATATGGATGACAACCCGAAAACCAACTATGACTTTGCCATAGACATTGATTTGGAACACCTGGAAGTTGCTCCCGAACAATATTACATAGAGCGGACTATCATCGAAAAGCAAATAGTGGATGGTTGGACATATTTGAAAGACAAACGCGGCGAATTTATCAAAGACAGCCTGGGAAACAAGATTAAAACAGATAATTACCTCACCGTTCGTTGCGAATTTACGGAGCACCACCAGTACAAAGCCGCGCATATTGGAGCTAATCTTTACTTGACACAATTGAATAACAAGCGCACGCTTCGGGAAGAACCTTTGGAAGCTGAAATCATTTTCGAAAACCATTATGCGACCATCAGAGGCGATCGCCGCGCGCTCGAATCCAATCATTTAAATCTGATGAATGCAGGCCCGCTTCCTTTTCCAACCAATGAACAAATGATATACGACGCGGGCGAACAGCTGAAAAGCAAAATTGTTTATTCGGTCAAGAGATTGTTTTAATGGATTAAATGTTAATTAACGTGAGTTCGATTTATATTTAACTGACATATAGTTGTTTATACAAATACTGTCAGGTCGAGCGCAGTCGAGACCTCATTTTGAAAGTATCACTATCAAAAGACCTCTCGACTTTAGTTTATCTTGAGCGTAGCCGAAAGGCTCGAGGTGACACATGAATAAGTCGTTAATTGATTATTAAACATTAGATTATTACTTTTAAATCGAACTCACGTTAATTACGATCTTGCAAAGCAAAAACTCTTTTCAATAAGTTGGATGTTCTCGCGTTAAAATTGTTTCGTATGTCGCTTTCTTCAACGGAAATCATCTTAAAAACACCCGCCATGGCTTTTTGGGTAGTGTAATCTGTCAAGTCCGGATTGACTTTGGCCACCAACGGGATGGCGTTGTAGCGCGATATGATGTTTGCCCAAACTTGATCAGCTCCAACCTTGCCAAATGAATTTTTTATCACCGGATTGAATTTAGCATACAGTGCTGTCGAAGTGTTTTTTTCCAAATAAGAGGTAGCTGCGTTGTTACTTCCCAACAGGATGTTTTTGGCATCGGTAAAACTCATGTTTCTGACCGCATCAACAAAAATTGGCGTTGCTTCATTGACGGCATCTTCTGCTGCCCGGTTGATGACTTTCAGTCCTTCATCGGCAAGCGAACTCAATCCGATGCTGCGAAGCCCCCGATCTACTTTTTGCAATTCTTCGGGTAAAAGAATCTTGACCATTTCGTTTTTGTAAAAACCGTCGGTTGCAGTCAATTTAGAAACTTGAACCGTAATGCCTTGGTTCAATGCTTCTTTTAGTCCATTGCCGATGTCTGTCTGACTTAATATGCCACCGTTTTGCGGAAATTGATTAACCGCGTTTTGTAGCTCAGCGCAACCGGTAAAAAGTATGATTGCCGATAGAAGTAGTTTTTTCATCTTGTGTATTGTTAGTTTTTTCAAATATAGCGTAAATAGGTTTCTATTTGATTATTCAAATATCCAGCCTAATATGTTAAATATATCTTAAAATATAGTACTATGTATTGCATAATATTATTTAATGAATATATATTTGCATAAACAAATTGAAACAGCCATGATAACCGTAACCCAAAAAAATGTAGCGTCGATGATGCACTTCTCTACTTTTAGCAAATATTTTATACCGTTCGGCAATCTGATTTGCCCGGTATTTCTGTGGGTTTTTTACAAAAACAACAGCGAATTTGAGGACGAAAACGGCAAACGAGCCATCAACTACCAATTGAGCCAAATGCTTTATGGTTTTGTTGTTTTGATTGTATTGGCAACCTTATCATTCATTTATTTGACCAACCTTTTTGCTTTGAATTTCACTTTCGACGATATGGACTTTTATATTACACCGGATAAATTCTACCTCACCGACAAACCTATTTGGGCAATTTTTACGGTTGTTATCTTAGGGCTTGGTTATCTTGTTTTTGATTTTTATGTGGTGATTCGAGCCGGGCTCAAAGCCTTTAACGGGGAGGTCTATCACTATCCGATTACGATTCCATTTATTAAATAAAAAAAGGCAAAAGCAAATAGGCAATAGACAAGAAGCAATAGACAAGAAGCAATAGACAAGAAGCAAGAAATAAGAATTAAGAAATTAGAAATAAGAAACAGGACTCAGGAAACTTGGAGCATGAAACCCTATAAACGTTAAACACAAAAAATATGAATATAGAAAACACCAAAGCACAGATGCGCAAGGGTGTTCTGGAATTTTGCATCTTATCAGTTCTTAAAAATGGTGAACTGTATGCATCGGAAATTTTAGACACACTCAAAAAAAATAAAATGCTCGTCGTGGAGGGTACCATTTACCCCTTGCTTACGCGATTGAAAAATGCCGAATTGCTCCAATACAGATGGGAAGAATCGCTGTCCGGTCCGCCCAGAAAATATTATGGGCTCACGGAAAGAGGC
>PFUR01000056.1:24448-27719 GCA_002790195.1 Flavobacteriales bacterium CG_4_9_14_3_um_filter_40_17
ATTATCCGATTATTTAGACAAAGTCAAACGGAAGTTTTCCGATGTACAAGAACGCCAAGAAATTATGGCGGACATCGAAGCACGCATCGCCGAACTTTTTTTAGAAAAAGTAAAAAATGAGCGTCAGGCCGTACAATTGGAAGATGTCGAAGAAGTCATCAAAATCATGGGAAAACCGGGTGATTACGTAAGCGATTCGGAAGAAGAATATACAGAAAGGGAAAACTACTCGAGTCAGATACCCAAAAAACTCTACCGCGATCCGGACCATAAAGTTTTGGGTGGTGTATCGGGCGGATTGGCTCACTATTTCAACATCGATGTGGTTTGGGTTCGCTTGATTTGGGTACTCTTGGTTTTGGCCGGATTGGGTTCGGGCATCATCGTCTATATCGTTTTGTGGGCAATCTTGCCGGAAGCCAAGTCAACCTCCGAGAAATTGGCCATGAAAGGTATTTCTGCCAATATTGAAAACATCGAAAGGAAAGTAAAAAAAAAATTTGAAGAAGTAAGCGATAAAATTAATCAAGCCGATTTCAAAAAAACCGGAGAATCAGTCAAAGAGGGTGTGAAATCCGGAATTGAAGGTTTGGGTGATGTCATCGCCGGGCTTGTCAGGTTCGTGGTAAAAGCCGCGGGGGTTTTGTTGATGATTATTGCGATGAGCGTATTGGTCACTATGACTGTAACCTTCTTTGTCTTTCTGTTTGTCAACGCCGGCAACACGCCTTGGGGGATGATTATTGAACAAACCGGTTATTCCGACATTCCTGCCTGGTTGATTATCCTTGCTGTATTCTTGGTTGTTTGTATTCCTTTTTTCTACATATTTCAATCGGGTTTGAGCTTACTTGCCGGAAAATCAAAATCCATCGGATCGGTTGCTAATATTGGTTTATTGAGCGTTTGGGTGTTGTCCATCGCAGCCTTGGTTGCTATCGGGCTACGCGAAGCACAATGGACAGTTTTTCAAGAAGAATCAACTTCAGAAATCAGCCGTACACTTTCAAAATCAGATACCTTAATCGTGAATCTAAACCAATCTTCAAAAAATTATAACCTACGGAATCGGCTTTTGGGCATCTTTGTCAAAGATAAAATCAACTATTCTTACTTGAACAAAAACGTACAACTTCACTTAAAATCAAGTGTTGACTCAACGGCTGTTATTGAAATTACCCGCACGGCTCAAGGACCCGATGAAAAAACAGCCTTGAGATTTGCGGAGCATATTGATTATCCCATTGAAATCATAGGCGATACCTTGGTTTTGAGTGATTATTTTTTATCTAAGCTTTCCGCAAAAGGGCAAAACGAAAAAATCCGTGTCAATTTGTATTTACCCGAAAACATGGTAATCAAACTCAACCCTGATGTCAAAAGAATTTACAACCAACACGATAGCGATTTACATTATATTTCTTTTAATCAGTTTGGGGAGTTTTTAACCTTGAAAGCAGGAAAGTTTCTGTGCGAACCCTGTGATAACTTCTAAAAAGGGAATCATTATAAAACGGAAATGTTAATTTATCCGTCATTTTTAAGAAAATAGCTATATTTGAAATCCAAACAACGAACCTTAAATTAACTTAGATTTTGAAAAATCGAAATCTAAGCGCAAAAAAAGTTCATTCAAAATAGTTCAAATGAAACTTGACATATTGGCTATCGGCGCGCACCCGGACGATGTAGAATTGAGTTGCGGCGCAACCTTGGCAAAGGAAATAAGTTTAGGGAAAAAAGTCGGTATCCTCGATTTGACTCACGGTGAAATGGGAACAAGAGGAAGTGCCGAACAGCGGGATGAAGAAGCAAAAAATGCCGCTGAAATATTGGGCGTTTCCGTTCGCATAAATGCCGAATTTGCCGATGCATTCTTTGTTAACAACACTTCGCATCAACTAGAAATCATCAAGATAATCAGAAAATACAAACCGGATATTGTCATTTGCAATGCAGTTGACGACCGGCACATCGACCATGGAAAAGCAAGCAAGCTCGTCAGCGATGCCTGTTTTTTGTCAGGATTGCAAAAAATAGAGACCATTCACAAAGAACAAAAACAACCACATTGGCGACCCAAACAAGTGTATCACTACATTCAATGGAAAAACTTACAACCCGATTTTATCGTGGATGTAACCGGATTTATCGACCAAAAAATAGAATCCGTAAAAGCTTACAAATCACAATTTTACGATCCAAACAGCAAAGAACCCGAAACTCCGATAACCAGCAAAAATTTCATCGAAAGCATTCGCTATCGCGCACAAGATTTAGGCCGATTGATTGGTACTGAATTTGGCGAAGGATATACCGTGGAGCGACCCGTAGCCGTATCGGGTTTGGATGCGCTCATTTGATTATAATCCTGTAACTTTATTTCCTGAAAAACCTAACCAAACTATCATGAAAAAATATTTTTTAACCTTTAGCCTGCTTATCAGTTTCACTGTTTTTGCTCAAGTCAAAACCCCACAACCCAGCCCTTTTGCTAAAATTGAACAAACAGTCGGGCTTACACATGTCACACTTGAATATTCAAGGCCATCCGCCAAAGACAGGATAGTGTTTGGCAATTTGGTGCCTTGGGACAAGCTTTGGCGAACAGGCGCAAATGCCAGCACCAAAGTTACTTTTAGTGACGATGTCGTTATCGATGGAAAAACACTTTCCAAAGGAACCTATGCCATTTATTCTATTCCCGGACAAGCATTTTGGGATGTATTTTTCTATAAAGACATTGAAAACAATGGTTTACCACAGAAGTGGGATGAAAGTAAAATTGCACTTTACACCAAGATGGACATGGAAGAATTCCCGATTCCGGTTGAAACATTTACCATCCTTTTTGGCGATTTGACCAACGACTCGGCATCGCTCACCTTTATTTGGGATGAATTTTATGGCAAATTGACTTTCAATGTGCCCACCAAGCAAATCACCTTGGCAAGCATTGAAGCCACGATGAACGGAGGCAATCCGACTCCGACCGATTATTATTTGGCGGCAGCCTATTACTACCAATCCGAAATGTTTCTGGAGCAAGCTTTAACTTGGATTAACAAAGCCATCGAATTAGACAAAGAGCCTAAATATTGGGTGTATCGTCAAAAATCTTTGATACTAGCCGATTTAGGAGATTATAAAAACGCTATTGCAACAGCCGAAAAATCACTCGAATTAGCTGAAAAAGCAGGTAACACAGATTATGTAAAACTAAATAAAGATTCCATCGAAGAGTGGGCTAATTAGGCAACTAATCCACACA
>PFUR01000056.1:27820-48725 GCA_002790195.1 Flavobacteriales bacterium CG_4_9_14_3_um_filter_40_17
GCGCTAATCGAACGCATTTGTTCTTTTGTTTCTTCAAAATCGACAATCTTTGAGCATTGCTCTATGTCAAAATAGGGTAATACAGCTATTTTACTATTGGAAACCTGAAGATACATACGGGTAGTCATGTTGAAGCAAACCGAATCACTCTCCACTTTGTTGTCTATTCTTGAAAGGGTTACGTTTAAAAAGCGCAATGAATCTCTGTTGGCCAATGAAAACTCGATGTATTCGGTCATTGCCCCGATATTTTTAAACCACATCAGATACTCTTTGGTGAGTTTCAGTTTGATAACTTCGCTGTCTAAATTGGCTTTGTAATCACATTCTTGCGACCATCCGTTTGATATCGTGAGTAGAAACAAAGCGAGTAATATTTTTTTCATTCCAATAAATTTTCGGCAAAATAACAACATTTATCCCATGATTAAACACTTTCAATTCAAAAAATTCCCATTTTCAAAAGTTTGATATACATGCCAAAAGAATCGTCCAATAAACTTCCTCCATCTACTCCTAAACCCAATGAAATTGAAAAGGGAAGTTTGGATGTTGCATAATTCAAATCGACCAAACCGGAAAATTGATTTTTACTGTTGGGAAACGGAGACCCTTTTGTTCCATCATTGATGGAATAACTAAGCAATGTTTTGTATTGCAGGTTGTTGGCAAGTTTTCCGCCAAATCCGGTGTGATAGGCTATAAAACTATTGTTTGAAACACCCTTTGTTATCCCATTTTCATCTTTCTCTGCCGGGGTAAAAAACGGCGAACCGATGCTGCGGCCAAAAAAAGTATAGCCGGAACGATAAATGCTGTTGTTGAAATAATCGTCAAAACCATGAATTTGCCCTTTACCGCTTTGGTCTCTGGTATAAGTGAACTCAAAGAGTAAGTGGGATAGAATGGATTCCGGATTTTTAAAATCGATAAACAAACCATACAGGCCGTCTTCAACATTATTCAATTCCCTGCCCGAAGTGTCTTCAAACGGGTGCGACCAATAAATTTCCCAAGCAGTTTTTTCATAATTCTGTTGATAAGCAACCCGATAGGCTCCAATGTGGTTTCCCAACGCATTGATGAAGTCGCCATCCGGCGCGTCGCCACTACCCGAAAGTCCACCGACTACCCTTAGAAAATCATCGAAACCCGATGGAAGTTTGCCGAGTTCGGGCGATGTCCCGGCCCAAATGGCATAATCTTCCACGCCCACTGTTAAGTTTGATTTTTCGGAGGTTTCTATTCTGAAAAATAAACTTTTATGATGCATTTGGGCATCGTCAACGAAGCGGTCATCGTTCAAAAAATATTCGTCAAAACTCGCGTAAAAAGAAAGTTTCCCTTCAAAAAACAATGGGATATATGTTGCGGTTTCCAACGATATACCAGGCATTGGCCTTGTGTTTCCGGAGTAAATGATATTTCCGTTTGACGATGACAATCCACCGTAGCGGAGGAGTTCGTGTTTGCTTCCCGCAGTCAACCGGATTTTTTTGTATTGAGCAGATGCGAACAACTCATTGATTTCCAATTTTGTTTTTTCACTAGAAGAAAACCCATAGAAGGTACTTCCGAAGGCAAAATCTACTTGATTGGAATTGTGTTTGGAAAAATCAGAATTAATTCCGAACGTCAATCCGGCGTTGTCCTGATTTCTGACCAAACCTTGGGTGTTGGCATCCATCCAAAAAGGCAACTTGGTTTTGCTACTTACAAAGGATGAAAGTTCCAACTGATACCCTATTTTTCGCTGAGACAAGAGGCATGTACTGTGGAGCAGGAGTAAGAGAACAATCGAACGAAAAAGGCTTGATTTTTTGGTCAAAGTTTAATAAAAATATAAGTTATAACGTATTTTTAGCAATTCTTGTATGTCTGAAATGGCTTGAAACGAACTTTTGAGGATTACCCTGTCTACTTTGCTGAGTGATTCGAGTTTGATGAACCTTCCGCTGTCATTGTTGGCTAAGCCTTGCTTGGTTCTATAAAGTAAAAAAACCTTGAAAGCTTCGATGCAATCGGTATAGAGTTCTTTGTTTTGGGGTTCTAATTCTACCAATCTTTCATATCGTTGAATACTGTTGTTGTACGAACGCACGCCATGGTCAAGGATAATCAGGCGTGCGGCATCTATCAGGGGCATCAATGCTCTGACTTTAATGTCGAAACTATCTTTGTGCTCGCCGTTTTTTTCCAACAAAAATTGTCTGAAAAACCCGAGTGGTGTTGGTTTTCGAAGCGTGTTGTTGCCCAATGAAGTCAGAAATATTTGATTCTTGTTGACTTGGCTCAATATACAATCGGTCAGTTGTTCAGACAACGCACGGTTGCCAAACACGGGCCTGTAATCAAAAAAAATAGAAGACAACCTGATTTCTTCATCTCCGGGCTCGTTTATCCATCGGGTAAATTGCCTTTTCCATTCATCGATGGACAAGCACCATCTGGGGTTGGATGCCATCATGTCTGCTCCGCAATATTCAAAACCGACCAAATTCAGCGATTTGGAAACTTTTTTGGCCAACTTCAGAAAATAGTTTTTCACCACCTCATAACGATTTTCTTCGACATTTTCAAAAATTAAGGCATGGTCTTGATCGGTCAATAACAATTGTTCTTGCCTTCCTTGGCTTCCGATGGCCAACCAAACAAATGCGCAGGGCAGGGGTGATTTCATATCCTCAAGCGCCAGCTCGATGATGCGTTTGGTAAGCACATCATTAATTTCTGAAATAATCTTAGAAACCAACAAGATGGGAATATTTTGATGAAGATAGGATTCTAACAGTTGATTTGCATTTTCCCGGATAAATTTCAATGATTTGACACTTTCAGTCCTTTTGATTTCTCTGACCAAAACGGTAGGGCTGTTGCCTTGCATGACCAAAAGATCGCGGTCGGACAAGATTCCTTTTACTTTAGAATCCGCTTTGCCGTCTTTGGTGATGCACAAGTGTCCAATGCTGTGGTTGAGCATAGCCATTTGCGCTTCTGTCACTGTGATATCTTCCGGAAAGGTTTTTACGGGAGCAGACATGATATTAGACACCAAACAATTGGAATCAAACTTACCGGTAGCTACTTTTGTGCGGATATCCCTGTCTGTGATGATACCAACTGGTTTCCCATTTTCTGTAATGATTAGACAACCTGTTTTTTTACGTGTCATCAAAAGAGCAGCGTTCTGGATGGTAGTTTCAGGCGGGCAAATGGCTGGTTTTTTGGTAAACGAAACGCGTTGCATGTCGTGAAAATCCCGATTTTCATCTACCGAAAAGAACTTGGGTTGTTTGGGATCGTGCAAAGTTTGAATGTCATTGGATGCAAAACAAGAAATCAGGTAATTGCTGACTTTCGGGTTTTTGTCGTAGATACTTTTGAAAACCGTAATCGGAATTCCGTAAACGATGCTTTCCTCCACCGCTTTGGCGCTCATCATATATTTTTCGTTATTGATAAGCGGCCTAAGCCCAAAAACATCGCCTTCATCGCAAATGTCTATCAACAATTCTTTTTCGGCAGCTCTGAATAATCCGATTGCACCTTCATGCAAGATATAAAACCGATCTTGTGCAATGTCATTCTCTTTGAAACAAGATTCATTTTTATCAAAATAAAAAATTTGTACCTGCTCACTAATGTCCAACAACTCTTGTTTTGAGAGCATGTTAAATGGAGGATAGTTTTTCAAGAAATCAAATATGCGATCAGATAAAGTGTTTTTGGTCATATGAAAGAGATGAGAATTGCGAAGATACAAAAGCCGCCATTTACGGCGGCTTGATAGTGCAAAGTTTAATATTTTAAAAATATTGGTTAATCGAAATAACTGAACGATTGATGGTTTTTAATCACAAGCAAACTTTCATAGATTAATTGTATAACATTTTCAACATCATTTCTGTGCGCCATTTCCACGGTGGTATGCATATAACGAAGTGGCAATGATATA
This sequence comes from Flavobacteriales bacterium CG_4_9_14_3_um_filter_40_17, assembly GCA_002790195.1. GTDB lineage: Bacteria > Bacteroidota > Bacteroidia > Flavobacteriales > Flavobacteriaceae > UM-FILTER-40-17. The sequence continues at coordinate 31,776 of PFUR01000056.1, forward strand.
AGCGCCGAAGCCACACCGCCGTTGCTGTACGCAAAAGCATCGGTATCGGTTCCGGTAGAGCGGGAGGAAGCCAAACGCTGAAACGGGATTTTCTCTTTTTCGGCTGTTGCTATCAGCAAATCGCGAAGCCTGTTTTGCACGGCGGGCGCATAAGAAATGACCGGCCCTTTGCCAATTTCAGTTTCTCCTTCGCGTTTCTTTTCAATCATTGGCGTAGTAGTGTCGTGGCAGACATCGGTGACGATAGCCACGTTTGGCTTGATGGTTTGTGTGATCATTTCTGCACCTCTGAGGCCTATTTCTTCTTGTACGGAATTGGTGATATACAAGCCAAATGGCAGTTTGACTTTATTTTCTTGGAGCAATCTCGCTACTTCGGCAATCATGAATCCACCCATGCGGTTGTCTAAAGCACGGCCGACAAAATTGACTTTGTTCAATACAAAAAATTCATCGGGATAGGTGATGACACAACCCACGTGTATTCCTAATTTTTCAACTTCTTTTTTGGTCTTGCAACCCACATCGATAAAAATATTGTCCAATGAGGGAGTTTCTTCTTTACCGCGGTTGCGGGTATGAATGGCAGGCCAACCGAAGATGCCGTCAACTATACCGTTTTTGGTGTGTATAATGACACGTTTGGAAGGTGCTATTTGGTGGTCGCTTCCACCGTTTCGGATGACGTAAATCAATCCGTTGTCGGTGATGTAATTCACATACCAAGAGATCTCATCGGCATGGCCTTCGATAACCACTCTATAGTTGGCTTCGGGATTGATGACACCCACGCATGTTCCATAAATGTCTGTGATAAAAGTATCTACATAAGGTTTTAGATAATCCATCCACAGCTTTTGACCATTGGATTCCGAACCGGTAGGAGAAGCATTATTGAGATATTTTTCTAAAAAAACTAAAGATTTTTTGTTAAGAATGTCTTTTTTACGCATGATTTGATAAATTTTGGGCGAAGTTAAATAACTCCAGCTACTTTAACAATCACATTTCCTTTATTTTACTTAATTTTGCTTAACATTAACAGGGTGGCATGAAATCATTTTTCTTTTATTTGAGTTTGTTTTACTTCGGTTTCTCGTTTTCGCAAAAGATGCCTTCGTCTGTTGTGTCAAAAATTGTGGTAGATACAATCTCGGAAGATTCGCTACCAATGGCATTGATTGTTCTCAAAGAAGTTACGGTAACCGATATAAATAAATCCACCGAGCGGAATAAGCGGATATATTTACTTACCAAAAAAGTCCGAAAAGTATATCCCTATGCCAAATTAGCTTCTGAGAGGTTAACCATCTTGAATGAGAGATTGGCAAAGATGAAATCAAAATCTGACAAAAAAAAATATACACGATTGGTACAGCGGTATATGGAGGATGAATTTGAGGCGAAATTACGAAAAATGACCCGTACGGACGGTCGGATATTGGTGAAATTAATCCATAGGCAAACGGGGCTTACCACCTTTGATTTGGTGAAAGAATTGCGTAGCGGATGGAATGCATTTTGGTACAACTCAACGGCCAAAATGTTTGACATCAATCTCAAGAGCGAATACCACCCAGACACAAATGAAGAAGATTTTTTGATTGAAACCATACTACAACAATCTTTTCGATTCAGAATACTGGAGAATAAAGAACCGGCTATCCCTATCAACTACAATATTATAGCAAGTAAATGGTCTTCTAATCTGTAACTGTCATTTATATTTGGTTGGATGGCTGTCTGCTTTTAGACATTAATTAATATTCAGCAGGCAGTAACTAATTTTGTAGCAAATCCAGCTATTTCAAAATATTTTTCCCATACACTTGCCAAATCAAACAATTAGCTTAATTTTGCAAACCATTTTAAATAAATCATTAGTATGAATCATTATGAAACTGTTTTCATCTTGAATCCCGTTTTATCTGATGTACAGATAAAGGAAACAGTAGAAAAATTTGAGAATTTTCTCGTTTCTCGCGGTGCCGAGATTGTGTCGAAGGAAGATTGGGGGCTTAAAAAACTAGCATACCCAATCCAAAACAAAAAAAGTGGTTTTTATCACTTGTTTGAATTTCAATTAGAAGGCGAACATTTGGCCGCTTTCGAAACTGAATTCCGAAGAGATGAGCGCGTGATGCGTTTTATTACTGTCAAACTTGACAAGCACGCCCTCGCTTGGGCAGTGAAAAGAAGAACAAAACTAACCGCTAAAGCCAATTAATATGTCAGAAACAACCGTCATTGAACAACAAGCTTCAGGCAGAAAAGAAGGCGAAATCCGTTATTTAACACCTTTAAATATTGAAACATCTTCAGCAAAAAAATATTGCCGTTTCAAACGATCAGGTATTAAATATGTCGATTACAAAGACCCTGATTTTCTTTTGAAATTTGTAAACGAACAAGGCAAAATACTTCCAAGAAGGCTCACCGGGACTTCTTTGAAATACCAAAGAAAAGTTGCTTTGGCTGTCAAAAGAGCACGCCATTTGGCTTTGATGCCTTATGTAACTGATTTGTTAAAATAAAAACGTAGGCAACAATGGAACTTATACTGAAAAATGACGTAGAAAACGTAGGTTTTAAAAATGACATCATTTCTGTTAAAAACGGATTTGGGCGTAACTACTTGATACCAAAAGGTTTTGCTGTTATGGCAACTCCTTCTGCCAGAAAACAACTGCAAGAGACGCTCAAACAACAAGCTTTTAAAGAGCAGAAATTGGTTGATGAAGCTAAGAAAATTGCCGAACAACTCAAAGCAATCGAAATTAAAATCGTTGCTAAAGCGGGAGGTACCGGAAAGCTTTTTGGATCTATCAACAACGCAGACATTGCAGAAGCTCTTGAAAAACAAAATTTGTCTATCGATCGCAAATTTATTTCTATTGCAGGAGGATCTATTAAAACCACAGGAACACAATCAGCTTCAATCAGATTGCACAGAAGCGTGGTTGTTGATTTTCCGTTTGAAGTCATAGCCGAAGCAAATTAATTAACAGTTCTATGTTAATATAATCTTGAAAACCGCTCTCGTAGCGGTTTTTTTTATGACTAAATAAACTATCTCGAATAATTTGGTGATTCTTTAGTAATGGTCACGTTGTGTGGATGGCTTTCCGCGACCCCGGCTCCAGTGATTCGCACGAATTGCGCTTTTTCCTGAAGTGTCGGTACATCTCTGGCTCCACAGTAACCCATGCCTGCCCTGAGCCCGCCAACAAACATGTGGATGCTTTCGTTCAAGTCGCCTTTGTAAGGTACACGCCCGACTATTCCTTCGGGAACCAATTTTTTGATGTCCTCTTCTACATCTTGAAAATAGCGGTCTTTAGAACCTTGTTTCATGGCTTCCACCGATCCCATACCACGGTATGATTTGAATTTTCTGCCTTCAAAAATAATGGTTTCTCCAGGTGATTCTTTGGTGCCGGCGAGCAAAGAACCTAACATGACAGAATCTGCGCCGGCTGCAATAGCTTTAACAATATCACCTGTATATCGGATACCACCATCGGCAATAACAGGTACACCAGAACCTTTCAGTGTTTGTGAAACGGCTATAACAGCTGAAAGTTGAGGGACACCCACACCCGCAATGATACGCGTGGTACAGATAGATCCTGGGCCGATGCCTACTTTGACGGCATCAGCACCAAGTTCTACTAAAAATTTGGCTGCTTCAGCTGTAGCAATATTGCCAACCACCACATCCAAACCGGGAAATTTCTTTTTCACGTCTTGAAGGACCTGGATGACTCCTTTGCTGTGTCCGTGGGCAGTGTCGATGACAATAGCATCTACGCCGGCTTTGAAAAGCAGTTCAGTGCGTTCCAGTGTGTCTGCGGTTACCCCAACAGCCGCTGCTACGCGAAGCCTACCGTAACTATCTTTATTTGAAATTGGCTTTTGAGAAAGCTGGGTGATGTCTCTGAAAGTAATCAGTCCTACCAGTTTATTTTCGGAGTTGACTACCGGCAATTTTTCGATTTTATTTCCTTGAAGTACTTTTTCAGCCTCTCCAAGGGAAGTGCCTTCAGCCACGGTAATCAAATTTTCTGAGGTCATCACCTCCTTGATGGGTCTCGCATTGTTTTTTTCAAATCGCAAATCCCGGTTGGTGACTATACCAATCAGTTTTTGGCTCTTGTCCACGATTGGAATTCCACCAATGCTGTTCTCTTCCATACTTTTCTTAGCATCTCCTACGGTTGCAGATATTGGGAGCGTAATGGGATCGATAATCATCCCCGATTCGGCTCGTTTGACTTTTCTGACTTCCAAGGCTTGAAATTCAGCCGGCATGTTTTTGTGTAATACGCCGATTCCACCTTCACGAGCCATCGCAATAGCCATTGCAGACTCAGTTACCGTATCCATCGCGGCTGATACAATCGGAACATTTAAACTGATGTTTCGTGTAAACCGGGTTTGGATGCTGACATCTCTTGGGAGTACTTCGGAATAAGCCGGGACTAAGAGTACATCATCGTAAGTGAGTGCTTTCCCTAAGATTTTGGAAGAATTGATTTTCATGTTGCAACTATATAAATAATTGCATGCAAATATAGAATTTATCAACCACCTATGGTAAACTTTCGCTGCTTTTATTTGCAATTAATTATGTACAGGAAGGCTGATAGGTTGCAAAAACAATTCTTTGGCTATCTTTACCGCATGGAATTTTCATCAAAATTATTGGAAAATGCAGTCGATGAAGTATCGCGTTTACCCGGAATCGGGAAACGGACGGCATTGCGATTGGTGTTGCATTTGTTGCGAAATCCGAAAGAGCAAACCAAAGAATTAAGTAACGCATTGGTGCGTCTGCGTGAAGGTATCAAATTTTGTAAAAATTGTCACAACATATCCGATAATGATGTTTGTGAAATCTGTGCAAATCCGAGAAGGGATGAGCGTTTGGTTTGTGTGGTTGAAGATATCCGAGATGTGTTGGCCATCGAAAATACAGGCCAATTCCATGGACATTACCACGTGTTGGGTGGTAAAATATCCCCTTTGGATGGTATCGGGCCGAGTCAACTCAATATTGAAACACTCATCGAAAAAGTAAAAAACGGCAAGGTCAGCGAACTTATTTTCGCGTTGGGGTCAACCATAGAAGGCGATACCACCAATTTTTATATCTATCGGCAAATACAGGATTATTCAATCATAACCACAACTATTGCACGTGGAATTTCGGTAGGTGACGAGCTCGAATTCACTGATGAAATCACGCTTGGCAGAAGCTTGGTCAACCGGATTCCATTTGATGGAGCGATAAAAATTAAATAAAAGTGAAACTCTCGGTTGTCATTCTCAATTACAATGTCCGGTACTTTTTGGAATTGTGTTTGGATAGTGTCGAAAAAGCATTGACGGGTATTTCTTCAGAAATCATAGTGGTTGACAACTGTTCGATGGATGACAGTTGCAAATTTGTGAAACAAAATTTTCCTCAAGTTAAACTTATTGAAAATCAAAATAATTACGGGTTTTCTAAAGGCAATAATATTGGAGTTTCCCATGCCAAAGGTGAATTGATTTGTTTGCTGAACCCAGACACTCTCGTCGCTGAAGACACTTTTTTGCTGTTGTTGGAATTTGCAGCAAGGCATCCCGGTTTTGGAGTCATCGGACCTAAATTGATAGACGGTAGCGGAAAGTTTTTGCCCGAGTCAAAGCGGGGTATTCCATTTCCTATGACTGCTTTTTTTAAACTCATTGGGCTGAATCGGGCTTTTCCGAAGTCAACTTACTTCAACGCTTATTATGTCCCATTTTTGGAGGTGGATAAGGAAGGGGAAGTTTCGATTTTGGTAGGGGCTTGTATGCTTATGAAAAGAAAAAACTATCTCGATTCAGGTGGCCTGGACGAACAGTTTTTTATGTATGGTGAAGACATAGATTTGTGCTATAGAATGATTCAATCAGGATTTCAAAATTATTATTCAGGCAAAATACCCATTGTTCATTTCAAAGGGGAAAGCACGCTGAAAGACAAAAAATATTTCAATCGATTTGCGGGAGCTATGCAACTTTTCTATCGAAAACATTTTGATGGAAATTTCCTTTTAAATCTACTTTACAAGGCCGGTAGTAGTGTGTTGTCGGTCAAAAAATTGATAGCAGCCAATGCAGTTGCTAAAACTTCATCAGACGATAAACCGATTTGTTTAATCACTCAGTTAGTAAACAAAGTATCTCATATTCAGGTATTTTTTCCAACACATACTGTTGAAACGAAAAATATAGCTGTTTTTTTAGAGGAACTTGAGTCACTTAAAAAACAAAGCATAAATATTTTGTTTGTATTTGACACCGAAACAGTTGCTCATAAAATGATAATCAATTCGATGTATGCATTAAAAGATTCCCACGCTGAGTTTGCCTTTTTGTCTAAAAACAGTACTTTTATATTGAAAAGTGGGGTTTCAAACCAATTAGGTGAAGTTCAAATAATTTTATGATTATTAAAAAACAAGATTTTAATTTATTAATTTTGTAGAATAATTACATTTTAAAGTCCAAAAAATTAGAATATGTCAAAATATGAACTCAAACTTCCCAAGATGGGAGAGAGTGTAGCGGAGGCAACCATAACCAATTGGCTCAAAGAAGTAGGCGATACCATCGAGATGGATGAGGCAGTTTTGGAGATTGCAACCGACAAGGTCGATTCTGAAATTCCCTCTGAAATCGCGGGCGTTTTGGTTGAAAAATTTTTTCAAAATGACGAGGTAGTTAAAGTTGGCCAGACCTTGGCGATTATTGAGGCCAATCAAGAAATAGAGGCAGTTTCGGAAGTTCCTGAAACAGTTGCAGCACCTAAAGTTTCATTGGAATTGGAAGCAGTGGGGGAAGCTAAAACACAAAAGGAGGCTGTCGTTTCAGAAAATTTTTTAGCAAGCGAACGTTTTTATTCACCTTTGGTGAAAAACATCGCCAAAGAAGAAAATATTTCTTTTGAAGAGTTAGAGAAAATAATGGGTAGTGGAAAAGATGGTCGTGTGACTAAAGATAATTTGTTGCAGTACCTACAAAATAGAAATTCAAAATCGCAAACTCTAGCACCGGTAACTCCGCATCCTGCCAAGGTTGAAGCCCCTAAGCCAATTTCGAATTTCTCAGTGGCTTCGGGCGGTAATGTAGAAATCATCGAAATGGATAGGATGCGCCGGTTGATTTCGCAACACATGATACATTCTGTCCAAACGTCAGCACATGTTCAATCGTTTGTAGAAGTTGATGTGACCAATTTAGTCAAATGGAGGGACAAAACAAAAGTACTTTTTGAAAAAAGAGAAGGGGAGAAGCTCACATTCACACCGCTTTTCGTGGAAGCAGTAGCCAAAGCACTACGTGATTTTCCAATGATAAATATTTCGGTGGAAGGCGATAAAATTATTCGACACAAAAACATCAACATCGGCATGGCAGCAGCTTTGCCGAGTGGAAACCTAATTGTGCCGGTTATCAAAAATGCCGATCAGCTCAACTTGGTTGGTACAGCAAAAAAAGTCAACGATTTGGCAGACAGGGCACGCAACAACAAACTCAAACCCGATGACACCCAAGATGGGACTTATACCATCACGAATGTGGGTAATTTTGGCAGTGTAATGGGAACGCCTATTATCAACCAACCGCAGGTCGGAATTTTAGCATTTGGTGTTATCCGTAAGATGCCCGCGGTGATTGAAACCCCCGATGGTGACTTTATCGGTATCCGGCAAAAAATGTTCCTTTCGCATAGCTACGATCACCGCGTGGTGGATGGCGCACTCGGCGGAATGTTTGTTCGTAAAGTGGCTGATTACTTGGAGGCTTGGGATGTAAACAGAGAGATTTAATTTTTTTTACAATGGGCTCATTATTGCTATTTATATATCATCCTAAATTTGTAAAGCCAAAATTAAATTAATTCGTAAATATAGTTTTAAAACATGTCAAAGACAATTGCCGTTATACCGGCTCGGGGAGGGTCAAAGCGTATTCCCGGGAAAAACCTACAATTGTTGGATGGGATTCCGCTTTTTATCCACAGTATCCGGTATGCGCAGCAGTTTCCGGCATTGATTGATGGTGTTTATGTTTCTACCGATGATGAAAATATCCAAGAAAAATCTTTGGAAGCTGGTGCAAAAGTCATAGACAGGCCAGCAATTTTGGCCACAGACACGGCGACTTCCGCTTCCGTTCTCACGCATGCGCTTACACAAATACATGAGAAAGTAGATTGGGTGGTTTTGTTGCAACCTACCAATCCGTTGCGCCCGAGTGGTTTGTTGGAAGAGGCTTTTAAAATTCTCGAAAGCGGAGGTCATGACAGCCTGATGACGGTAACGGAAAACAGACAAAAATTTGGAAAGATAAGCAAGGGTAAATTGATTCCTTTCAATTATACTTACGGTCAAAGAAGCCAAGATGTGGAACCGATGTATTTTGAAAACGGTTTGCTTTATATTTCGTCCGCAGATTTAATTCGTCAAGGAAATATAATCGGTGATAAACTATTTCCACTGATAGTCAATCATCCTTTTGCAAGGGTGGATATCGATGATCCGGATGATTTGTTGCTGGCGGAGTATTATATGAAGAAATTTTGAAATAGAAGTTTGGAGTCGGAATTGCAGTTCCCGAGCCGAAGCTACTATATAGGAATCAGAAAACAGAAACATTTAGATTGAACGAGATAAAGATTGAAATTTTTTTAATTTTTAACTTTTTTAACTTTCAATATCTTCCCCCATGAAACGCAATTATTTTCTCGTCTTGCTTGTCCTGCTGACCTTTTTTGCCATTTCTTTTTTGACCAATATTTTAGGGCCAATCATCCCTGCGGCTAATCAAAGTTTTGATCTTTCCTTGGCACTTTCGGGTTTTTTGCCCTTGAGTTTTTTTATTGCATACGGTCCAGCTTCTATTCCTGCGGGCTATTTGACGGAACGCTACGGTGCCCAAAAAGTGATGATTTTGGGCTTTTTAGCAATGGCTTCGGGTTGTGTTCTTTTTGTTTTATCACCGAGTTTTCTAACCTATTTATTGTCCTTATTTATTATGGGAATTGGGATGGCGATGTTGCAAGTGGTCATCAATCCGTTGTTGCGCACTTCTGGCGGTGAAGAGAATTTTGCCTTTTTTTCCGTGATGGCTCAATTGGTTTTCGGTGCGGCTTCCTATGTGAGCCCCTCGGTGTATAGTTATTTGATGAACAATGTGCCAAACGCCACTCAAGGTATATCGGGTTTTCTTGCTTCGATGGTGCCGGATAATATGATTTGGGCTTCATTTTATTGGATCTGTTTGGGTATTGCCTTGGTGATGATTATTGTCTTGATAGCTTCAAAATTCCCGGTTGTAACCTTACAAGAAGATGAACGCGTAGAAGGATTTTCGTTAGTGGTGGGATTGTTTAAAAACAGGACAGTCATTATCTTTTTCCTCGGTATTTTTGCCTACGTGGGAATTGAACAGGGCGTTTCGGTGTGGATATCTAAGTTTTTGGAAACCTACCACAGTTTGAACCCCAATGTTGAAGGAGCCGATACCACCGGTTTGTTTTGGGGAATGCAAGCCGTGGGCGGAATTTTGGGCTTGTTTTTGATGAAGCTGTTCGATGTGCGAAAAGTACTCGGCGTTTTTGTCGTTGCTGCTTCCGCATCGCTACTGTTAGCTCTTTTTGGAGATATTCAAACAGTGCTCTGGGCTTTTCCTGCGATCGGTTTTTTCACTTCGGTAATGTATCCGAGCGTGTTTTCGCTGGGATTAAATTCGTTGCCCAAACACCACGGCACTTTTTCGGGCATACTCTGCACGGGAATCATCGGCGGCGCTGTTTTGCCATTTTTGGTGGGCTGGCTGGGTGATTTTGTTGGGTTGAAAATGGGTATGACCTTACTGTTTGTAGCTTTGTTTTATTTACTTTGGATTGCCCTGACAGCACGCCCTTTGGTTAAGAACAAAACCGTTTTTTCTGATTGAAAGGTTCATCCCGCAACTTTAAATTTTCGAAAATCAATCCATCTGTATTTTTCCGATAGAGATTGCTTTTAACAATTTTTAGCAATACTTGTTAGTCATTTCTTTGTGATTTAAGTATATTTGAAGGGTTTAAAACGAAACGACAAATATGCTGTTCAAACAACCCAGAAGTCGAAGGTTCAACTACATACCCAAGCATATTAAAGAAAATAAAAGTGTGTTGGAAAATGACTATGAAGCGAGGTTACAAGAAATCAAGCGGTTGAATAGACAAAGAAGGAAAAAGCAATCGACTTTATCTCTTTTATTGGTAATTTTAGCCCTCCTGATTTTTATTTGGTATTTTTTGAACAGTTACGAGAACTAAAAAATTATGGGCATTTTCAAAGCACGCAAGAGTAAAGAGTTTAACTATAACCCTCGTTATTACAAGGGAGAAGGGAAACCTTTTAAAATCAGACACCTGTTTGACGACAATCGGAAAACCATTCAGAAAGCCAATTTAAAAACAAAAATAAAAAACGCTTGGGAGGATTTTAAAAGTTCGAAAGATAAGGGTACAAACAGGCGGTTTTTGTTTATCCTTCTTATTTTGATTTTATTGTTTCTGATTTTTATAGAATTCGATTTGACCATATTCCTTCCCAAAAACTAATGGCAGACATCATTCAACTTTTACCGGATCATGTGGCCAATCAAATAGCTGCGGGAGAAGTAGTTCAACGGCCGGCTTCGGCAGTAAAAGAATTACTTGAGAACGCGATGGATGCACAAGCAAGCCGCATCAAACTCATCGTGAAAGATTCCGGGAAAACCCTCATTCAAGTGATTGACGATGGCATGGGAATGAGCACCACCGATGCGCGTTTTTGTTTTGAACGGCATGCAACTTCCAAAATTAAAACTGCCGATGATTTGTTTCGCCTGCATACCAAAGGTTTTCGCGGTGAGGCTTTGGCCTCTATTGCTGCTGTGGCGCAAGTAGAATTGGCCACAAAACAAGCAGAGAATGAAATTGGCACCAAAATTCACATTGAAGGGAGTAAAATTCTTCGGCAAGAGCCTGCGGTTACGCCCAAAGGAACCTCAGTCGCGGTGCGGAGATTGTTTTTTAACATTCCGGCACGCAGGCAATTTCTCAAATCAGACTCGGTCGAATTTCGCCACATCATCGATGAATTTCACCGCATAGCTTTGACACATCCGAATACGGCTTTCCAATTGTTTCACAACGACAATGAACTGTTCAACTTGCCTGTCTCTAACCTGAGGCAACGCATCGTGAGCGTATTCGGCGGCAGAACCAATGAGAAATTAGTCCCACTTTCAGAAGTGACAGATTTGGTAGGTATCGGCGGTTTTGTCGGTAAACCCGAGTTTGCGAGAAGGAGTAAAGCCGAACAATTTTTCTTTGTCAACCAACGCTATATTCGGAATCCGTATTTGCATCACGCAGTGATTTCTGCTTATGATGGCCTGATCAAAGATGGGACACAACCTTCCTATTTTATTTACCTGGACATTAATCCAGCAAGTATTGATATCAACATTCATCCGACCAAAACGGAAATCAAATTTGAAAACGAGCAGGCACTCTATGCTATACTCAGAGCCTCTGTCAAGCACAGTTTAGGGCAATTCAGTGCCGCAGCAGTGCTGGATTTCGATCAAGATCAAACCCTTGAAGTTCAGTACGAACAGCTCAAAACAATGCCAAGTTTACCTAAAATTGAAGTAGATGCAGATTTCAATCCGTTTGATGACAAAGGTTATGACAAACCTCACGTGTTTTCCAAAACTTCGCAACCGGCTTGGGAAAGTTTGTACATTGGTTTGGGTTCAAAATCAAACAACCCGCTCACAGAAGAATTGGAAATCGATTTAGAATCGGAAGAAGTAACCGGCTCAATTTTTAATCAGCAAGAAGAAAAATCAAACCCGACTGAATATTTTCAAGTGCATGAAAAATACATCTTGTGTATGGTAAAATCCGGTATGATTCTGATTGACCAGCACCGCGCCCACCGACGGATTTTGTATGAGGATTTTCTCGTCAAATTATCTGAGGAAAAAACGGCTAGCCAGCAATTGTTGTTTCCCATTACGCCCGATTTTTCGCATGGTGAAGTGGGCTTGTTATCCGAGTTGCGCGAACATTTGGAACACGCGGGGTTTTGTTTTTCAAAATTTGATCAGAATGGCGTTGAGATTATAGGGATTCCAGTTTTACTAACTCCCGAAAAAACCACTTCCATATTGCAAAACCTGATAGAAGATTTGGAACAAGAAATACCCGATTCTTATTTTTCTGCCATCGATTTATTAGCCAAAAAATTATCAAAAAGTATAGCTATCAAACATGGGCAAAGCCTGAATCAAAAAGAACAACAACAAATCATCGATTCGCTTTTTGCCTGCAAAGAGCCCAAGCTCACCCCAGATAACAAAACAGTATTTGTCCGGTTGGGATGGGACGAAATAGAAAAAAAATTCAATTAAAATCAATGAGTCGCATCACAGAAACGGTCAAACATTTGATCATCCTCAACGTCATTTTCTATATCGGTTCGCAAATTGTAGGGTCACAGGCTTACGAATTGTTTGCTTTGTATTTTCCTAAGAACGAACATTTTCATTTTTGGCAATTGGTCTCGCACATGTTTATGCACGACAGCCAAGGCATCACGCATATTTTGTTTAATATGCTCGGATTGTGGATGTTTGGCAGCCCGTTGGAACAAATTTTGGGCAGGAATAGGTTTTTGTTTTTCTATTTCTCAGCCGGAATCGGCGCGGCGTTGATCCATACTTTTGTCAATTATTATCAGTTTAACGATGCCTATCAATCCATGCTGGGCGCAGGATTTTCTGACAATGAAATCATTCAGTTTGCAAAAACCGGCTCGTATCGTTCCGACTTGCCGGTAGCACAAGATGTTTTAAAAGATTTATACACCACGTTCAACACACCGGCCGTCGGTGCTTCAGGCGCATTATACGGAATTTTGGTTGCTTTCGGGATGATGTTTCCGAACACCTCACTTTTCTTGATGTTTATTCCGATTCCCATCAAAGCAAAATATTTTATACCCGGATTGATTTTGATGGATTTGTATGCAGGATTCACAGGCTCGTCTATCTTCGGAAGCGGAATTGCCCATTTTGCCCATATCGGTGGTGCCTTATTCGGTTTTTTGATGATGTGGTATTGGAAGAAAAACAGTTTTAACGACAAGCGTTGGTATTGATGCGAGTGGAAAATGACAAAATATCAAGTTTATTACATCGGCTCAGCGTTTTTGAAAAGTTGATTATCGCCAATGTTTCCATTTTTTTGGCCAATCATCTGCTGACATTTTTAGCTAAACTCAAGAGCGATTATTTCCTGCACTATTTTGAATTACCCAAAAGTTCTGACATATTGTTGTCTCAACCGTGGTCACTTATAACCTATGCATTTGTGCATTACTCCTTCATGCACTTGTTTTGGAATATGCTCATGCTGTATTTTGTGGGGCGGTTTTATGTGGGGCTTTTCGGTGCCAAAAACTTTTTACCGGTTTACCTCTTAGGCGCTTTGGTAGGTGGTTTTTTCTTTTGGATGGGTTACAATCTTTTTCCGGTTTTCATGGAAATAGACTCGTCTTTGGTAGGCGCATCAGCCGGAATTTCGGCGGTCTTGATTTATCTCTGTACTTATTTGCCGCGTACGGAAGTTAGTTTTTTCTTTTTTAGAATCCAATTGATGTACATCGGGTTGGCATTCGTGGTTTTGGATTTGGTGCAATTGCCTGCATCCAATCCGGGCGGGCATTTGGCACATTTGGGAGGTGCGGCTTTGGGGTTTTTTCTAGCGAAAAGTGTCAATAAAAAAGTTGTCGATTTTTCGTTTTTAACAAGCCTTAAAAATTTATTCAAACCCAAATCAAAATTACGATCGGTTTACAAAAACAAGAACACATTCGGCAATCCGAATTCAAAAGGCCTGACCAAAACGGAGAAACAAAAAAAAATAGACCATATTTTAGATAAAATCAGCGAATCGGGTTACGATACATTGACAAAAGATGAGAAAGATTTTTTGTTTCAGAGCGGAAAGGAATAGTGTTAGTCAAAAGTCAGAAGTCAATAGCTAAAAGCCAATAGCCATTAATAGCAGAAACCCATTAAAATCGAATAAATGAAGCAATTATCCCTTTATTTTTTTCTGCTTGCATCAACCCTGTATGGGCAACAAGAAACTGCCAATTGGTATTTTGGTAGAAACGCTGGAATTCGTTTTAATGCAATCAACGGGACTGTTTCGGCAGTAACCGATGGTAGATTGAGGACTTTGGAAGGTTGCTCAGCCATTTCCGACCGGGGCGGCAACCTGCTTTTTTATACTGACGGTGTCATCATTTTTGACCGAAACCACAACGTCATGCAAAACGGTAACAATCTTTCGGGCGACTTTTCGAGTACCCAGTCGGCAATCATTGTCCCTAAACCAAACGACCTCAACATTTACTATGTCTTTACAGTTGATGAGCCTCACCACCTCAACATAGACAACATTCCTGACAACAATGATGCGGACGATGACCAGAAAAACAACGGATTGAATTATTCCGTGGTTGACATGCGGCTCAACAACGGCAATGGAGCGGTTGTGCCGGGGCAGAAGAATATTCACTTAGTTACCTATGATACCGGGAATTCGTTGGAGGTTGCCTACAAAAATTCGGAAAAGATAACTGCTGTCCGTGCTTCAGATTGCGAATCCATTTGGGTTATTACACACTTTGTGGACAGGTTTTATTCGTTTAAAGTAGATGTCAATGGTGTAAATTCAACCCCGGTGGTTACCCAAATCGCACCAGAAGTCCCGGTAAACGGTTACCGGCGCAATGCCATCGGATATCTCAAAGCCTCGCCGGACGGGAGCAAGCTCGCGATTGCACATTTGGGTTTGGCAACCGTAACAGCCGGAAACGCCACGGGGAAAGTGTTGCTGTATGATTTTGATAATACGACAGGTGTGGCAAGCAACGGGTTGGAGTTGTATAATGATGACTCGCCCTACGGAATCGAGTTTTCGCCCTCCGGGAAAAGGCTGTATGCTTCTATAGGCCTAGGGATTATCGGCAATCTCGCCTCTAAAATTTTACAATACGACTTAGAAAGCCTTGATATTGCAGCTTCCCAAACGATTATTTGGGAGTCGGACATCTTTACTGCCCCGGCGATGCAAATCGGTTTGGACAAGAAGATATATGCATCTCAACTCAATTTTAACAACAACTCAACAGGGAAATACCTGAACCGGATTGATAATCCGGATGCGCTCGGAGCGGCTGTCAATTTTATCGAAAACGCCGTTTTTTTGGACATTGGAAACCAAAACCAACATCTATCGCAGATTGGGCTGCCTCCTTTTATTCAATCTTTCTTTGCCAATAAAATCGACATTATTCTCAATGGTAAAAGTACGAGCAACTTGTCGCTGTGTGAAGGTGACAGTTTCACCCTGAAAGCGGTCGAAATTCCGGGAGCGGTTTACACTTGGACAAAAGACGATGTGTTGCTGCCCGACACCGGATTTACAATCAATTTGCTGAATGTGACTACTGCCGATGTGGGCATTTACCGAGTCAGCATTGACAGGCAGGATGGCACTTGCCCCATAGAAGGAGAGGCTTCCGTTCTGGTGGTTTCGCTTAACAAAACCCAAAATGCGGTTTTGAATCAATGTGATGACAACACAGACGGCTTGAGCGTGTTTAATTTGGATTTGGCAAAAAGCAGCATTTCAAATGGGATACAAGGGTTGAACATCGATTTCTATTTAAGTTTGATCGATGCTCAAAACCAAACCAATGTTTTGCAAAGCAATATTTTTCAGAATACTTCCAATCCGCAGACAATTTTTGCGCGGTTGTTTTCTGTTTCGGCTGGATGTTCCATTATCAGGGAAGTGGTGTTGAATGTGGCATCTACCACCGCCAACGATGCCATTTTGGAAGCCTGCGATGACGACGGGAGCGAAGACGGGTTTCATTCATTCAACCTTTCAAATGCCGACAGCCAAGTACTCAACGGTTTGCCTGCCGGGCTTTCGGTGCGATATTACCTCACTTCCGACGATGCATTGCTCGAACAAAATGCTTTACCAACAAATTTCATCAACACCCAGACTGTATCTCAAATCTTGTATGCCCGCGTGAACAATGGCACTGCTTGTTTTGCCGTCAGCCAATTGAGTTTAATCGTTCATCCGCTTCCGGTTATCGACACCGAAGACTCTTTGATTTTTTGTTTGAACAGTTCATCGCCAATATTGCTGGCTCCCGGCGTCCCGGTGAATCAGTTTTCTAACTTTACCTACCTTTGGTCAACGGGAGAAACCACACCAACGATTCAAGTTTCGCGAGCCGGTACTTTCACGGTTCAGGTGTTCACTGGTTTCGGTTGTTTTAGGACTCGAACAATCACGGTAAATCCGTCGAACATGGCCACCATCGAAGAAGTCGTCGTGAATGATGCTTCCGACAACAACACGGTTGAAATCATCGTTTCGGGCGAAGGCGAATACGGGTTTTCCATCGACAACATTGCCGGACCGTATCAGGACAGCCGACTTTTTGAGCGTGTACCTTCGGGTTTTCATACGGTTTTCGTGCGGGATAAAAACGGTTGCGGCATTGTCAGCGAGCAAGTAGCGGTGATTGGTATCCCAAAATTTTTCACACCCAACGGCGACGGATTCCACGACACTTGGCAGCTGAAGGGTTTGCCACTTGAATTTCGCAGCGGAACTAAAATCTTTATCTTCGACCGGTTCGGGAAACTACTCAAAGACCTCAGCCCAAACAGCGCCGGGTGGAACGGAAACTACAACGGCAACCGCATGCCTTCAACCGACTATTGGTATCGCATAGAGTTGGCAGACGGCAGGGTTTTTAAGGGGAATTTTAC
>PFUR01000069.1 GCA_002790195.1 Flavobacteriales bacterium CG_4_9_14_3_um_filter_40_17
ACGGCAACCGCATGCCTTCAACCGACTATTGGTATCGCATAGAGTTGGCAGACGGCAGGGTTTTTAAGGGGAATTTTACGTTGAAAAGATAGGGATGTAGAGTGTTCGTTGATTCATTCCCACATTTCCTCATTTCAAAATCACTACATTGCATCATAGTCACATATCTAAATTGACTAAAAAGTATTTTCATTTTTGTTAAAATTCACTACAGAATAACCCTCAAATACGATTTACCAAGGATGTAAATCTCTTCCCTAAATATTGAATTATTATCAATCGAAATCGTTATATATTTACATTAATTATTATATTATTAATCATAAAAGCATTTTATTGATAATTACAAAACAATTTAACAACCTTCAAACTATGTTAAATTCTACTTTAAGTCAGTAACAAAAAGTAAATTTGCGCGTCATTTAGTTGTAATCAAAAACTAAAATTATCAACATTAAAAAATATGACGACTATGAAAAATCTAATTCTTTTATTCGCCCTTTTATTAGGATTTCAAAATTATGCGCAGAGCAACTTTGATATCGCTGAAAACAACCAAGAAAACAATTTGATAGATCCGAGTAAAACGGACTATAAAAACATTCAAACCCTTCCTTATATTGAATCAGAGGAAGAATTCATTTTAGGATTTGACACCTCCAAGTATTTGCCTATTGGCTACAACCCTGCTGTATATTACGGTGATGCATTGTTGACTGTCCAATATATTGAAGAAGATGAAACCAACGGTGTTTCTGTTTTCAACACATCCAAATATCAAATTTTCTCAGAAAAAGACCGAGATGTTTTGAATTCAATCATATACATCAATGTAGATGAATTTTCAGAAGATTGGGACATTTTCTCACAAGCAGAACGAAATTTCATGAAATCTATTCAGTTCATCGAAAACGCAGAAATTTAAGTTTTAAGTTTTGGTTAAATAGGTTGAACCGCCTGAAAGCTTTTAATTAGCTTTCGGGCGGTTTTTTTATGGCTTAATCCTAGCCCAAGAAAGGATAACGATAGCTTCGGGGTGTTACAAACACTTCCTTTACGGTTCGAGGTGAAACCCAACGGAGCAGATTCAATACCGATCCGGCTTTGTCATTGGTTCCGGAAGCTCTTGCACCGCCAAAAGGTTGTTGTCCGACCACAGCTCCGGTGGGCTTGTCGTTGACATAAAAATTTCCGGCAGCATCGCGTAGTTTGTCCAATGCCTCAGCAGTCGCATAGCGATCATTACAGAAAAGTGCGCCGGTGAGTGCATAACCGGAAGTGGTGTTGACCAACTCGATTGCTTTTTCCCAATCGGCATCTTCATAGACAAAAATAGTGATAATCGGTCCGAAAAGTTCTTCGCAAAGAGTCACATATTTGGCATCTTTGGCTACGATGACGGTAGGTTCAATAAAATAGCCTACCGATTTGTCGTAGTTCCCACCGGCTATAACCTCGGCATCAGCATCTTTTTTTGCTGCGTCTATGTACTTAACTAATTTGTTGAATGAGTTCTCATGAATCACTGCCGTCACAAAATTGCTAGGGTCTTCAGGCGATCCCATTTTGATGGTTTTCAGTTCGGACAAAAGCAAATCTTTCGTTTTAGGCCAAATACTTTTCGGAATGTAAGCCCGGGAAGCCGCCGAACATTTTTGTCCTTGAAATTCAAAAGCTCCACGAATAATCCCGGTAACTAATTCTTGTACCTGAGCAGTTGGATGAGCCAAAATAAAATCTTTCCCACCGGTTTCGCCTACAATGCGCGGGTAGCTTTTGTAGTTGTGGATATTGGCTCCAATCTTAGCCCACAAACTTTTGAACACCTGCGTAGATCCGGTATAATGAATTCCTGCAAATTGCGGATGTGCCAGAATTGTATCAGTAATCATCACCGGGTCGCCAAAGACAACGTTGATAACCCCGTCCGGAAGGCCGGCTTCCTTAAATACATCGATGATAACTTTGGCAGAATAGACTTGACTGTCGCTTGGTTTCCACACCACCACGTTGCCCATCAAAGCAGCACTTGAGGGTAGGTTTCCTGCGATAGCCGTAAAATTGAAAGGCGTAATTGCATACACAAATCCTTCCAAAGGACGGTATTCCAACCGGTTCCAAACACCATCACCGGAATTGGGTTGTTGGCTATAGATTTGTGTCATGTACTCAACATTAAATCGAAGGAAATCAATCAATTCACAAGCCGCATCAATCTCTGCTTGATGAACCGTTTTTGATTGTGCCAACATGGTTGCCGCATTAATTTTGGCTCGATACGGACCAGCAATCAATTCGGCTGCCTTCAAAAAAATAGCTGCACGATCTTTCCAATCCATTCTCGACCAACGCGGATGCGCAGAGAGGGCTTCGTTTATGGCCAAATCTACTTGCGATTTTTCGGCCAGATAATAATGTCCGAGGATGTGTTTATGGTCGTGTGGAGGCGACATCGGTGCTTTCTTCGAAGTCTTGATGCTTTGACTTCCGATGCATAGTGGAACTTCGATGGTTTGGTTGTATTGTTTTTTGTACTCGGCAATTAGCTCTGTTACTTCATGGCTACCCGGTTTGTAAGACTTGATGGGTTCATTAGTCGCTTTAGGTACATTGAAAAATCCGTTTGACATGTGTTCTTTTGTTTTAAAATTTGTTATCTCAATTCATTTTTCAAAATTAAGAAAAAATATTGTCTTGATTTTTTTTCTTATTATTGCCTAATAATTTCATTTTACAAAATTCAATTGTAAGTTTTCTTATACTTTTAAGACAGAATCAGAATGTGTACAGTTACCTTTATACCCAAAGAAAACCAGTCGTTTATCCTCACATCCAATCGAGATGAGGCTATTTTCCGCAAAACTATTCCACCGGATTTTCATAAAGAAAACGGGGTTGAAATGTTGTATCCCAAAGATTCGTTGGCCGGAGGAACGTGGATTGGTCTGAGCGATAAAAACAGATTGGTGTGCCTACTAAATGGTGCTTTTGGCAATCATGTGCGCAAGCCAAATTACCGAATGAGCCGCGGTCGGGTCGTCAAAGACTTGTTGCAGACAAACGATTTTTTAACTTTTCTGTCCCATTATAATTTAGAAAACATTGAGCCTTTCACGGTTTTGACTTTGGATTGGAATGAAGATTTGGCTTTTTATGAGTTGGTTTGGGATGGTGAAAAACGCTATTTGAGAAAATTAGATACCAACAGCTTCCATATATGGTCATCTTCGACACTTTATTCCGAATCGATGAAAATGTCGCGACGCGAATGGTTTGAAAGTTGGAAAGAAAACGGGGATTACTCACAAGACAGCATCATCAATTTTCATTTGAACGCCGGTGGAGGAGACAAAAATGTCGATTTGCAGATAGATCGCGGAAACCTAAAGACCGTCAGTATTACTTCCATCTGCAAAAATTCGGATGAAACCACCATGTGTTATCGTGATTTAGTAGAAAACAAGCTCTACAAAAAAACATTTGAAACCATCAGCCTTTGAAGTCAAATGCAGTCATTATAACGCTAGCATATCCTGACACTTTTGTCCGGGTGTCTGAAGAGTTTGTGTGCAAAATTTTTCCAATTTTAGGCGTAGGCACCAAAGAATATCTCAAAGCAGGACATGCCGCTTTGGTGCTGGTTAAGAAAGAAACCGGCGAAGCTTTCTACTTCGATTTTGGTAGGTATGTTACCCCGTTTGGAAAAGGAAGGGTGCGGGGTTTTGAAACCGACCGGGAGTTGAAAATTCCAATCAAGGGCTGTTTTGATGCCTTTGAAAATCTCTCGAATATTGAAGATTTTTTACTCTTTCTCGAAGCGCATCCCGAAAAAACGCATGGAAAAGGAAAGTTGATTGCTTCAGTGAGTGATGGCATTCATTTTGAAACAGCCCTTCATTTTATCAAAAAAATTCAAAGCTTGGGCAGCATTCCGTATGGTGGATTTATAAAAGACGGTAGCAACTGTTCGAGATTCGTAACAGACTCCATTTTGAATTCGACTACTGTCCCGAAAGTGAAATCCGGCCTGAAACGCATCAAAATGTTTACCCCGAGCCCGCTTGGAAATGTGGCATTTGGCAGCATAGATAAAAAAATCTTTCATGTGGAAAACGGCAACATCTACCCTTACAACAAGGATACTTTTCTCGACAATCTGACAAACTTCTTCGATAAGAAACATCCGGAATGGCCACCAAAAGAAAAGACTCTTTCTTCTCCGGAAATAGGAGCTCAATATTTAGACGGCATCGGAGCCGGTGCTTGGTTTTCAATAACTGTGGAAAATGCTTTGCAAAATCTATACAGAATCAAGAGGTATGCCGACCATCATCTAATGGATTTTGATGGTGTATTCTCCGTTGACAATTTGAATTTTTCAATAGAAAAAGAATATCGTTTTGTATATGATTCTCATTGTCTTTTTTGCCACATAAAACAAAACGAACGAATCTATCGTTTCGATTTTGTTAGAAATTATGATGAACAGTTGCTGATTAATTCAACGCGAAAGGTGCGCTCAGCTTGAAGGTAGGGATGACAACCTGAAATCTTTTGGTGGAAGTGAAATTAATCATGCTGTAAAAACCACACATGGCACCAAATGGAGAAGCCAACAAACAACCTGAATTGTAAATGTGTTTTTCACCGGGTTTGATAACCGGTTTTTTTCCGACAACACCCTCACCATCAACTACTTCTTTATCATTTAAAGCGTCTAAAATCTTCCAATGCCTAGAAGTCAATTGAACAGAATCCTTGCTTTGATTTTCGATAGTAACACGATAGCCGAATGCAAAATGCAAACGGTAATTTTTGTAGAAAGTACCCTCAAAACGGGTTTCTACGGAAATTTTTATTCCCTTTGTAATTTGTTGTACCATACCTGATTAGTGCTCATTGAATCCAAATATATGAAAATTAGATTCATTTTAAATAAAATTAACACTATTTTGGAAAAGGCATATCAAAAAAATTAGTTTGAGAGCTTGTTGATCTGTCGAAGTTCGATTTTTTTAAATTCGACTTCCGCGCCTTCGGCTTGAATGGCTATATGTCCTTTTTGGACGGTTGCATCATAACCAAAGTTGACCAAATCATCATTTACCCAAACTTTGATTCTATTGTCCAAACATTCAATGACCATAAGGTTCCACTCATTCAAAGTATTTTCGGAATTATCGGTGAGATTGAGAATTTGTCGCGCTTTGCCTTCGATGGTTCCCCAATGGGCTTTCGGGCCACGGTATTTTTCCATGTCCGGCACGGTTATATCTTCTCCAATCACCCAAAAATCACCCGCATTTTGATGTTCCATCTGAACTTCGATAGACTTCGGAAACATTTTATACAAAAAGCGTAGCGTGGAAGCGTGAACTAAAACGCCACAATTTCCGGGTTTGCCCGCAAAACGGTATTCGGTCTCAAGGTGGTAGTTTTCAAAAACTTCATCCGTGACCAGGTGGCCACGCGGCTCGCCCATGCTTACCAAAAGTCCATTGCGAACAACGAAGGAAGCAGGCGCATCCGACAGACTGTCTTTCATTGGAACATCGGCATGCCAACCGCTCAGGTCTTTGCCGTTGAAAAGCGATGTTTTCTTTTCACAAGAAATACTCAGAATCACAAATGTGAATAAAATAAAAATTTTAGAAAAAGTTGGTTTTGATAGATTCATCGCGTTGGTTTTGAAACAAATATAATAATTTATCTGACTCCAAAACCCGAAAAAGAAGTAAAGTAGTGAGGAATACTGGGTTCGAACCAGTGACCTCTACCCTGTCAAGGTAGCGCTCTGAACCAACTGAGCTAATCCCCCAAAATTGAGAGGACAAATATAGATTTTATTTTTAAAAAAATCAATCGGTAATATAACTTGAATTTCCTTCCCCTAAACCAATCAAACTTTCGTGCCTGTCTCCAAATTTTCGGTAATAAACCAAAACCGAATAGGTGTTTTCCGTTTGAAAATGCGAACCGTTTAAACTGTGTTTGTCAATGATTCCATCCGGGTTTTCAACCACATAAGTGTAATTATAAAATCCTTGCTTGAGATAAAAAGCAGCTTGGTAAGTCTTGCTGAATTTATTATACTCCAAAAGTGTTTGATTGTCGACCGCGTAATTGTTGAATGCTCCATAGACATGCACTTTCCTGTCATTTAATTCGAAAAAATCTTGTAAAGAAAAATGTACCCACACATATTCAGATTCAATGGACGCATCTTGGCCTTGCATAGTCCGAATGACAAAATTTCCGTTGATGTCCGGATAATAGGTGTAAATTTGGTTTGCACGAATTTCATCCGGATAGAGATATGCGTGAAACCCGTCGTCTTCGGTTTTGGAAGCATACACACGATCGGTGGAAGTCCGGATGTCTTTCGAATCAAAATTAAAATATTCGTTACCTCCCCAAAAGGAGGTTTCCTTGTCGTATTTATAAACCAAGTTGTAGCCCGCGGTAAATTGCGGTTTCAAGTTTGAAATGGCACTGTTCCACTGATGATTTTGGAGGACAACTATTTTAATGTTTTGCGTAGGATTATCTATTTGATAACCAGCCGTGTTCACAACAAATTGCACCGATTGTTTCTGTTGAATGTCCTTCATGTCGCGTGCGCGTTTTGCATAAACTTCTACATTGACCAAAGGTTCAAAAACAACCAATTTTCTCGAAAAGACAATTTCGTAATTGTAGTCTAAAATTTCAATCATATAATTGCCTGAAAGCTTCAAAGTAGTTCTTTCATTGGGAAGCAACAAGGTATAGTGGGTATAAATCTGAAGTGTATTCAATGAATTTTTATAATCAGAGATGCGCTGTTCGTCCAGACCATTTATGTATTCTGATTTACTCAAATCTGAAGGTTTCCATTGACTGTCAAAATGAACAATCCGGTAGTAATAATCGACTTCATCGCCGAACAAATCATCAAATTCCAAAACTACCGGATCTCCTTTTTGTACAAAAGGGACAAAACTGTCGTTGCTTTCGCCATGCAGACTCACAGACTTGATAAAATCGGGCGGTTCGATTTCCGTTGACTGCCCATAAGATGCGAGCCCGTATAGTGTTAAAATTAGAAAATACAACGATTTTTTTGTCATAAAATCAATGGCCTCTCGACTTTTTTAGTTTGTAAAACACCTATGTTTTTAATAATATCAAAATTAACTTTTGAAAAATAATTTTTAAATCAATAATTATGCAAACTTGTATTAATATTATTAAATTTGCAACCGAATTCAGAAATTTTAATATAAATTCAGACCTCACAGGCTATGTCAACAGACATTAGAATCAAAAAGGGCATCTCAATCAAACTTAAAGGCGAAGCCAACAAAGTTATTAAAGACGCACCACGATCTCAAATTTACAGCATCCACCCTTCCGATTTACCGGGAATTGTACCTAAACTTTTGGTAAAAGAAGGTGCAAAAGTTCAAGCGGGAGACCCAATTTTCTACTCCAAAACCAATGACCAATTACAGGTTGTTTCCCCAGTCAGTGGGACAATTGGTGAAATCGTCCGGGGTGAAAAGAGGAGAATCTTAGAAATTCAGATCCAAGCTGATTCCAAAGAAGTTTATAAAGATTTTAGCAGAAAAGACCCAAATAATCTTACTTCGGATGAAATCAAAAAACATTTGTTGGCATCTGGTTGTTGGCCTTTTATCAAACAACGGCCGTATGACATCGTTGCCAATCCTGCCGATGAACCCCGCGACATTTTCATTTCTGCCTACGCTTCGGCTCCATTGAGTACGGATGTAGAATTTGCGTTGAAAGACCGGGAAAAAGATTTTCAAGCCGGCGTAGATGCCTTAGCAAAAATAACCGCGGGAAAAGTTCACTTAGGTATTGAAAAGAACTCAACATCTTATTTTAGTCAAATTAAAAATGTGGATATCCACAAAATAAGCGGCCCACATCCGGCTGGAAATGTCGGTATCTTGATACACCACGTCAAACCTATCAATGCAGGTGAAAAAATATGGGTTATTGCACCGCAAGACGTTGCCCTGATTGGCAAACTTTTCTCAACCGGCCAATTTGATGCTGGCAGAGTAATCGCCCTGTCCGGTACAGGCATCAAAGAACCCCAATATTACAAAATCACTCAGGGAGCCAACCTTTCTAATTTCTTAAAAGACAAATTGGAAGGCGACAACAATCGTATCATCAACGGCGATGTGCTGACCGGAATCAAAATAACAGCGCAAGGCGATTTAGGATTTTATCAAGACTGCCTGACTGTCATTCCTGAAGGCAATAAATACAGGCTTTTCGGTTGGTTGCCTTTCGTAGATAACAACATACCAAGTTTGTCGAAAACGTCCTTTTCTTGGCTCAGAAAAAATAAACCACAAGCAGTTGACACCAATCTGAATGGTGAAGAAAGAGCATTTGTCGTTACCGGAGAGATGGAAAAGGTTTTCCCGATGGATATTTACCCGATGCAACTGTTGAAAGCATGTTTGGCAAATGACATTGAGAAAATGGAAAATTTGGGTATCTACGAAGTTGCCCCCGAAGATTTTGCTGTGATAGATTTTGCAAATACTTCTAAGATAGAAGCGCAAGACATCATCCGGCAAGGTTTAGATTTAATGATTAAAGAAGTAGGTTAATAACAATAGCTATGAGTTTTTTAAGAACCAAAATTGATCAACTGAAAAAACCCTTTCTCAAAGGTGCCAAGTTTGAGAAGTATGCGCCAGCGTTTGGCGCATTGGAAACCTTTTTATTTGTACCCGACCACACCACCAAAAAAGGAGCACATATCCGAGATGCGGTCGATTTAAAACGGACCATGTTTATGGTAATCCTTGCCTTGTTGCCGGCATTGGTTTACGGAATGTACAATGCGGGATATCAGCATTTTTCTCAATTAGGTGAAACTTTTACTTTTTGGGATGCTTTTTCACACGGAGCCTACAAAATCATTCCGATGATTGTGGTTTCCTACGCGGTGGGATTGGGAATCGAATTTATTTTCGCCATTTACCGCGGCCATGAAGTTAATGAAGGTTACTTAGTGACCGGCTTGTTGATTCCGATGATAATGCCGATAGACCTTCCCCTTTGGATGTTGGCTATCTCAGTAGTTTTTGCCGTGTTGATTGGGAAAGAAGCGTTTGGCGGAACAGGAATGAATGTACTTAACCCCGCCCTGACTGCGAGAGCTTTCGCTTTTTTTGCCTATCCTACTTTTATGTCCGGAGACAAAGTATGGGTAAGTGAAGCAACCAACATAGACGCAATTTCAGGAGAAACCATACTTGGCAAATTGGCAGCCGGTAAAGATATTGCGTGGAATGCTTCTGATATGTTTTTCGGTTCTATTCCGGGATCAGTATCAGAAACTTCTACCTTGTGGATATTAGCCGGAGCCGCTATCCTAATCTTAACCGGAGTTGGAAGTTGGCGAATCATCTTAAGTGGTTTTATCGGAGCAGCATTGACAGCTTTGTTGTTGAATCAATTTCCTGTGAACCCCTTGATGGGATTCCCTTGGTATGAACATTTGATTGTCGGCGGATTGGCTTTTGGCATCGTATTTATGGCCACTGACCCCGTTTCGGCCGCACAAACAGAAAAAGGAAAATGGATATACGGATTTTTGGTCGGCTTCTTCTGCATTCTAATCAGGGTGCTCAACCCTGCCTATCCGGAAGGAGTAATGCTCGCCATCTTGTTGATGAATGTATTTGCACCAACAATAGATCATTATGTAGTCAATGCCAATATCAAAAAAAGAAAAAAACGACTCATCGCAGTTCAAAATATTAAAACCGTTTCGTAATGGATACCAACAGTAACAAATATACATTCATTTTCTCCATCATCATGGTTGTGGTGATTGGAGTACTTCTTGCGTTTGCCGCTGTAAGCACCAAAGGTAGGATTGACAAAAACGTTCGTTTGGAAAAAATGCAAAATATACTTTTAACAGTTGACGTTCAGACGGATCGTGAAGGTGCCGAAAAATTATACAACCAAATCATCAAGGAGCAATTGTCGCTGAAAGAAGACGGAACAGTTGATGAATCGGTAGATGCGTTCAACATCAACTTAGCTCAGGAACTAAAAAAACCGGTTAACATACAACGTTTCCCACTGTATATAGCTGAAAACGAAGGGCAAAAATATTACATCATTCCGCTTAGAGGCGCGGGATTGTGGGATGCTATATGGGGGTATATTTCCATCGAAGAAGACTTAAATACCGTGAAAGGTGCTGTCTTTGACCACAAAGGAGAAACACCGGGCTTAGGCGGGGAAATCACCACAGAATGGTTTCAACAGCAATTCCAAAACGAAAAAATTTATAACGCAAATGGAGAGCTAACAGGTGTTCAGGTAGTGAAAGGCAACAACGATTTGGCTGGAACCCGAAAAGACGACAACGCAGTTGATGCCATCTCCGGTGCTACGATTACCAGTAAAGGTGTCTCCAATATGCTTGCAGAAAGATTGTCGCGATACAGCCTTTATTTCAAAAATATTAAATCAAATTTAGCAATTCAGAAACCTTAAAATCATGGCTGCCAAAAAAGAAAAAAAACAGGATAAGCCTATCGTCCTTTTTGTTAATGAAGAAAAAGAACCTTTATTGTCAAAAAAGAATATAGCATTGGTCACAGACCCACTCAACGACAACAACCCGATTACCGTTCAAGTACTCGGTATTTGTTCTGCCTTGGCAATCACCGTACAGCTGAAACCTGCCCTTGTTATGGCAATTGCAGTAATGGCGGTTGTCGCTTCGAGCAATGTGATTGTTTCGCTTATACGAAATTTCATACCAAACAGAATCCGAATTATCGTGCAATTGGTTATCGTAGCCGGTTTGGTTGTTTTAGTCGATTTGATACTGAAAGCTTTTGCTTATGATGTCAGCAAGCAACTATCTGTTTTCGTCGGGCTAATCATTACAAATTGTATAGTTATGGGACGTTTAGAAGCATTCGCATTGGCCAACGGACCTTGGAAATCTTTTTTAGACGGTATCGGAAACGCTGCGGGATATGGTATCATTTTGGTTATTGTAGCCTTTTTCAGAGAATTGTTAGGTTCCGGAAAATTGTTTGGTTTTCATGTTATACCCGAAGAAGTCTATCAAATGGGATACATGAACAATGGCCTGATGCTGTTATCTCCCATGGCTCTTATCACGGTAGGTTTGCTGATTTGGGTACAACGCTCAAGAAACCGTAAACTAATCGAAAAATAATCATTCACATCCTAAATGAATCACTATGGAATTGGTTAACCTCTTCGTTAAAAGTGTCTTTATAGAAAACATGATTTTTGCCTACTTTCTAGGAATGTGTTCCTATTTGGCCGTGTCAAAAACCGTAAAAACAGCCGTTGGGCTTGGTGCTGCTGTTATATTTGTTTTAGCCATCACGGTTCCACTTAACTATTTAATTGACAACTACTTATTAAGAGAAGGAGCCCTCAAATGGTTAGGTCCACAATTTGCCCAAATGGATTTGAGTTTTATAAGCTATATCCTTTTTATAGCGGTAATAGCATCGATGGTTCAATTGGTTGAAATGGTTGTTGAAAAATTCGCACCTGCCCTCTATGGTGCATTGGGAATATTTCTTCCGCTGATAGCTGTAAACTGTGCTATTTTGGGCGGATCACTCTTTATGCAACAAAAAGATTTTTCTACTATTTCCGAAGCCTCTGTTTACGGATTAGGTTCCGGGGTTGGTTGGTTTTTAGCCATCTTGGCCATTGCCTCCATCAGAGAAAAAATTTCATATTCAAACATACCCGCACCCCTAAAAGGTTTGGGGATTACATTCATACTAACCGGGCTCATGGCCATCGCTTTTATGAGTTTTATGGGAATTAAACTTTAGAAA
This sequence comes from Flavobacteriales bacterium CG_4_9_14_3_um_filter_40_17, assembly GCA_002790195.1. GTDB lineage: Bacteria > Bacteroidota > Bacteroidia > Flavobacteriales > Flavobacteriaceae > UM-FILTER-40-17. Next base: position 11,883 of record PFUR01000069.1, read on the forward strand.
AATTTAAATTTACATCATGGGTCTATCAGTCATTGTAAGTGCAGTTACCGTTTTTTTAATTATCATTTTTATCCTAGTGAGTATGCTTCTATACGCCAAAGCGAAATTGGTTGCCTCCGGGCCCGTAACACTCCATATCAATGGGGAAAATGATGTAGTGGTTTCTGCAGGAAATTCCTTGTTGTCAACTCTTGGAAACAGTAAAATATTTTTGCCATCAGCTTGTGGTGGTGGTGGAACTTGTTTGCAGTGTAAATGCCGTGTGCTTGAAGGGGGCGGAGAACCCTTGCCAACAGAAATACCAAACTTTACGCGAAAAGAATTAGCCGATGGCTGGCGTTTAGGCTGCCAAGTTAAAGTCAAACAAGACATGACTATTTTGGTTCCGGAAGAAGTTTTTGGAATTAAAAAATGGGAAGCTACGGTTGTTTCAAACTATAACGTTGCCTCCTTTATTAAAGAATTTGTGGTCGAAATACCTGAAGACATGGACTACAAAGCCGGTGGATACATTCAAATTGAAATTCCACCGACCGTAGTAAACTTTACGGATATTGATATCACAGCACATCCGGTCGAACATCCGGGCGAACCACAGAAATTCAAATTGGAATGGAATAAGTTTAAACTTTGGCCACTTGTCATGAAAAACGATGAAGTCGTTGAACGCGCTTATTCGATGGCAAGCTATCCTGCGGAAGGCCATCGGGTGATGTTAAACGTGCGTATTGCAACACCTCCTTTTGATCGAGCCAAAAATGATTGGATGTCCGTCAATCCGGGTATTGCCTCTTCCTATATTTTTTCTAGAAAAGTGGGAGACAAAGTAACTATTTCCGGGCCTTACGGCGAGTTTTTTATCAACGAATCGGATGCCGAGATGCTTTATGTTGGTGGAGGAGCCGGTATGGCACCGATGCGTTCGCATCTCTACCACCTTTTCCGCACCGTAAAAACCGGAAGAAAAGTAAGTTTCTGGTATGGTGGCCGATCCAAAAGAGAATTATTTTATACCGATCACTTCAGAGCCTTGGAAAAAGATTTTCCGAACTTTAAATTTTATATCGCTCTATCCGAACCTATGCCTGAAGACAACTGGAAGGTAAAAGAAACTTTAGATGGCCCGGGTGACGGATTTGTTGGGTTTATTCACCAAGTTGTAATCAACAACTATTTGAGCAAGCACGACTCACCTGAAGATATCGAATTCTACTTCTGCGGTCCTCCCATGATGAACCAAGCTGTCATCAAAATGTGTGACGACTATGGTGTTCTTCCTGAAAATGTCAGATTCGATGACTTTGGAGGTTAGTTTAAAAATTTTAAAATCCCGAATAAACCGATGCCTTGGTGTCGGTTTTTTTATTCTAAAATATGACAAAACTTAGCAAACAAGAGCTTCATAATTTGGCCATGAATATTGTTGGGAAAAAACTGGAAGACCTTGGATTTGAATTTATTTCCGTGAACAGTAAAATCTACAAACACCCTCAATTTGTGTGTGTTGATAAAAAAAATATCCGGTATTTTGTTTTGGTGAAAGCCATATCCTACCCTGAGCATCCGGAACAGTACGATGAAATTTGGATGCAAACTTTTGTGTATCACGCGGAAAAACATCAAGCAAAAGTGCTTTACGCGGGTGTTGGCCTTGCCAACGCAAAAGATTTTTCCAAACCTTTGGAAAAAGAAACTAATTTTGTGGTAAACTTTAAAGAATTTTTAAAAATAAATTAAACAACTAAGCCGTGGCATTTTCAAAATTACGACTGATTTATTTCCCTTTGTTTGTGTTTCTACTCATTGCATGCAACAAGCGGGAAAAAAGAAGCCAATTGGTTCATTTGATTGGAAATGCACAAGGAACGACATACAGCATCAAATATTTTGATTCTTTAAACAAGGACTATCAACCACAAATAGATTCCATCCTCGAAGCAGTTGATCTGTCGATGTCCACCTACATCCCTAATTCTATCATTTCGAAAGTAAACGAAAATAAGTGGGTAAAAGTTGACACCTTATTCAAAGAAGTATTTTATATATCCGTTGAAATATGGCAACAATCCGACAGCATATTCGACCCAACTGTCGGGGCTTTGGTAAACGCTTGGGGATTTGGCCCCGGAGAGAAAATAGAGATGGACAGCCTGAAGGTTGACAGTATTTTGAAGTTTACCGGACTTGAAAAGGTTTCAATCCGCCCCAATGGCACAGTCAAAAAAGAATTTAAACAAACCTATTTGGATTTCAATGCCATCGCGCAAGGGTTCACTGTTGATTTGGTCGCGCGTTTTTTCGAATCGAAAAAGATTGAAAACTATCTAGTGGAAATAGGTGGTGAAATTCGTGCCGGCGGTAAAAACCTGTCTAATAATTTTGATTGGCTTGTGGCCATTGACAACCCACAACAAAGCCAAAACGGGAGGCTGATAGCTACCCTAAAACTCAAAAACATGGCTTTGGCAACCTCCGGAAACTATCGAAAATTCTACATCGATACAATTACCGGCGAACGTTATGTACACACCATCAACCCAAAAACGGGCTACCCACAAAAGAGCAACATACTGAGTGCTTCTGTTTTGGCGGCTCATTGTATGGATGCGGATGGCTACGCAACCGTTTTTATGGCCTCGGATTTAGAAAAATCAATGCAAATATTAGATAGTTTGGCATCAAAGATGGATGCTTACATTCTTTATTTAGATGAAAACGGAAATCTTCAAACGTATATCACCCCCGGATTCAAATCTTATCTGATTGAATAGGTTTATAGCAAACCGGCAACCTTTCTCCTTCACTAAGACGATATTTTTCTATCCTTTCTTTTCCGATAACAACCCCATAATCGATTGCGTTTACTTCAAAACCGTAAAAACGTAATTTGTCGAAATAATCTTTTGCATAAACCCGCACATGATCGTATTGGCCAAAAATGCGTGCGCGTTCTCTTGCTTCCGTGATTGAATTATCTTCAAACGTTTTTTCTCTACTCATATCTTGTGGAACTTGAAAGATGCCAGTTCCACCGGGTTTCATCACTCTGTATAGCTCACGGATGGCTTGGGCATCATCAGGAATATGTTCTAAAACGTGGTTGCAGAATATCCAGTCGAAAGTATTGTTTTCAAAGGGCAAATTGCAGATATCTGCTTTCACATCAGCCAAAGGAGACAAAAGATCGGTAGTGGTGTAATCTATATTTGGCAGATTTCTGAAACGCTTGTAAAAAGCTTGTTCGGGTGCGACATGCAATACTTTTTTTTGGACAGGGTTGATGAAAAAATCCGTTTCGTTTTTCAAATATAACCAAAGCAATCGATGCCGTTCAAGCGAAAGTGTACCCGGAGCCAAAACATTATCCCGTTGATTTTCGTATCCATACGAAAGAAACTTTCGATAACTCCTCCCATCAATCGGGTCCGTAAACCGGTCGCCTCGATACCACAACACCAAAAACGGGCGTACCCAATAACTCAGTCGGATGAGCAACGGCCTTGGAATTGAGTTAAGTATGAATTTGAAAAACATGTGGCCTACAATACAAATGCGTGCGCTCGAAATTCATTTTCCTCTTCGGAAATGATTCCCAATGCTTCGTAGATATAGGCAAAGGTCGACAACAATTCGGGTTTCCCGTCCACGATGGCTACATCGTGTTCAAAATGCGCACTGGGTTTAGCATCTGCCGTGAGAATCGTCCAGCCATCTTTGAGCTGGCGAATGCGGTGCGTCCCCATGTTAATCATCGGTTCGATGGCGACAACCAATCCTTCCACAAACTTTTTCCCATGGCCTCTTCTGCCGTAATTGGGCATTTCGGGGTCTTCGTGCATGACTTTCCCCAATCCATGCCCTACGAGTTCGCGTACCACACCATAACCGTGTTTCTCACAAATATTTTGAATAGCAAAGCCCACGTCCCCTACTCTATTTCCGGTTTTAAACTCGCGGATGCCAACATAAAGTGAAGCTTTGGTAACTTCCAAAAGTTTTTTCACCTCCGGCTCAACCTCCCCTACTTCAAAAGTATAGGCGTGGTCACCGTAAAAACCGTTTTTGCGTGCACCACAATCAATGGAAATAATGTCGCCTTCATGCAAGGGTTTGTCATTGGGGATGCCATGCACCACTTGGGCATTTGGGCTCACGCAAAGCGTATTGGGAAAACCATATAAACCGAGAAATCCCGGTTCAGCATGATGATCCCGGATGAATGTTTCTGCCAGTTTGTCGAGATGCAAAGTTGTAACGCCAGATTTTACTTCTTTGGCCAACATGCCCAAAGTTTTGGAAACAATTAAAGCACTTTCACGCATCAACTCGATTTCTTCGGAAGTTTTGATTTGAATCATGCTGCAAAAGTAGGAAATTAAATAAACATTTGGAAACAGGCATGCGCACATATTCCTATTTAAAACGGGCATCTCCCCCTTACTATCGATTCCCATGCATGGCAGGCGATACACAATCTGCTTGTGTTTTCACTTGCATTTGTTGTAAAGCCGGAGACCAATAGTTATTTAAACCTGCACCACGTATCATAAAATAAACCCCAATAATTAGGACGAAAAGCGGAGTTAACCTGCGAAAATTGACTCTGAAAACTTGTGGTAATTTTTTACCCAAAAAAGCAACCGCACTCATAAGCGGGACGGTGCCAAGCCCAAAAGCAATCATATAAATTGCCCCTTCTGCCGGTTTTCCCATAGCGACAGCGCCAAACAAAGCCATGTAAACCATGCCGCAGGGGAGAAAACCGTTAAGTAAACCCATCAAAAAAGTGGTATGAGGCGAACGTTTTTTTAGTTGTTCCCCCATGCTTGACTGCAAACGCATCAGAAGCCGGGTATAGGGTTTAAATGCCGGTATTTTTAAGCGAAAAAAATAGCTCATCAAAAGCCCTGCTATGAGCAGTGCACCTAACCAAAGCGAAAGTTTCTGTTGCATGCCAGCCACAAACAATCCTCTGCCAAACAACCCAAACAGAAGCCCCAAAAAAGAATAACTCAAGATGCGGCCAAGATGGTACTGCATGATTTGAAAAAAAGCAACAACCGGATTATTTCGGTTGAGCGGAAGCATCAGCGCGATAGGACCACACATGCCCACGCAGTGCAAACTACCTATTAAGCCGATAACCAAAGCAGAATATAACATCAGTAGGTGATTTGTTTTTTAAACAACAATTCCTGTCCTTCGTAATGCCAGCGAATTTTAATGTCCCATCGGCCACCCGCCAACACTTCGTCAGGTATGAGCATTTTTGAAGAAGATAATGAAATGGGTATTTCAAAATCTAAGCGTTGATCGGATGGCCTGTAAAAGGACACTATCCCGGTTATTTTAATGAAGCTTGTTTGGTCCGGGAAATGAATTAAAACACCTTTGTTTGAAGACGAAATTTCTAAATTATATTGGAGTTTATTGGCGAGATTTTGACTGTCAATATCATTTTGCAAATGAATTTCTTGTTCATAGTAATTCTGCGTGACCAACTCGTGGTCGTATTTTTTTTGGGTGGTTGCCAAAAAAACAAATGTCAAGATGAATGCTGCAAAGCAGACAAAGGCGATGACGACAGCTGTTCCCCAATTGATTTTCATAATCATATATTAGCTTAATTTTCTATAAATCTCAATGAAACCTTCGCGGGCCCATGAAGGTCGTGGACGTTGTTTCTATTTTTTTGTTGCCGGAATAAACATCAATCTTCAATTTCGTTTTCTCATCTTGCAGTTTGCTTTCTTTTAATTGAATAAAAAGCGTGCCTTGCTGTAGGCTATTTCCGCTTACATGAATAGGTTTTCCTGTTACTTCCTTGATGATGCCTTCGCCGGAACTCAATTTAAAATGAACATTTTCAATGTCTTCCATCGTTTTGTTTATAATCTTATAGGTAAACACATTGCTGATGATGTTGTTATCCATTCGTTGATAGAGTTGGCCGGGCAACCTGAGTAAGTTAGCTTCCACGCTATTTCTAGAAACCAACATAGCGAAAAAAACAGCAAACAACAGGGTTAGGACTACCGAATAACCTTTCATCCGATTGGTAAACCTGAACGGCTCGTTTTTGCTTATTTCCAACTCAGATGTATAACGAATCAAACCGTTGGGTAGTCCTACGTGGGTCATCATCTCGTCGCAGGCATCTATACAAGCGGTGCAGTTGACACATTCCAATTGTGTTCCGTTTCTGATATCAATTCCTGTCGGGCAGACGTGTACACACTGAAAACAGTCGATACAATCTCCTTTGCCGGATGCAATTCTGTCTTCATTTTTCTTATATTTTCCCCGGCCTGCTTCTTTTTCACCACGTTTGTAATCATACGCGACCACGATGGATTTGTCGTCCAACAACACCCCTTGCAATCTTCCGTAAGGACAGGCAATTATGCAGACTTGTTCTCTAAACCAAGCAAATACAAAATAGAATAAAGCGGTGAATATCAAAAGGGAAAACAATGTTTCCATGTGGCTTTTCGGATTATCGGTAATGGTTTCTATCAATTTATCACCGCCGATTAAATAGGCTAAAAAGATATTGGCAACAAAAAAAGAAATCACAAAAAACAACATCCACTTGCTGAGTTTTTTCCTGATTTTTTCAAAATGCCAAGGCTCTTTGTCTAAACGAATTTGAGCGCCTTTGTCTCCCTCTATCCAATATTCGATTTTTCGGAAAACCATTTCCAAAAAGATGGTCTGCGGGCAGACCCAACCACAGAATAACCTTCCGAAAGCCACCGTAAAAAAGGCCACAAAAATTACCGCTATAATCATCGATATCACAAATAAGTGAAAATCTTGTGGCCAAAATGGAAAACCAAAAATATTGAATCTCCTTTCCAGCACATTGAACATCAAAAACTGATGCCCTTTTACTTTCACAAATGGCGCTAAAACCAGAAAAGCTATCAGAAACCAGCTTAGAATTGTTCTGTATTTAAAAAATTTACCCCTTACTTTTTTAACATAAATCCAAGATCGGTTGCCCTTTTCATCAATCGTACTTATCTTGTCTCGAAATTTATTTTTACTGACCGTACTCATTTTATTTCGTTCTACTGTTATTTTAAACGGTTGTCAGCTATTGGCTTATAGCCTTTGGCTAATAATCTATTCCTCTATGATATCTCCTTCGGCTTCTTTCGGATTGGCAGGAGTCGTACCTTTCAGACTGATTACATAGCTTGCAACCTGTTGCATTTCAATTGGTTTTAAGGTTGTTTTCCATGGTATCATTCCTTTTCCGGAACGACCGCCTTCCGAAATCGTGGTGTAAATTCTGCTGATTCCCGGACCGAGTATCCAATGATTGTCTGTTAGGTTAGGGCCAATTCCACCACCACCGTCCGGCGCGTGACAAGGAATACAGTTGGCTTGAAAAATAGCTTTTCCTTTTTCGAGATCTGCGGCTTCGGTCAGCAAGGCTACATTCGATGCATCCATCAAATCCGGATTGTTTTTTTTGTATTCCTGAACGGCTGCGTTCGCCTCAGTCAGGGCTTTGTCAAACTCTTGAATTTGATTGTCACCTCCCAAAACGTGAAAACGAACCAAATAGACAACTGCAAAAATAATGGTGAAGTAAAAACCGTAGAGCCACCAAGGCGGAAGCGCGTTATCAAGTTCTTGGATACCGTCAAAATCGTGTTCCCGCAAGATTTCCTCATTTTGCTCTACCGGTTTACTTTTGGTTAGCCATCTCATCCATTTTTTATACGATGAATGGCTGTCGGTAAAACTTCTTTCTTTTAAAAATTCTTCTTTTTGCTTTTCATCCAAAAGTTGATAGACGATGTTTTCAATCGCTCCGTAGGTAACTTCGATGGCAATCAAAACAAACAATATCAAACTCAAGAAAAGTGCTACCAGCGGAAATTCGATAAACGCCGGTTTTTCGGAATCGATAAAATATTCAACAAAGAAAAATATAAGTCCAAAAATCAGGACTACTCTGACGTATGGTGTTAGTTTTTTCATAGTTCGTCGTTTTTAGGTTGATCTAATGGAATTTTGCTAACATGGTCGATGTATTCTTTCTTGGCGGTAAGCACCCACCAAAACAAGATGACAAAGAAGATAAAAAATATGAGGAGCGAAATCAGCGGATATATTTCAATACCTGCGATGGTTTCCAAGTGGTTTTTGATAAACTTCAACATGACTTATTGTTTTGGTTCATTGATGATTGTTTCTACTTTGATGTCAGTACCCAATCGTTGCAAATAGGCAATCAAGGCGACCACTTCACGTTGGCTCATCGGGACAAACTCCAAATTGTTTTCTTGGTCATATTTCTTTTCGGCTTCATAGCTTGCCACAAAATCCGGATCAGCATGAAGGTTTTTTTCGATTTGCTCGGCTTGGGCACGCAGGTTTTCGTTTGCATTTTGAATATCTTCTGCGGTGTATGGCACTCCCAATGTAGCCATCACACTCATTTTCTTTTGCAAATAATCTGTATTCAACCTGTTCTTAATAATCCATTTGTAAGAAGGCATGATAGAGTTTGGCGAGGTGATTTGCGGATCGTATAAGTGGTTAAAATGCCAATTGTCATTATACTTTCCTCCTACGCGGTGCAAATCGGGACCGGTGCGCTTGCTTCCCCACAAAAACGGGTGGTCGTAAACGTACTCGCCTGCTTTTGAGTAATCACCAAAACGCGCGACTTCACTTCTAAACGGCCGGATCATTTGCGAATGGCAAGACACACAACCTTCGCGGATGTATAAATCTCTTCCTTCCAATTCGAGTGGTGTGTAAGGTTTCACGCTGGTTATAGTCGGAATATTGGACTTAATCAAAAGGGTTGGGACAATCTGAACAATACCACCAATCAACACAGCTACGATAGCCAAAATGGTCAATTTTACCGGTTTGCGTTCTAACCAACCATGGAAGGTTTCACCGGCGAGCCTTGTTTTTCTGACCTTTTGTAAAGCAGGGGCTTGAACGGACTCGTCTTCGATAACCGACCCATTTACCATCGTCACTACAATATTATAAACACCTATGAGCATCCCCACAATGTAAAGTGACCCGCCGATAGCGCGCATCCAATACATCGGCATGATCTGGGTAACAGTTTCGAGAAAATTCCCGTAAACCAATGTCCCATCAGGGCTAAATTCTTTCCACATGGAGGCTTGCAAGAAACCGGCTACATACATCGGTAAGGTGTACATGACTATTCCTAAAGTGCCAATCCAAAAATGGAAGTTAGCTAGTTTGATTGAGAAAAGTTTTGTTTTTGCCAACCTTGGCACCATCCAATAAAGCATCCCAAAGGTCATAAACCCGTTCCACGCCAATGCACCTACGTGAACGTGCGCAATGATCCAATCGGTATAGTGTGCAATCGCATTAATCGATTTTATGGACAACATCGGACCTTCAAAAGTGGCCATACCGTAACCTGTAATGGCTACAACCATAAATTTCAAAACAGGATCTACCCGTACTTTGTCCCACACGCCGCGAAGGGTCAACAAACCATTGATCATTCCACCCCAAGATGGGGCAATGAGCATGATAGAGAAAACCACACCGAGGTTTTGTGCCCAATCAGGCAGAGCGGTGTAAAGCAAGTGGTGAGGTCCTGCCCAAATGTAGATGAAAATGAGCGACCAGAAGTGGACGATGGAAAGCTTATAAGAATAAACGGGACGGTCTGCAGCTTTGGGAACAAAATAATACATGATTCCCAAAAACGGTGTTGTCAGGAAAAAGGCTACCGCATTGTGCCCATACCACCATTGGACTAATGCATCTTGCACACCGGCATAGACAGAGTAGCTTTTCATAAAACTGACTGGCAACTCAAAACTATTGAAAATATGAAGTAAGGCGACCGTTACAAAGGTTGCAATATAAAACCAAATGGCTACATACAAATGTTGTTCTCTCCTTCTGAGAATGGTTCCGATCATGTTGATGCCAAAAGCTACCCAAATCAGTACGATGGCTATGTCTATCGGCCATTCCAATTCGGCGTATTCCTTAGAAGAAGTAAAACCCAAGGGTAAAGAAATAGCGGCAGCCACAATGATTAATTGCCAGCCCCAAAAATTGACGTTACTCAGAAAATCACTAAACATACGCGCTTTGAGCAACCTCTGCAGGGAGTAGTAAACCCCGGCGAAAATCGCGTTCCCTACAAATGCGAATATGACCGCATTGGTGTGTAATGGCCTGAGCCTTCCAAAACTGAGCCAAGAAATACCTTCTGTGAACTTCGGGAATATGAAAAGAAAGGCTAAAAGCAGTCCGACCAAGGTGCCGACTATACCCCATAGCATGGTTGCTACGACGAACTTTTTGACAATCTTGTTGTCATACGAAAAAGTTTGGATTTCCATCTAATAAAAAATTAATGATTGGTTAATTATTTTTTTCCTGATTGGTTTTTTCTTCTTCTTCGAATAGCATACGGACAGAAGGCGTGTAGGTATCATCGTACTGTCCGTTGCGCACAGAGATGATAAATAACACCAAGAAAACCATCGCCACAAGTAGCGAGACCGAAATAAGAAGATAAATGACGCTCATACAAATACCTGAATCGAAAGACAAAAATACTTTAAACCGATTTTTTAAAACATGACAAATGTCATATTGTTATTAAAAATCTAATTTTAACTAATTCTTCTAATGAAACAGCCCTTTCCTCAACCCAACCCTGTACATAATCAAATAGGAGTTTCAAAAATCTTAAAGAAATCTTAAATTCACACTTTTAAAGTACTTTACAATGAAATATAAACTTCTCTTAATTGCGCTAATCAGTTACGCTTGTCTTAGTGCACAGGTAAAACCTGATGGAACTGTCAAAGAACCACGAGATGTCAAGACTCCTACCAAAACCCAAAAGACAAATTCTACTTCTGTCGGTATGGGCATCAGTGTAGATTTGGGCGGGCTGATTCGTTCTTTTAAGAAAAACAAGAACTGCAACCAGGTGGAAATCATCTTTCCGGCGAGCAAGTCGAAGTTTATAGCCGACCTCTCCATACCACCCGTATTCCGATGGAAATCATCCAAAGCAGATTTGGTGGCTTCCTACAGGGTTGAACTTGTAGCCTATAACGGCAAAGAAAAAACCATTCTCTACCAAGGCGAAACCGAAGAAACTCTATTTTCATGGCCGGACGAAGTGGCGTGGCGTGGAGACAATCCCGGAAAAGTGAAGTATGGTTTTTTTGTGATGGCCATTGCATCCAACAGTGAAAAGTGTGGAAACGATGTGAATGGAATTGAATTGACCGTCACAACAGATAAACCCATCATTAAAGACACCCATGCTGACAATACGACAAAAATAACATCCGACATTAAAGTCGGGTACGGCAATCCTGTCGGAGGAAACGAGCAAGCAAATCAAAACCAAATTGTCTTGCTCACACCGCGCAACGGCATGAGCTATCAAATAGGTACATTGCCCGACTTTACTTGGCGTATGTCCGGCATTGTAGAAAATCCAAGATACAGTATTGAAGTTTTTGAAGTCCTTTCCGACGGCAAGAATGAGCGTATTTATTTGGAGGAAAACATGAAACAAACGGTTGTCCCTACGCAAAAAGTAGCAAAATTTAAAGCCGGTAAAGCCCTGGCAGATACCGTAAAAAGAACAGCTAATCGCAATCAGGGAGGAGAAAACCCAGCAGCAGGCAACTATATGTGGAAAGTGACCGAAACAAGCACAGGAATTTCTTCAGCCCCCAGCTTATTTAGTGTATCCAACTGTGAGTTTGATTTACAAATAACCAACGAAAC